>NZ_JBXWND010000004.1:0-319286 GCF_059610185.1 Ruegeria sp. YTSA108 | reverse complement strand
CTCACCTGCCCAGCGGATATGAAAAAACGGATAGGGCGTCCCAGACTGTCAGTAACAGCGTGCAGTTTCGTATTCATGCCGCCTTTGGTTCTGCCAATCAGGCGGCATGAATACCAAGCTGCAAGCTATCTGTGATAGCCAAGGTCGCCCGCTCAACCTGTTCGTTACCGCCGGGCAGGTCAGCGATTACATCGATGCTCGGGCTCTGCTCAGCAGCATACTGAACGTGTATTGGCTGCTCGGGGATCGCGGCTATGACGCCGACTGGTTCCGTGAAGCGTTAAAAGACAAAAGGATACGCGCCTGCATCCCAGGCCGTAAGCAACGCAAGACACCGGTCAAATACGATAAGCGCAAATACAAACGCCGCAACCGGATCGAGATCATGTTCGGCAGGCTCAAGGATTGGAGGCGCGTGGCGACACGTTATGACGGTAGTCCCAAGGTCTTCCTCTCAGCCTTCGCACTCGAGGCAACCGTTATGTACTGGTTATGAATCCTGACCCTAAGTAGAATTGGTCAAGTTGAGAACTCTGTCGGTTTCAGCGCCAAGCCTTGTTGCAACAAACGTCATTGAGCCGCCTGGCGCTCTTTTTCCGGCCAGAATTCATCTACCACGACATATGCGATGATTACAAAGAAGGCGGCGCTGGCAACTTGCAAAACTCGAATGATGCTCTTGACGTCAGCCTCGTCTGAAAACGGCGCAACCGACCCGCCATATACTATGAGAGCCGTTGTAATAGCAGAGCCGGCAGCGGTGGCGAGCGGGGCTTGAGATTTACCGAGTGCTCCGAGTGTCAGGCAAAAGAAAAAACACAGCAGAATGGGCGTTAGAATAACCGGCGCTATTACGTTTATCTCATAGCAAATGATGGATACTGCCGCCCCAAGCAGGTTTGCCGTCAGCATAGCTTTTGCAACCGATTTACCCGCGGCAGGCATCGCTGCAAGTTGTTGGCTCAGCAGCGCGACAAAGAACAGAACCAGCAATGCAGACGCGCCGGAAACAAAAAATGCCATAGCAAACGGGACTGTGACAAGCGACATCCTGACTATGCGACGATATGGGTCGAAGCTTGGCGGCGCTGCAGCTTTTTTTTGAGCCGCCGTTTGAGGTTCAGCGGGTATCAATACGAACATCAGTGTCGATACGAAGCCTGCGAACAGCAGGTTCAACGGTATCCAATACACGAGCACCAAAGCCAGGTCCTGTGATTGCAGAACCAGGTTCGGAATCATCAATGCGCCCATGAGAGCTATGACACCGGGTAATACTCCGGCGCCGGAAACTGACCACATGAAAGACAGGATTATTCCAATCGCCACCAGCATCAGAAATACAAGCGGATATGGTGAGAAGATTGACGACAACAGGAACGAAATGAACATCAACCCAATAGAGAAGACAAAGAGCTTCGCAAATGCTGTCAAAGGCAATGCGGCAGGTGCTTGCAGAAAAAGGGCGGCGAACACCGCCCCAACGACGGCAAGCGGCCACCCAAGAAATAGGCCCAATGAAAAGACGCCGGTAACACCCAGCGCAAGCCGGGTGACAGAGCGTTGGTCCTCAGTACGCATAGGACAGAATTGAAACCACGCGGATATAGGTGCGACCTACGAGGTTCAGCAACGAGTTGTCGCTTAGGTACATGATCACATCGGCTTGCCCATTCAGTTGAAAGCGAAGGTCATCTTCGGTGCTTCCGGCTTCATAGCCAGGTAAAACGATCCTGACTGGGAACCTCTCAGGCTCCCGCAAAAAACCTTTTGTGCTTGGCGGGCTCGCTAATTGCCCGGGCACATCACCGCCACTTAGGGAAACAGCTGCACTAAAGCTCTCAATGACGCCCGGAATAACCTGACCTGGATGCATGTCCAACACTACATCAACCGGAGACCCTATCGAGGCTCTTCCTAGGTTGTTCTCGGAAAAATACGCCTCAATCCAGACGTCAGTTGCGTCCAGAAACGTCAACAGATCCTGACCGGATCGCGCATATGTTCCGGGGGCTATCAGCAAATTAGAGATGACACCTGTCGCCGGAGCGCGCAACTCAGTCCACTCAAGGTTAAGCTCTGCATCCGCTAAGGCGGCCAACGCGCGCTGGATTTTCGGGTTTTCAATCCCGTCGTCACCAAGTCTCTGTTTTGCTTTTTCCAGATCTGCTTTTGCGTTCTCATAGTTTGCCTCGGACTCTGCCAGTTGCCCTCGCGCATCATCGGCCTTTGAGACGGCAATCAACCCTTTCTTTTCGAGCGCAAATACGCGTTCTGTTTGAATGCGCATCGTATCCAGATCGCTCTGCGCCCTTGCTAGTTTGGCCTGTGCCGCTCTTACTTCTGCCGAAGATGCACCGACTTCTTGAGTGGCTGCTTCGAGATCAGCTTCCGCCTTGTCGCGCTGAATTTCGTAGGGTCGCGCGTCGATCCGGACGAGGACATCTCCGGCCGAGACGATTTGACCATTTTCGACCAAGACTTCAGTCACAGTTCCAGTCACCTGCGGGACGATCTGGGTCGCCACGGCTTTTACTCTGGCGTTCCCGGTAAATGGCGTTTTCCGATCAGCGACCAGGTACCAGACAAGAAAAATCAGAATGACCGCCAGGGTTGTCCAAATTGTCTTCCTCATTTCGCCGCGCCTTCAGCAGTGCCCTCGGCTTCGGGCGAGGTATCAATCCAAACTTTGAATAGCTCATAGAAAACAGCGAAGAGAACCGGCCCCATAAAGACGCCGATCAAACCGTACGCCATCATACCTCCGAGAACACCGATGAGGATGACCAACATGGGAGTCTCAAGGCCTTTTGAAATGAACACGGGTCTTAGAAAACTGTCCATTATCATGACGGGAACGGCCAATATGGTGAAGATCAAAGCAGTCCCGCCGGACATGGAACTCCAAGCGTAGATAATTACCGGTATTAGAACCAATCCGGGCCCGATTTGGATAATCGAGAGTATCAGGCAGATGAATGCCAACGTGGCGGCCGAAGAAATCCCAAACAAAGCCAACAGTATCCAAACGCAGACCGCTTGAATGGCAGCTACGCCAATCACGCCTTTTGTAACGTTCCGAATTGTTGCGCCTGCCAGTGTTACGAATTCTCCACCGCGCGGAGCGAAAACACGGTTGGCAAAGCGCTGAAGACCTTGGACCATATTTGGCCCGGGGCTGAACAACGCCCCCATTATCAATACGGACAGAGCTAAGCCAAGAAGCCCGATGCCGATGCCCAACACCTTTCCAAACAGCGACTTGGTGATCTCAAGGATTTGCGCGCCATATTTCGTAAGCGCGCCGTCAAGATTGCGCTCAAACATCCCCCAGACATCGGAAATTTTGTCTCCAACCAATGGTAATTCCTTGAGGCCCTCGGGCGCAGGAGGGACTTTCAGCTCACCCTTGTCTGCTTGTTCCGCGAATTCAGCCCCTAGTTCTGCAGCACCAGACACCGCAGTTGCGACTGGCCCCAGGGTCAAAACAAGGCCGAGCAAAACCAAGATCGTTGTGGCAAGCTTTTTCCGACCTCCCAGCTTGGACTGCAGCCAATCAAATGCCGGGTAAAGCGCCACACAGAGGATAGTTGCCCAGATAACCACGCTTGCAAGCGGGGCCACCATGACCAAAGCGCTGTAGAGAAATAGTCCGAGAAAGAGCAATCGTATTGCCAGATCGACAATCTTTGCGTCCTGTGTCTTTTCCATTCCATCCCTCCATATGTTTCTTGAATGTTATACTCAAAAAACATAATATGTATATTTTTTTAGTTTTAGTGATCATCTATCAGCTTGAAGACGCAAATGAATCCAGGCCGCAGCTTGAGATGCACAGACGGGCCAATGCCTGTGCAGGAACTCGGTTTGGCTCATTTGAGTGCAGTCTATTAGTCCGCTTTTTTGTCGTCCTGGGACAAGATTGTATCCGCCACTGTGGTCGCCGCGGTCACGAAGACACCGAGGCCCACTATGATGTAAATCATTGTGAAGATCTTCCCTGCCGCGGTTTCAGGTGAGAAGTCACCAAACCCCACAGTCGAAATCGTCACGACAGAAAAGTAGATTGAGTCGAGCCAACTCCAACCCTCGACAAAGTGGTAAAAGACCGAGGCCCATAAAATCATTCCAACCGTGAAGGCAAGAATGCCTTTCACTCTACCGTCTTTGAAAGCGACGCCTATCCCACGTGTTATTCTAGTTAGTGAGTTCATCCTGTCCTCGTCGTTTGAAGAATTCACATATAACAGTAATTAGATAAATGTGGGAAATCGAGGAAATCTGGCTGCCAATAGCTTGGGGATGCGTCGAGCCGCTGAAATCGCAACCCCTGCAACGTGTCCAGTTCTGGTCGGTCAAACTCGCTTCAAGCCAGCTGATTGGAAGCTGGGTCAGCGGTACAAAAGTTATTTTGTCATCTACCCGTGATTTAGCTGTCCGACCAAATCAGCGAGAGTTATCAGCTGTACGGTCAAGATCATTCAGAGGTCGGGAAATCTTTCGACCATATAATCCATTAACCTAACAAATAAATGGTTTAGGTTGCCCAAGGTATGAATCGGAACATTAGGAGAAAAGCGTGCGATACGTTGCAAAAGGTGTATTGGTTTGTTGCGCTGTCGCGTTTATGGCTGTGTTAGCAGCTTGGCTTTTCCTGTCTTCTACGTTGTTTTCTTCTGTAAGGACCACCTTCGTCGAAAACCTGATCTCCAAGAAACTTGGTCAGGACGTCATCATAGAGGATGAAGTGCGTCTGGGCCTTGGCCGGCACTTGCAGGTGTCAGCGGCGGGGCTGGTACTACCCGGTTCGCGGAGAGCGAACGAGAATCTGGCAGCTATCGACGAACTTGAGTTCGAAATTTCCACGCGCGACCTCTGGAACAGTAATCTATCGCTGAGCAACCTTTTTCTCTCGGGCGTTCACCTGAACCTGATCACAGGCAAAGACGGCGTCGGAAACTGGCAGTCCCTTTCCCAATCAGATGTAGAAGCCGGGCAAGCTGCTAAGTCTCCGAAAATGCCGTTGGCTGGAGTTCTAACGGACCATAAAATTGACCTGACCGATATCACCGTTTTTTACCAAAACGATCTAAACGGGCTTGAGCTGGATCTGCAGCTTTCTGAGCTGCTTCTAGAACGCGATACGGAAACCGACGTTGCGACCGCAGTTGGGGCCGGTTCGCTAAACGGAGAGAGGTTTGATCTGTACGCGACATTCCCTGCGGAAGACCCGTTTCAGGTAGCGGTGAGCTTCGAACAGATTTCGATTACCGCAGAGGAATCCCCCATAGAAGACGGGCTGCAAGTGAAGACGACCCTAGAGGTTGTAGAACTTGGCCAGCTTCTCGATATCCTGAAGCTTGACCGTGTCCTGGAAGGTTCAGGAAGTATTGGTGCAACATTCAAATCGGTCGACGGCGTTGCTCGGATTGATGATCTAAGTGTTTTGACGGAGTTGGATGGCGGGCAAAGCCTGACGCTGACAGGACAAATCGGAGAATTGGGAAATCCGGAAGACGTATCGTTGACAACCCGCATTCGGTTGTATCCTGAAGATGCTGAACCAGCCCCCGCCGCATCGCGGTATGATCTTAAATTTATCGCTGTCGACATGGTTATCGACAGCGTCCCCGGGCAGATTCCGCAGCGGCAAATGGTCATTAAGACCAACGGATTCACATTGGACACGTCTGGCGAGGGCCCGCCTCCGATCAAGTTCTCCGAACTTTCCAGAACACC
This sequence comes from Ruegeria sp. YTSA108, assembly GCF_059610185.1. Taxonomy (NCBI): domain Bacteria; kingdom Pseudomonadati; phylum Pseudomonadota; class Alphaproteobacteria; order Rhodobacterales; family Roseobacteraceae; genus Ruegeria; species Ruegeria sp. YTSA108. Next base: position 313,547 of record NZ_JBXWND010000004.1, on the reverse strand, counting down.
AGAAGGCAGCTTAAGGGTCGGAAGCATCAACTTGAGAATTGGGGACCCGGCTGATCCGTTTATCATTTTGGACGGTTCGGTCGATGACGCGCTGCAGTTACAAGGAATATCAGCAGAAGGTCTAATGGATATTCCGGCAAGCAGTTTGATCTCACCAGAACTGTTAGGACCGGACGACCAACTCGGCAGATTTTCCGGCGACTTTCATTTGAATGGCGACATCAATCAGCTATCGCTGACGAATTTAGATGGAAAGACAAGTGAAACAGAAGTCTGGAACCTCGAAGTACATGGCACTGTGAAGAATGTACTCAAATTCGAGGACCTGGATTTAGCAATTGATGTCGAAGTCCCATCAGGAGCGGACCTTTTGGAGGCACTATCGCTTGAACGTGTGGAAACCGGACAGGCTCGCCTTGAGATTGACCTCGCTAGCGAAGGCACCGATTGGAACGCGAGTGCCAATGTAGAGGTTGCTGAATCTGTCCTCGAAATTGTCGCCGATCTTGATGATGCAACAAGTGATCCTGTGCTGAAGGGTTCCATAGAGAGTGACCTGATAAAGATAGATCATATCCGAACCATCGTTCAGGCCGCCGCACAGTTGCGGAAGCTAGGCGGTACGGAGCCCGATGAGGAAGATGTCAATCAAGAAGCAGATGACACTGGCCCTTTGAGAGATGTGACGCTTAAACCAATTGGACGTTCAGTTCTCTTGTCCGGTATGGATATGGATGTCGACATTGACCTTCGGCACATAGAGGGCGCCAAAGGCATTAGCAGTTTGCAGAGCGAACTGACGCTTAACAAAAATGAGCTTAAGGCCGGACCTTTGAAATTTGAATACGGTGGCGCTCATTTCGACGTCAGCGGGCAAATGGATCTATCGAACGATGCGCACCTGCTCACGTTGACCGGCAAGGCAGGCGGCTGGCAGCTGGATGACATTCTTCACGGACTGAACTTCAAAAAAGGTGCAAGCGGTACGATTTATGCAGATTTTTCGGTGTCAGGAGGAACCGATTCACCCAAGCACTTTGCCAACAGCATGAACGGCAACGCCACAGTTTCATTACGTGATGGCTCGATCGAGACCCAGCTTTTGGATTTGGCGGGGCTGGGTGTGCTACCTTGGGTGTTTACCAAAGAAAAACAAAAGGTTGCTCCGATCGTGTGCTTGCGCGCGCCGATTAGTATCTCCAATGGAAGTATTTCGACGAAACAAACCACCTTGGAAACGGATCATGTCCAAGTTGTCGTTTTTGGCGGGGTCGATGTGGCTGGCAAGGTCTTGGATTTAGATCTACAGCCCCGCAAGATTGGCGAACCTCTTTCGAAAAGCCCCTGGCCAGTGACTCTAAAAGGCCCGCTAGCTAAGCCGAAAATCAAGGTCAAGGACGGCCCGAAGCGACTGAAACGATCAGATGGTGCAGACAAAATGCCTGCCAAAAGAAAACTCTGCGTCCCGGATATTTTGCAACTGCAGTAGTAGTAGTGGAGGCAGTTGGTTCGGGAATAAATCTAGAATTAAAGAAAGATGGCAGTGCTCCCGAAAATGGATTTCCGCTTTGAGACCAAAGCGGACACCAAAGAAAATGCCAGGCGACGCCAACAATTAGCGTCGCCCGATAGTCGTGGCCGTCGCTTTATTCTACCAATTTCAGATCACCAGGACGCCAGGTTTTGTCGAACCAAGGCTCGAGCGGTCCGTTGAGGCGCATCATCACGTTGAAGCTTTGCCCTGGCATGGTTTGCGCCCAGTTGTTCTCCCAACCTTCTGGGGCTTTTGGTCCCATATGCGCTGACTTCAGACAGCTTTTTCAAGAGACCAACTCAGGCTCTTGGTAATATTGCTTACACAATGCGACCACAGACAGCCGGATGGGTCACTTGGTTAACCGATCTTCTGAGTATACGTGAGGGTCAATGATCGCGACTATGTCGTTTCCACTGTCCTCCAAGCCAAGTCTTTCGCAAAGCCGTGCAGAGGGAATGTTACCCGGAGCGATGCCTGTCTTGAACCCTGTGGCGCCAAGCTTTTCATGCGAGTGTATTAGAGCTATCGCCCCCAAGACTTTTGCAATGCCCTCGCCCATGCGTTCAGGTTTGGTCGAGAGTTGCCCCCATTGTGCGCGACTATGCAGCCGACTGCTGGAGGGATGACACAGAACTGAACCCGCAGTTGCAATTGGAGCACCTGATCGATCAACGACGACCATAGCAAACCCGGGACGAGACAATCCGCGCATCACCGGCCCTATTGGCGGTAGAACACCATGGCTCAACGCGACTTCCGCGAAAGCTTCAAGCCATTCTGGTGGAGAGCTGCGATCAATCACTCGTAGCGTTAAATCCTCGGGCAAAGCATGAGTTGCGACCACTTGGCGAGCGGCTTCGACACAGTTCAGACCGCCAAGATAGCAAGCAATCGTGTCGGTTTTTAAACCCTCGCTTTCAATTCGTTCTCGCGCCGTCGCCACCTCCTCACGCGGTATGCTTTCTATCGCCGTGATGCCAAGAATTCGGGCCATTGCGACGGCATCATCCAACGCCCCGCTATACTCGTTGGCAATCTGTATACCACGCCCATGGCTACAAAACCGAGGGTCATCACCCAACAGCTGCATAAGATGCTCGCCCATGGTTGACATGCGTCGCTGTGCTTCACTTCCGAATACTTCCATGAGATCTCCCTTGAAGTACCACATGACAGTTCTGAGATGATCGTTTGATAGGGGTCGTGTCGTCAAGCGGACGTCACGCGCAAGACTGCGACACAAAGAGGATTTTGGGAAAGGGCGAATTGCAGCTATGTCCGCAGGGCCGCCGTTCGTTCCTCATTGTGAACTGGATGTGTCGCAAACTTTTGCAACGACCATAGGCAGTCAACTACCGGACACACCTATTCTGCGATCTCGGCAAACAGCCGAAAGCCCGACGTGGTAGTGCTGGGGAATTGCCGCTTCCGGATCATTTTGGCGACCTAGATGCCGTCCAAAGTAGCTGATGCGGATCTGAACGATTTGAACCCACACATATGCCGTACACGACGCTTGATAAACCGATGACCCTGTTCGATTAGGTTATTCAAATACTTGGACCTGACCGTTTGGATTTTGGCTGGGCAGCCAAACCGATTAAGGATTTTGTTCACCACTCGAATGCCAGCCGCGTTGGCGCCGCTTTTGTCGATGACGATCTTGCTCGGGATTCCATTTGAAGACAGCGCTTTGGCAAAGAACCTTGCTGCTGCTGGACGGTTCCTGCGCTCAGACAACATGAAATCAAGAGTATTCCCAGCTTTGTCGACGGCCCGATAGAGGTACATCCAGTTGCCGCGAACACGAATATAGGTTTCGTCCATGCGCCATGAACTCGGCGTTGGACGCTTCTTTGACAGCGCACGAGCTGCGACGATTGGCGAGTATTTCACCACCCACCTATAAAAAGTGGCATGGTCAACTCGGACACCGCGCTCAGCCATGATCTCTTCCAAGTCACGATAGGACACCGTGTACCGCAGATAGAAGAAAACAGCGTACAAAACTGCATCCTTGGGGAAATGACAGCCCTTTAACGAGATCATGCTCAAATAACCTGTTCGAAAATTATTCGACCAGTAAAAACCTCAGATCATGCATGCTCGTCAACTAGACACCAGAGTTTGCGACACATCCTGTTTTTTTCAGTCATGTCCGTATCTCCTGTTCGAGCGAAAGAACAAAACCAGACCCTATTTGGGAACTTGCTGATAAAAGAAAAATGATAAATAAACCGAGCTAACGCGAATTTTTCTTGGTGGTAAATGCCGTCCAACCAGATAAGTCTAACCTGGCTGCGTAGCTTTGAAGCCGCGGCCCGACATCTGAATTTTACCAGTGCAAGCGTCGAATTGGGGCTGACGCAGGCTGCCGTCAGCCTGCACATCCGATCATTGGAACAGCAGTTGCAGCACAAGTTATTTGTGAGGCGCGCAAGACATCTGTCTCTCACAGAGCTTGGTCAGGCTTATTGCTCAACTGTCCGGCAGGCGCTTGCTGATATCGATATGGCCTCGGCAAACCTTTTCGGGTCGATGGCGACGAAGACAGTTACGATCAAGGCGCCGATATCGACCGCTTCACTTTGGCTTGCGCCCCGTCTTCCGTCGTTCAAGAAAGACCACCCGACGATAAATCTTCGCCTTGTGACAAATATCTGGACAGAGACCACCAATTTAGAAGAGATCGACGTAGAGCTACGCTTGGGTCGTGGCAACTGGACCGACGCACTCTCCGATAAGCTCTCTGATGAAACGATCGTCCCGATATGCGCCAAAGGCCGGAAGAACAGTGCAAAGCAAGTGCAGGATCTGCTGTCTGGTCCATTTGTTCACATATTGGGCCATGAAGGCCATTGGGAACGATACTTGAGTGCATATGACTGCACCAAGCCGCAAGACGCCCCGCAATACCTGGTAGACACAACCATTTCGGCGCTGCAACTTGTCGCGAGTGGCGGTGGCTATGCTCTAGTGTTCTCGCGACTGGTCAATACCGAAAATGGGCTCGCCTCGGGCGTTCGATTTGCCGGCAAACCGCTGCCACATCCGGATGCACATTTCCTAATGCAACCTGTTTCCAAAAAATCTGTACGACCAGAGGTCGAGATCTTTGTGGACTGGTTGCGTAAGCAGTTTAAAGAAGATGTTTGATCTTGGGATGAAAACAGATTTGCAGCGAGAGGGACGGTTTTGTCGACCACGATCTGCAACGGAATGCCTTTGTTGGCCAATGCCTCCGCGAAGAATTGCTTGGCCGCCGCGGTATCGCGGCTTTCAAACGGCATAAAATCAAGGGTTTCGCCGTCGCGATCAACCGCTCGATACCGATACATCCAATGGCCGCGCACTTTGAGATGGGTTTTGTCCATGCGCCATGAAACTGCACTAGGGCGCTTGCATTTGTGCATCTCAATCTTGATCTGGGGCGAGAATTTCACCACCCAATCTTCTGATTGTCACATGATCAACCGCAACGCCCCGCTCTGCCAATATCTGCTCCAGATCGCGTTAAGACACTGAGTATCGTGAGTAAAAGTAGATTGCGTGAACAACGATGTGCTTTGGAAAATGACATTCTTTGAACGAGCGTGTTGAGCGTCCGCTTTGCAGATTGACTCACGCATCATCCCGGTCGGGGTTATTCCAGGCAATCAAGTTGAAAAGTTTGCGGCAGAGCCTGCAGGAGAAATTCCAACTGACTAAATCGGCAATGCGGTGCTTCAGGTACCACTAAGATGCGTTGAAAGATTAACTGCCGGGATTGCGGGTTTCTGCCAGCTCGTGAACAGGTGCCATTTGGACGGGTGACCGATTTCAATGGCCTAAAAGTGCTGCATAGAGTCCGAATGCTCCGACGGCGATGAGGCTGAGTGCCCAAACGACATCAAGATTGAACCATGTCTTTGAGAGGAACCTGAGCCCCAGCCAAAGGTAGATCACAACTGCGATGGTGCCGCCGGCAATTGTCATCGACAACGTGTGTACTGCTGCAACAAGAAACGCAGTCGTCACGTTGCTGTTCATAAGTGTTTGTGCTGCGGCATGACCCGTTTCGTTCGCTCCAATCGCACAGATGCCCAGAAAAATCGGCACCAGCATCAAACCAGCCCCATGCGCCATCGCAGCGAGGAATGACCAGAGCGCCAACCGGGCAGGGTGCACGCGCGCCAGAATTTTCGGATGTCTTCGGTTGATCAGCAGATAGAGGCCCATGGCGATAACCAAAAGCCCGGCGACCACGCGGATTTGAACTTCCCACTGAACAAGGAACATCATCAGTGAGAATGGCAACAAGATGCCAATCATCGCGAGGAAATGCCCCGTGGCCAACATTGCCAGCGCTTTTGGCAGGGCGCTGTGCTTTCGCTCCATCAACGCCGCCGAAACGGCCAGCGGCCAACCCATTCCGGGGTTGATACCGTGGTAGAGTCCAGAAAAAATGACAGCCCACCAAAGGGCTGTCATTGTTGTTATGTCGCCCATTTCTTAGACGGACGGATAGCAGAAGCTGTCGGTCGAACAGTCACCGCCTTCCAGGCGAATTTGGTGACTGCGCAGACCTTTGGGGAAGTCGACATAAAAGTCATTGTTCAGCGTCAGCCCCCCGTTTTCGCCCACATCGGCCATCACCATTTGTCCGCCTTCGTCGTCGGGATAGAACTGGTTGTCCCAGGTGGAGTAAAGCGAGTTGGTCCAGTAGACGCGCTTGCCGTCGCGGCTGATTTCAACCATTTGCGGGCCATAGGCAAAATCCTTGCCGTTGGAGTGCTTGGTGCCGCGGGCGATGCCGCCCAGCTCGACTTTTCCGGTCAGCTTCGGGTTCATCGGGTCGCTGACATCGTATTGATGCATCTCGCCCAGCCCCCAGCACGCAACATAGAGGTATTTGTCGTCTAGGCTCAGGTCGATATCGGTGACCAGCGGCGGCACGGCCTCGAACCCTTGCAACAGTGGCGGCAGGTTCTCGGGCTTTTCGGGACGCGGGTCGATGGTGATCGTTTTCTTGGACTGCCATTTGCCGTCGTCACCGCGCCACCATGTGAAAATTGCGCCTTGCAGGTTGGTGGTGTCCACCACGACACCACAGAAACCATAAGATTTTGTCGGGTCATGCGCAGGGCGAATTTCCAGTGCCATCTGGTAATTGTCGCCGAAATCCATCGTCTGGATATTCTTGCGCGCGCGCAAGTCCCAGAAGTGGATCGAATGGCCATACTTGTTCGACAACAGGTCCTCGGGCACCACGCCGTTTTCAAACTGCGGCGGCAAACCCCATTCGGAACTAACCATGTAGTCCTGCGGCAGGTTCCACCAGAAATCATAGTGCTTGTCCTGCTTGCCGCGATCCATCTCGTATTGCCCGATTATTTCGAACGTCTCGCAATCCATGATGAAGATGCCCGGAGGTCCGTCTGTACCGTCTTCGCCGCCACCTCCAAGGCAGGAAACATAGATCCCTTCGGGACCGCAGTGGATGGTGTGCGGGCGCGAATAACCGGTTTTTGCAAATAGTTCTTCGGGTTCGATCGTCTTGTGGATCTTGGCCTTCAACGGGTCTTTCACGTCGATGACGTAAATACGTGAGGATCGGATTCCAGGTACGATCAGATAACGTCGTTCCAGAAAGGCGTGCCCGGTCAGAGGAGACAGAGATGACGAACAGGCGTTCCAGCCGAAATGGTGAAATTCGTCGCCTTTGTTGGGAACAATGACCTGATGTACGATCTGGCCATAGGTGTCGGAGTCCGGTTTGAGGTCAATGACCGCGATGCCATCAGATTGCGATCCGTCCGGGCTGAGCATTACAGTGAAGGCGTAGTTTTCCACCGGTGCCTGCATGGCAAGCTTAGGCGAGGCGTGAAACGTTGGATCTGGTCTCAGGTTCATTTGGTTTCCTCCGGTTTGTTGAATTTTTCCTATTCTCAGTGTCATCCTTTTGGCCAAAAGGGCCGTTAGTTATTCGTTTCCTTATGTATCCGTTACGTTGCACAGCTGGATTGCGCCACTGACCTTCTTGGACAAACCTTTCAATTTCTCGCCGATCTCGATGCGGTATTCGGTGCGGAACCGGCGAATGGGGCCAACCGCACCAATACTGAACGTAGCTCCGATGTTGCCGATCGATACCGGTGCCGCAACGCTGGCAATTCCGATGTCGATTTCCTGATCACAATCGGCAAAGCCGCGTTCGCTAATTATCTCGAATTCGCGGCGTAGCTCATCTTCGGTCGTCTTGGTGTGTTCAGTATACGCCTTCAGGCTCCCTGACATGATGCTTTCGCGAAATTCCGGTTCCGCAAAGGCGGCAATGGCTTTCGAGCACGAGCAGGCATGCATGGGACGTACGCCTAAGCCCGGATGAATGAAGGCACGAGCGGGATCATCGGGTGTTTCTACGTGGATGATTTCAACTTTGTTGTCGCGAAAGCGCGCAAGAAAAACCGTTTCATTAAAATTTGTCGCTGCGAGGCGCATGAGGGGGGCTGCACAGCGTCGGACATCGGCATCGGACTTTCCAAGCAAGGCAATCCTGATCATCCGCTCGCCAATGATGTATTTTCCGTCATCAGAGGGTTCGTCGAGGAGATTTTGTTCAACAAGTGACTGAATGAGCCGGTAACATGTGGGCTTGGGCAGATCGGTTGCACGTTGAACCTCTGCCACCGAAACAGGGCGTCCGACGACTGCGATGATTTCAAGTATCTGGATCAGACGTTCTAGGTGCATGTTAACGAAATTCTCACAATACGAGACTGAATATCGAATGATGGGAATCTTTCGTCCAAACGCAAGTATAATCTTTGGGAAATCTATATGCGGACAATGGCGGTGGCTGCGATTGAGACCGAAAAATTCCTTGAGATCATTGAGGTGGAGCTAGATGGATCACAGGCTGGCGAAGCCCTGATAGAGATCTATGCGACGGGGACTGTAGCTGTTACCAACCCGGCCGAGGCCGAAATTGACTGAACCGGTTTCGCGTCGGATAGGGCGGGATAGGCCCAACGCTATTCAAAGGTTACGACCTGTTGGCGCGGTTCAGATCATTAGTGTCGACCCTATGCATGCACCTAAGTAGATCCGTGCGGTTGTTGAATTCTGGCAAGGAAAGTTACCGACTTCATCTTTACTGAAGTTAATTAAAGCTAATTGAGTTTGACTGATATCGCCCTGTAGCTGCATTCTGCTCTGAATCGGAATTGCCGAATTTGGAGCCAGACGTGACCACTTCTGAACCTGATCGCGTCGTTTCAGTCGGCGAGCAATGCTCGGCTGCCAGATGTGAACCGTCGGTAATCCTTGAATGTTCCGCTACCGGAGACGTAGCGCTAACCGCCACGCTGCATGAGAAGATCGGCACGTGTGTTCGAACCAAAGGCCCGTCGGGTTCATGGTACAAAGCCAACTAACCTGTGCGGAAAAATAATGAAAAAGTGACAACTGGGAGGAACCTTATGTCATTACCTGAACCATTTACGGATCTAGAGATAGAAACGGCGGATGCCGGTTTCTATGAGAATTACAGCGTACCGATTGCGCTGATCAGCAAGGGCATCATGGTTGCCCTTGTACTGTGGGCGCTTGTCTTCCCGGCCAATGCCAACAGCACCCTCGGTAGCTGGAATGGCAAGCTGCTGGAAATCTTCAACAGCTTCTACATTGTTATTGTCGGCCTGTTTGCCATCTTTCTGGTGATTGTGGCGATCCTGCCGTCGACAGGGAAGCGGGTGATGGGAACACCTGGCGAAAAGCCCGAGTTCTCGAACTTCTCGTGGTTCTCGATGATGTTTGGTGCCGGTCTGGGTGTCGGCCTGATGGTCTTTGCGACCGCTGAACCGCTGGGCCTGTGGGGATCAAACCCCGATGTCGTGTCCGGTGCAGTTGCTGGCAATGATCCCGAATCCGTTCAGTCGGCCTATCGGTATACCTTCCTGCACTATGGCTTTCATGCCTGGGCAATCTATGTGGTGACTGGCCTGTCGCTGGCCTATTACGCCTATACCCGTGACATGCCTCTGACCATCCGTGCGGCTCTGACCCCGCTGTTCGGTCGTTTGATGAACGGATTCCTTGGCCATGTGGTCGACGTTCTGGGCGTTGTTGCAACGATCCTGGGTGTGTCCGTGACCATCGGTTTTGGCGTCAGCCAGTTCATCGACGGTCTCTATGCCATCACCGGCATGGAATGGATCATGGACTTTGGCGGAGATGTTCCGACGCCAAGCAAAGTTGGTCTGATTGCTGGTCTGGTCGTTATCATGGGCTTGTCCATCATTTCGGCGGTGTCGGGTGTTGGCCGGGGTGTTAAATACCTGTCGAACCTGAACCTTGTCCTGTCGATCATCCTGCTGGGCACGTTTGTGATCTTCGGGTCCTTTGTCTTTGCTATGACCACCTATGGTACAGCCCTGGTTGATTACCTTCTGAACTTCCTCTCGCTGAGCTTTGGTGCCTATGGCCCGCTGTCAGCCGAGGCCTTTGCGGCGGCTCTGCCTGCCGAAGCGCAGGCACATGCGGATGCCCTGATGGGTGGCGCAACCAACGCCTGGGGCAGCTTTGATGGCTTCAAGAGCGGTCTGGAGGGCGCAGCAGCTGAACTGGACGAGGCCACGCTGGCCGCGGCATATGCCGCTGGTGAGCAGGGCCGTCAATTCGGCTGGCAGGCCGGTTGGACCACGTTCTACTGGGCCTGGTGGATTGCGTTCTCGCCGTTTGTGGGCCTGTTCCTGGCGCGTATCTCCAAAGGTCGCTCCGTGCGTGAGTTCATTCTGGGCTGCGTGCTTGCACCGGCACTGGTGTGCTTCGCCTGGATGACTGTACTGGGTGGCACCGCGATTGATCTGGAACTGGCCGGTGCCGCAGAAGGCGCGATCATTGGTGCCTCGAACACAAACAAGCTGTTCGTGACCCTGTCCTATATGATCGACGGAGGGCTGCTGTCCATGCTGAACGTCATGTGCGTGATCCTGATCATGACCTTCCTGGTGACCTCAGCTGACTCGGGCATTCTGGTGATGAACACCATCATGTCCGGCGGCAGCCAGGAGACCGGCATCAAGCACCGCATCATCTGGGGGGTGATCCTGACGGCTGTGATCGGCGCGCTGATCCTTGCTGCAGGGGAAAACAACCCGATGGATGCGTTGCGCAACGCGATGATCATCGGTGCATTGCCATTTACCATGGTGATGGCCCTGATGATGGTCTCGCTGACCAAAGCGCTTTACCGCGACGGACAGCGTGACAAGCATGCTGACGCAAGCACACAGGCTGCCGAGTAATCAACCTATAGCGTTACGAACCTTGCGCCGCCCCTTTGATCGGGGGCGGCGTTTTCGTGCAGCGGTGGGTTAAGTTCTGACCAGTGTTTCGTGCCAGACGTCAGACAGGCAGCATGTTTGCAGAAGCAGCACAAATGCTACTGCGCGCACATGGTATGCCAGATCGGTGGTGATGCCTGGGTCATAATCCGCCTCTTCGCTGCAATCAGAGACGAACATTACCCGTTGCACGAGCTAGACTTGCGGCATTGTCAGTGCTGTCTCGAAGAACTGGTACGAATTGATCTCGTACAGTTTGGACGAAAAATTGCTATCGAAATTGGAGTCAGCACCTAAAGAACGGTGCTGCCGCTTATGTCAATCCGGCGATTCAAACCTCGGTCAGGTGCTTTCTGACAGTTGGATCAATCCTATTACTTTGAATTGGGTAAATGCCACAAGCTGCGATCGCCTCGCGCGCAGTTACGCGTTCGTGCAGACGTTTCCAGATTGTTTTGGCTGCGTATGGATGGGGGTATGGGCGCCAAGCAACGCCCATGGTCATCCCTCGCAAATACTTCAGTTGCTGGCGATGCGCCGAGTACAAGATTGTATTTGAAACGCTGCCTTCGCGCGCGAGCTCGTGTTCAGTCACGAATATCCTGTTCCCGCGCATAGTTACAAAGCCAGCGTAGCGCGAAATCTGATGCATGCTCTTGTCTGGAGACGTGGCAATTTCACGGGACCGGATCGTGATTAGCCCTTCAACTTCCTGAATGCGGATCAATGAACAGAAGATTTTTCCTTCCCAAGATGGCGTGCAGAAATAGGAATGATAAAAACCTATGTAGCGCCGCAAGTTCTTCTGTTGCCCCCGGAAGGGTTCCAAAAACGCATCTGTGGGCGTTTTCCCAACTTGTGGCAGGACGCCTCTTAGCATTCGTTCGAAGCTTGCAGTTTCCTCGAAAAGCTGTGCTTCGGTCAGGTCGAAATGACGTGCAATGCGGCGCATGTTATGGGCAGAGGGCAGGCTGGAGCCATTCAAATAGCGATTGAATTGCTGTCTATTGACGCCGATTTCGCGGCAAATCTGCGAAATGTTTCCATGCTCTGCGCACAACGATCGTAAGTTGGCAGAAAAATACTCGGACACAAGAAAACCCTTCGCGTTTTGACGCTATATCACTGCAAACTGCGTCAACTCGCATAAGATTGCACAATTTGATTTATCTGCAAATCGGTTTCTTCTTCAGCATCAGATCGTAACAGACAAGCTTCAGATGCCAATCGAAACAATCGAAAACACATGGATCACACTTGCCGATGGGCGACGGCTTGCGGCGCGCCTCTGGTTGCCCGAGACAGGCCCCACACCGGCCATTCTGGAATATCTGCCATATCGCAAACGTGACGGCACCGCGCCCAGAGACGAAACAACACACACGGTTTTTGCAAAGGCGGGCTATGCCTGTATTCGGGTCGACATAGCTGGCACCGGGGACAGCGAAGGGCAATTCGACGACGAATACTCGGAACAGGAACTGCATGATGGTGAGGAAGTCATAGCCTGGATTGCCGCGCAGGATTGGTGTGACGGCAATGTCGGGATGATTGGGATATCTTGGGGCGGGTTTAATGGTCTGCAGCTGGCCTTCAGGCAACCACCTGCACTGAAAGCCATCGTCAGTGTCGCTTCGACTGTGGATCGATATGCCGATGACATCCATTTCATGGGTGGGTGCCTGCTGAGTGACAACATGAATTGGGGCAGTCAGATGTTTGCCTATCTGACGCGCCCAGCTGATCCAGAGCTTCGCGCAGATTGGCGACAGGACTGGCTTGCCCGATTGCAAAGCGTCCCATTCTCTTCTGCAGATTGGCTGCGACATCAGACGCGCGACCCATATTGGAAGCACGGCTCAGTTTGCGAGGATTGGACCGCGATCCAAACCCCTGTCTTGGCGATTACAGGCTGGGCAGATGCTTACGTCAATGCGCCTCCGGCTTTGGCAGCCAACCTGACGGCGCCAACCAAAGCTATCATTGGGCCGTGGGAACACCGCTATCCGCACATCTCAAAGCTTGATCCCGCAGATTTTCATTCCGAAGTCGTCGGATGGTTTGACCGCTGGCTGAAGGGACAACAAAACGGCGCCGAGGACTTGCCTGCCTATCGGACATACATGCAGGAGCACTTCAATCCGACTGCGCAAAACGGTCCTCGGAAAGGTCGTTGGATTGCAGAGACGGCATGGCCGTCACCTCATGTCTCAGAACGGGTCTGGCATCTGGTTCCTGGTGGGTTTTCGCGGGACCCGGTGGTTGGCACGGTCGTTGTCACGTCGCCCAACCATGTTGGTGGGGAAGGCGGATATTTCTGTGCGGGCATGCGTATCGACAATGAACTTGCAGGGGATCAGTCCGGTGATGATGCCTTATCGGTCTGTTTTGACAGCTCGCCGCTGCAAGCACCGCTCGAGCTGCTGGGTCGGGCAAAGCTAAAGTTCCAGTTTTCAGTGGATCAGCCTGTTGCCCAGCTTGTCGCGCGGCTGTGTGATGTTTCACCCGAAGGTGTGTCACAGCGGATCAGCTATCGTCCGTTGAACCTGTGTCACTCCCACAGTCATGAGACGCCGCAGGCCCTGCAACCAGGTGAGCTCTACGAGGCTGAAATCACGCTGAACGAATGTGCGCACCATTTGCGCGAGGGCCACGTTTTGCGACTGGCGTTGTCGACGTCTTATTGGCCGATTGTCTGGCCAGCACCTCAATCGGCCACGGTAACTTTACACTTGCTGGATTGTGCTCTTCATCTGCCGGTGCGCGAAGTTGCGCATGAAATTCAAGCCTCTGAACCCGGCCCGGCGCAGGCGTATCCGGTTCTGGCAGCTGAGCAGTTGCGTTTACCTTCAGCGCAATCAGAACGCACGGTGACGGAAAGCGGTTGCGTGGTTCTGGAGACGTTTGATGACTATGGTAAAACGCGCGATCCCTACCACGATCTGATTGTTGGTAGCGACGTACGCATGCTTTACCGCATTCACCCCGATGATCCGAAAATCGCGTATTTCGAGACCGCTTGGAGTTTTTCGTTCGAGCGCGAAGAATGGCAGGTCGCCATCACGACCGAGTGCCGCATGAGCTGTGACACCGAGAATTTCTATCTCTACCGCAAACTACGCGCCGCTGAAGGCGCAAATGAAATCGAAGTCCTAACAAGGGAATGGTCCGAAACCGTTCCACGCAGACTTCTCTGACTTAATCTAAGGGAGGATACTATGAAGATCGAATGGACAAAGGCCAATGTTGGTCGCCGGAGGTTTCTGAAAGGTGCAACTGCGCTAGGGGCCGCTACAGCGCTTCCGATGGGGTGGGCGAACCGCGCGTTTGCAGCAGACGACGGTGTTCTGCGGGTGCGGGCTTATGGTGATGCACAGAACATGGATCCAGCACATTCCGTTGGTGTCGTTGAAGAAGAAGTGCATGCCTCCATCTACAACAAGCTGATCCAATACAAGCCGGGCGAGGAATGGGGTTGGCAAATGGATGCGGCAACTATGATCGAGCAGGTTGACCCGACCCATATCAAGTTCGCATTGCGTGACGATATTGGATTCACTAACGGATTTGGCGCGATGACTGCTGAAGACGTCAAATTCAGCATGGAACGGATCGTGGACGACGCGACCGACAGTCCGAATAAGCCCGACCTAGGGCCATTCAGCCATGTTGAAGTGACAGGAGACCGTGAAGGGACAATCGTTCTGAACAGCCCGTTTGCCCCGATCTGGTCGATTGCCCTGCCGTATATTACTGGCAACATCGTCTCCAAGGCAGCGGTCGAAGCCGCCGGTGGCCGGATCGGTGCTGATCCGGTTGCGGAATCCGGCCCGTATCTGCGAGACAGTTGGTCGCCCAAAGAAAAGACCGTTCTAAAGCGCAACCCTGACTGGAAAGGGGATGCCCCCGCTTGGGATACCGTCGAGATCTATCCGATCGATGATGAAAACACGGCCGAGATTGCGTTCGAGGCAGGCGAGTTGGACGTAACTCGCGTGTCGCTGGGCTCAGTTGAGCGGTATCGCGCCGGGGTTCCCAATGGTGGGTCGCTGGTTGAGAAACCCTCGCTTTACTATGTCTGGATGGGAATGAACGTCGAGCATCCAAAGCTGCAAAATCAAAAACTGCGGCAGGCAATTCAGCACGCAGTGGATGTTCCGAGCATCCTGGAGGCAGCATATTTTGGAGCTGCTGAACCGGCTACCGGCATCATCGCACCGGGCCTTGCTGGCCATCGGCCATCTTCGCTTGTACCACCTGAGGCGAACTTCGAGAAAGCCGCGCAGTTGCTCGCGGAATCCGGTGAAACCAATGTCACGCTAACCCTCGATACGTTGAACAAGACGACCTTTACAACAACTGCACAGATTATTCAGGCGACGCTGGCGCAGATCGGAATCACGGTTGAGGTTAACGTTCTGGAATCCGGGGCATTCTGGGCGTCTGGTGACAATGAGAACCTACAGCTTGTTCTGAACCGTTTCTCGATGACGCCTGATCCGTATTATGCGACGTCGTGGTTCACACCAGAACAGATCGGGAAATGGAACTGGGAACGGTTTAACAGCCCGGAATTTAACGAAATCCATGAATCTGCGGCTGCTGAAACGGACATCGCAAAGCGAGCTGAAATGTATCAGCGTGCGCAGGATCTGATGGAAGAAAGCGGTGCTTATCGCTTTATCACTCACGAGGCGACACCGGTTATTCACAGCGCACGCGTCATTCCAGCGCTGCGGCCAGATGGCCTGTCCCTGCTTCGCTATTTTGGCAAGGCGACCTGATCTCCCCAGGTCGACCAGGTGCGGCGGGTGCATAACGCTCGCCGTGCCAACACCAACGCCATCAAGCCAAAAGGAGCCAGTTGGCCATGCTGAAATTCGCAACCCGTCGGTTCGGGCTGTCGCTGCTTATCCTGTTCGTGGCGGTCACCGTCATGTTCCTGATGATCCGCGCCGTGCCAGGCGACCCGGTCCAAATCATGCTCGGCCCACGCGCCACGCCCGAGCTTCAGGCCCAACTCACAGTAGCGTTGGGGCTGGACCAGCCAATCTGGAAACAGCTTTTGATTTTTTACGGAAACCTCTTGCAGGGAGACTTGGGAACCGATGTCTTTTCGGGTCGTTCCGTGACTGACATCGTGTTCCAGCAACTACCATTCACATTGGAACTGATTTTCGCGTCGATCCTGTGGTCAGCTACGCTGGGCATCGCACTCGGCGCCTATGCGGCTGCGCATCCCAATACGTTGATCGACCGGGTTGCCGCCGCGATATCTGTTAGTTTTGTGGCCGCTCCGGCCTTTGTTGTCGCGCTCTTGGCTCTTTTGGTTTTTGCAGTGCATCTACAGTGGTTTCCCGCGATCGGTGCCGGGGAAGGCTTCCTTGACCGTCTTGACCATTTGGTCCTGCCCGCCTTTGCCATCGGGCTCAGTTGGGTTGGCTATATTGCCCGGTTGGTACGCGCCTCGATGCTGGAGGTTATGGGTGAAAGCCATGTCCGCACGGCCCGAGCCTTTGGTATCGCCGAACGTCGCGTGGTCATGGTGTACGCGCTGCGGATCGCCATTTTGCCCGTGGTTACCGTGATCGGTGTTGGGATGGGTTTTCTTCTCAGCTCGGCGGTTTTCGCTGAAATCGTCTTTGCCCGACCTGGTTTGGGCAAACTGGTCATCGACAGCATTACGACCCGAAACTACCCGATTGTGATGGGCTCTGTCCTAGTATCAACAGCTTTGTTCGTGGTGTCGACCGCATTGGCCGATCTGATCAATGCGCTGCTTGATCCACGCGCGCGCACGGCTCATTGAGGAGACAGGCACATGGAAAAATCTCGTTCCGAAATGGGCCAGATCATAGTCGGCGTTGCGCGCGACCCGCTTGGTCTCATGGGCTTAATCATCGTCGGTGTCATCGTTTTCTGCGCAATCTTTGCGTATTGGATCGTACCCTATGATCCGATTGCGATGGATATCAAATCCCGCTTGCAGGGACCGTCTATGGCACACCTGCTGGGCACAGATCAGTTAGGGCGCGATACGTTTTCGCGGGTCATCGCGGGGGGCCAAGTTGCGCTCAAGGTGGCATTGCCCGCCGTGTTCGGAGCAATGGCGATTGGCCTGACACTGGGCATGATTGCAGGGTATGGGCCGAAATGGCTCGATAATCTTCTAATGCTGTTCTTCGATACCATCCGGTCCTTTCCGACAGTGATGTTCGCGCTGGCCGTTGTGGCCCTGATCGGGCCCAGTCTGCAGACGGTCGTGTTTGTCGTCATGGCGACATCGATCCCAACATATGGGCGTGTGGCGCGGACCCAAACGCTGACACTTCGCAACTCTGAGTTCATCCTGGCTGAACGTTCAATGGGGGCCAGCATGGCGCGCATTCTAGGCGTTCATATGCTGCCCAACATCATTGGCGTTCTGGCTGTGTTGGCAGCCATGGATATCCCTACAGTCATCGCGCTTGAGGCCGGCCTGTCCTTCCTGGGTCTGGGCGTTAAGCCTCCGACCCCGAGCTGGGGTGCTTTGCTTAAGGATGGCTATTCCCTGACCCGCCAAACTCCTTGGTTGGTTGTTGGCGGAGGCCTGCCGATCATTCTGGCAACGCTTGGCTTCACGTTTCTGGGTGAAAGCCTGCGCGATGTAGTTGACCCGAAACTGAGGAAACAGCGATGACCGAGACACTTCTGGAAATCGACCAGCTTTGCGTCGATTACGAAACAGGCCGTGGCGACCTCAGGGCATTGAGGGACATCACATTCAACGTCAACAAAGGTGAAATCGTTGGCATCGTGGGAGAGTCCGGTTGTGGTAAATCCACATTGATCTCATCCATTCTGCGTTTGACCGCGCCCAATACCCGGTTCCGTGAAGGAGAAATTAGGTTCAAGGGGAAGGATTTGCTGCAAGCTTCTGAGCGGCACATGCGGGACCTGCGCGGGGCGGATATATCCATCGTCTTTCAGGATCCGATGCAAACGCACAACCCGGTTCTGACTATCGGTCAGCAGATGCTGGATATTCAGCACCGATCCAGACAGTCCAAGGCTGACAAGTTGGCGCACGCGGCCAAAATGTTGGGCGCTGTTGGCATTCCTGACCCTGAGGCGCGTCTGGCGCAATATCCGCATGAATTCTCTGGCGGGATGCGTCAACGGATCGCCATCGCGATGGCGTTGATGTCCGAACCCGATCTTTTGATTGCGGATGAGCCGACAACTGCACTGGATGCGACACTGGAGGTGCAGATCATTGAGCGCCTGCAAGAGCTGCAGCGCGAGTTTCACTGTGCCATCTTGTTCATCTCGCACCATTTGGGCGTGATCGCAGAACTCTGCGACCGGGTTGTTGTGATGTATGCTGGCGCAGTTGTTGAAAGCGGGGACGTGCGGGAGATTTTTCACAATCCTAAACACCCTTACACACGCCGACTGATCGAATGCGACCCCGGTCACATCAAAGAGCGTGCCCGTGTATTGCCAACCATTCCCGGTGAAGTGCCCGACTTGGCCAACCTGCCGGGGGGCTGTATTTTCAGGGATCGTTGTGATCAGGCCATGGCGCGCTGCGCCACCGAAGTGCCGCCACTGGATCAATTGAAAGAAGGCCATCACGCTGCGTGCTGGCTGAACCATCAGGAGGTCGCATCATGAGCTTGCTGAACGTTGTGGACCTCAATACCAGCTATGGCCCGGTCAATGTACTGGCGGGTGTCAGCTTTACCGTAGAACCCGGAGAGACTTACGCGCTGGTTGGTGAAAGTGGGTCTGGTAAAACCACGGTCATTCGCGCCATTGCCGGGCTAGCACCTGCGCAAGATGGCTCGGTCACCTTCGAAGGTCAGGAAATTCGGGGCGCACCCGAAAGTGTCATGCGCCCGTTGCGCAAAGACATGGCAATGATGTTTCAAGACCCGGTTGGAAGCCTGTCGCCGCGTCTGACCATCCGCAGTCTGATTACCGAGCCTTACCGCATTCAGGGCATGAAAGACCGTGACATGGACGCCGAAGCCAAGCGCCTGTTGGAAATGGTCAACTTGCCCACGCATTTCGCGGACCG
Source organism: Ruegeria sp. YTSA108 (assembly GCF_059610185.1). Taxonomy (NCBI): domain Bacteria; kingdom Pseudomonadati; phylum Pseudomonadota; class Alphaproteobacteria; order Rhodobacterales; family Roseobacteraceae; genus Ruegeria; species Ruegeria sp. YTSA108. The sequence goes on along the minus strand of NZ_JBXWND010000004.1, from coordinate 294,622 downwards.
CTATCCTTATCAGCTATCTGGTGGCCAAGCTCGGCGTGTGGGTGTGGCACGTGCATTGGCATTGGAACCCAAATTGATCCTTGCGGATGAGCCCACTGCAGGTCTCGATGTGTCGGTTCAGGGTGAGCTGCTGAACCTGCTCAACGACCTGCGCGAAAGGCTGGGGCTTGCGATGGTGATTATCACGCATAACCTTAGCGTCGTACGCCATGTGGCTGACAGAATGGGCATCATGTATTTGGGCCGATTGGTTGAAGAAGGTACAACCGAGGCCATCTTTAACGAGCCGCGCCATCCCTATACCCGCTGCCTGCTGAGTGCCAACCCAGAGCCGGACCCGGATGCGCGGTTGGATCGGATCGCTCTCAAAGGTGAGCCCCCCAGTTTGCTCAAACGCCCGTCCGGTTGTGAGTTCCGCGAGCGTTGTCCCTTTGCCAAGGATATCTGCACCCAGACCCCGGAATGGGAAGTAAATGGCGGCCACGGGCTGCGTTGTCTGGCCCCGCTGTCGTAGTAGGAAACCCAATGCCAAGCACACTATATTTTAACGGCACAATCCTGACTATGGATGCACAGAACTCCTCTCCCGAGGCCGTTCTGACCGAGGGCAAAAGAATTCAGGCCGTCGGTGCTGAAGCAGATCTGCGCGCACGCATGCCGGCTGACTCACATGAGTATAACCTTCAGGGTCGTACACTGATGCCGGCGTTTATCGACCCGCACGGGCATTTCCCGGATCCAGGGTTCATACGGCTGTTCCGTGTCGACTTATCTTCGCCTCCTTTAGGGGACTGCAAGCACATGGCGCAGGCGTTGAACAGGATTCGGGAAAAGGCTGGCGAGACGCCCGAGGGTGAATGGGTCATGGGCGTGTTATTTGATAATACTGCCATTCGCGAAGGCCGCATGCCTACGCGGGCTGAGCTGGACGATGTATCACAGCGTCATCCAATCTGGGTTATTCATGCGTCGGGGCACTGTGGCGTAGCCAATTCTGTTGCCCTTCACAGGCGCGGGTTAACCCGTCAAACACCTGATCCAGAAGGCGGCCGCTTTGGCCGTGATCCTGAAACCGGAGCCCTGACGGGATTGATCGAAGGATTATCGGCCATGGGCGAGATGGGCGATACTGATTTCCTGATCGACCGCGAAAGGTTCTGGCAAGGCTTTGAGGCCTGTCGTGACGAATACCTATCCTATGGTGTGACCTATGCCCAAAACGCCTGGGCGTCGCAAACCATGTTGGAACACTTTGCCAGCCAGCCCGCGGATCTGGATCCTGGAATAGACATTGAGCTCTTACCTGTCGGAAGTCTGGAACCCGAATTGTCCGAGCATTGGATCGGTACGAACTGGCCCGGCAACCCGCATTTCACACTGGGTCCGCGCAAATTGTTCACGGACGGGGCTTTTCAGTTGCAGACCGCGTTTTTGTCTACCCCGTATTTCAAGCCATCCGATCCCTGTCACCCTTGTGGGATGGTTTACACCTCACAAGAACAGCTAGATGCCGACGTCAGAAAACTCCATAGCAAGGGCTTGCAAATGCATTGCCACTGCAATGGTGATGCCGGTGCCGAGATGTTCATAGATGCGGTGGAAAAGGCGCTTATTGCGCATCCCCGCCCAGATCATCGCCACACCATTATCCACGGTCAGGCTCTGCGGGATGATCAGTTGGAGCGTATGGTCCAGCTTGGACTTACCGTCAGCTTTTTTCCGGCTCATATACATTTTTGGGGTGATCGCCACTACGATACGTTCTTGGGGCCGCAGCGCTCCGAGCGGATATCCCCTGCGGCGTCTGCTGAACGGTTTGGCTTGCGATATACAATCCACAATGATGCCTCGGTCACCCCGACGCGTCCGATTCATCTGGCCCACTGTGCGGTAAATCGAAAATCCGTTTCTGGCCGCGTGCTCGGTGAAGATCAGAAGATCAGCGTTCTGTCAGCCTTGCGCGCTCAGACCATCGACGCTGCTTGGCAAGTCTTCAAGGACGAGCAGCGCGGTTCTGTCGAACCGGGCAAAGTTGCTGACTTTGTTGTCCTTTCGCGTAATCCACTGCACGATCCGGACCGCCTGACAGATACGCGGGTGCTTGAAACGATCCGCAATGGCCAAAGTGTTTTTGCTGCGCCCCATGCCGAACAAGAAATCGAGCACACTTGATGGCGACCAAGCGTATTGCGATCGCGGGTTTTCAGCATGAAACTAATTGCTTTGGTGTGACGCAGGCCGGTCTGCACGAGTTTGAGATGGCCGATTCCTGGCCCAGCATGTTGCACGGTGCGCAGGTGATATCGGAAACGTTTGGCATGAACCTACCTATCGCCGGTTTTGCGAAGGCTGCAGCGGCAGCAGGATTTGAAGTCGCACCAACCCTGTGGTGTTCTGCCGAGCCGTCTGCACATGTAACCGATCACGCATTCGAAACAATTTGCGAGATGTTGTTGGATCGCATCCGGGATGTGGGTGACATTGATGGCGTTTATCTCGATCTCCATGGGGCAATGGTCACCGAAAGCCTCGCTGACGGTGAGGGAGAGCTTCTGCGTCGTGTACGTGAAGTTGTGGGCTTCGAAGTGCCAGTGGTCGCAAGTTTGGACCTTCACGCCAACATCTCGGCTGAGATGGTCGACAATGCAGACTATTTGTCTGTTTTTAGAACCTATCCCCACTTGGATATGGCGGAAACGGGCGCACGATGCGTTCCTGTCCTGCAGCGGTTGCTAGCGGGCGAAACGCTCTACAAGGCTTTCCAACCGGTGCCTTACCTCATCCCTCTGCATGCGCAACATACGGGCTCCAAGCCATTCAGCGAGATCTATCAATTGCCGAAAAGATTTGAGAAGCAGGAAATTCTGGCAGAAATCGCCCTTGGCTTCACCGCTGCGGACTTCTCAGACACAGGCCCATCATGTCTTGCCTACGCGGCCACAGCCCAGAAAGCTGCTGCTGCCGCGGAAGAAGTCGTGCGTTTGTTCGTATCTCGCGAAGCCGATCTTGATTGTTCAATGTTGTCTCTAGAGGAAACGGTTTCGATATGTCGCGAGAGGCGGGGAAAACCCATTGTTGTCGCAGATGTCCAGGACAACGCTGGTGCGGGCGGGACATCAGATACTACTGGCCTGCTGGCAGCACTGATTGAGGGCGGGACAAAGAGTGTCTTAATGGGTCTGTTCCATGACCCTGAAAGTGCAAAACAAGCCCATGAGGCCGGAGAAGGTGCACGGGTAAAACTTGCGGTCGGTGCAAAGTCCAACTTGGCTGGGCACGTTCCAGTCAAAGCAGAGTTTGAAGTTCTGGCTTTGGGTGATGGCCTTTGTCGCTATACCGGAAAAATGTATGGCGGTGGGATAGCTACGCTGGGCGAGACAGCTGCCCTACGTTTGGTTGGGCACGAGGCAAGTATTGACCTTGTTGTCACAAGTATACGGAACCAATGTCTTGATCGCGCACATTTTACTCATATCGGACTAGACCCAAAGAACTACGCGGTTATCTGTGTAAAAAGCACCGTACATTTCCGAGCGGACTTCGAACCTATTGCAGGAAATATCTGTTCCGTTTCTTCGCCAGGTGCCTTTCTCTGCAACCTGGAAGAAATCCCCTACACTTGTATCTCCAGAAGGCTGGTTAACACTCGCTGCGCTACCGTTGCCTCAACTGGCACAGGCTAGCGAATTCCGCTGATCTTGCGGGTCCATTATCATCTGTGAAGCGCGCCTTTTGCGGGCTGTGTGGGGTTTTGAGCGAGGCAGTTAACTGCCTCGCATTGTGCCCTTATTCTCGACGGCCAAATTCTAGGAGGTGATTTCGGCCAAGAGAATTTCAGCTCTCTGCCAGCAGACAATAGATAATCATCGTCATCCGCTCGGTTGGAATGTGAAACCAGGCGAACTTCTCAAAGACGGATAACGGATTTTGCGCCAGGACTTCATCCATGGACATGCCCTGATCGACGAGGGGTTTCATCGTGTCCTTGATCGCAAGCATCAAATCGACCGAAGCCTGCATGTCGAACTTGTTATGTACGTGTATCTTCGCGACCTAAACCCATCTCTTTGATCCGGCTGTCTGGATGTAGACTCCGTTCCTAGTGAGGATGTTTCGATCAGAGCCTGCGGATTTCCTATCAGATCACGGGCAATTTCAAAGACCGCATGGTACTTTCCTTTTCAACATAAGTTCCATTCCTTTCCCGCGCAGGGTATGTCAGGCCTGACCCAGCGAACCTGGTTCGTGAAAATGATAGAGGTCGTGAAGCAAACTATGGTCGGTGAATTGAGTTCCGAGCAGGCCGTGCGCGGCGCGATCCAGACGCATTCGAGGCGCGTCTGGCGGTTTGGGCTTGCCATGTCGGGTGCTTCCGATGTGGCCGATGATCTGTTGCAGGCTACTTGCCTGCGTGCGCTTGAACGCCACCACCAGGTCACGTCATTTGAGCGGTTGGACAGTTGGTTGATGACGATCTGCCGTTCAATCTGGTTGAATGAGCTGCGTGCACGCTCGGTCCGAAAAGCACAGGCACTGTCGTTGACCCCAGAGTCAGAGCTGATTGCATCCGGACCGGACTCGGAAACGAATATATTCGCCGCCGAAGTGTTTACCCAAGTGATGCAGTTGCCAGAAGCACAGCGAGAAACGGTGATGCTGGTCTATGTCGAAGGCTATAGCTACCGCGAGGCCGCAGCATTGCTGGAGGTGCCAATAGGAACGATCATGAGCAGGCTGTCCAATGCGCGACAAAAACTGAAAGTCGTGATGCAGCATGAGGCGGCAGATGCCGTTCGACGGAGTCGCAAATGAAGTTTTCCGATGAAGTTCTCAAAGCGTACCTGGAAGGCAAAGCGAATGAAGCCGAGGCTCAGGCGATAGAAGCTGCGGTTGCGGCCGAACCCGAGCTTGAGGCGCGCCTGATGGAGCTCGATCCATTCGCACCGGTGGTGCAAGCGGTGTTTGAACATGTCCCGGCCGAGATGCCCCAGGTGGTTTTGCCTGACCCAAATGCCGAGATAAAAACCAGTGGCGGTCCTCTGCGCCTGTTGGCAGTAGCTGCATCTGTTGCGGTGATTTCTGTGTCGGCCACATATTGGGTAACCAGGCCTCAGCCCATGGGGTGGGCTGAGCAGGCGGCGATCTATCAATCACTATATGCGGCGGACACGATCGCGGGGATGGACAGCTCGGAACAGGCGTTGACAACTCAGTTTGATCAGGCCGAGGCACAGCTGGGTCTGTCCTTGAGACGTGACACTCTTGAGGCGTTGCCGGGGATGGAATTGAAGCGTGCGCAGGTGTTGTCCTTCAGGGGCAAACCGTTGGTTCAAGTGGTCTTTGCGAATGAACAGGGCCAGCCTTTTGCCTTCTGTGTCATTCGTCAGGGTGAAGGCGCGCCAAGCAAGGATTTGAAAGAGGCAGTGCTCAGTGGGTTGGCGACGGCGACCTGGTCCAAAGACGGTTATGGCTATATGTTGATTGGTGACAGCGATCAGACTGACCTGGAAAGTAAGCTGGATATTCTGACCGCGACCTTTGCAAGCTGAGGTCGCGTCAAAAACGCCTTGTGAACCTGCGGAAATACCAGAAATATAGCGGACATGACCACCACACCCGTCATTCCCGATCCGGATGAGGACGAGGACCCCCTCGGCCCGCGCAGCATCTATGATGATGACGACGCTGATGAGGATGATCTGTGGTTCCTGCCACCTGACGAAGAGGCTGTCGAGGATTTCCTGCCGCCCGGTCCAAGGGTCGACCGCAGTCTTTTGTTTGATCCCAGGGACTGGCGTGCGGCGCAGGCAGATCTGTCGTTGGAACTGGCCGACCTGGCAGTTAGTTTCGGCGCCTTGGACGAACGTTTGCGCGCCGGTCCGGATGGGTGGACACACCGGCTGGCGCTGATGGATGTATCCGATTTGGGATGGTGGACCGGAGACCGGATCAGCGTTGATCGGCTGGCGCTTTGGACCGGGCTTCGGATTGGTGCAACCGGGGATGATGTGCAGGCCCTGTACCGCGCGGGTTGGGCCGTACGGCGGCTAACATCCGGCGCCGCGCCATCGGATGGCGGGTGGGAGACCGGCCTGACAGCCTTTTTAGATCGTATTGCGCAGGGGATTGACGAAGTCCCCGAAGCCATCGCCGATCTTGCCGAAGTCATGCGCAATTCCGAGGGGCTGCATCCGGTGACGCAGGCCGCCATCGGTTTTCATGCCTGGCGGGCCCTGTCTCAAGGCATCGGACAGGATACCGAGGCTGCAATCATTGCCGCCCGTCATGCGGCCAAGATGGGGCGGGGCGGGGCTGTGTTCATGCCCTTGGTTCTGTCGGGTCCGGGTGCGTTGAGAGGTGTTGGTGAACCATCAGAAAAGCTTGCTGCCTGGATCAGGGGAACAGGGCAGGCGGTATTGTCCGCCTTGCTGCACCTGGACCGGGTCAGCGCCTGGGAGCAGCGCGCCAGAGAGACCACTGCAGAGTTGAGCGGGCGCACACCACCAAGACTGATCGACGTGTTTACGGCCTGGCCAATGGTTTCGGCCCCATTGGCGGAAGAGCTGACTAAAGCCTCACGCGCTGCGGTTCAGCGCAACATTGACCGTTTCAGCCGGAGGGGCTTGATCCGCGAGGTGACAGGGCAGGGACGTTACAGAGTTTGGACAGCGGCGCTGTAGCCCAAACAGGGCCATCAGACCAAAATGCCCGGTCTGCCGCATTGAATACTAGCTTCCGCAGGTTTTTGCCTGTGCAGATGTGAATGCCCGTCCCATTTTTGCCCCCGCATTACTGGCTAGTGGGAACAGGTCTGAGGGCGGCAAAGTGTTTGGCCGGGTCGTATATATGTCAAAAGTGGTTCTTAAATCAAAAGTTTAACTCGCAATTTGTGAAAACTATTCTTGGTTGACGGTGTGGATGGCAAGCCACCTCAGGAGCAGTACTCCTTCGAAGGGTCCGGGCAGTGCTGTTGTCGAACAAACCATCATTTTAAATTGGGCTGCTGAAACATTGTCCGGCCTATTGCCGTCAGCAGAGGATCGGCTAGAGGTAGGTGAACGTGTTATTGGCGAAGGTATGGATCCGTCATCCGATCTGGAGGATTTGGCGCAGGTCGAATAGTGACCGAGAATGCCCCGCTCCGACCCGCCGCCAATTCCGAGGCATGCCGATGCACCGTCTGAAAAAAGGCCTGACCAAAATGAAGATCCAGGAAAACCGAACCTTTTCACAGCTCGAGGTCGGAGACGAAGCCCAGCTGACACGATTGTGCACGGTTGACGATCTTTACGCCTTCGCCTCGGCATCGGGGGATCACAATCCTCTGCATCTGGCGGCCTATGACGGTGACGGCGACGGACACCCCGAGGCGGTGGCCCCTGCGCTTTGGCCCGCCGGTCTGGTGGCGGCTGTCTTGGGGAATATTTTGCCGGGCGCGGGAACCCAGACCCGCGCGGCCAATCTACGGTTTCACGCGATCGTTCTGGCCGGAGATGAGTTGACCGCAGTTGTTCGGGTTACAGAAAAATCCGACGATGGTGATGTTATCTGCACCGCCGAGGTTCGGCGTGTTGGCGACAGCACCCTGGTCCTGAGCGGAGATGTCCGAGTCACGCCGCCCGCAAAGCATATGGAATTCGATTCGATCGAGGTGCCGGGACTTATCGTTCAACGCCACCGCCATTTCGAAGCGTTACTGGCGAAAGCCAGACCCCTTGACCCGATGCCAACTGCTGTTGTTGCACCTGAAGAGCCAAACTCATTGGGGGGTGCTTTGCTGGGGTATAGCAACAGCATTATCACGCCGATCCTTGTGGGTGATCCCGGCAAGATCGCTGCCGCAGCCGAGGCACTGGGTGCCGATCTGTCCGGATTTGAAATTATCGAGGCCTATGGCCACCAAGCCGCCGCCCATCGCGCGGTTGACCTGGTGGTTGAGGGCAGGGCGCAAACACTGATGAAGGGGCATTTGCACACCGATGACTTGTTGCGCGCGGTTCTGCGCCGCGAAAACGGGTTGAGAACCGGGCGAAGGCTGTCACATATATTTGTTATGGATGTTCCGGGGATGTCGCGTCCGATCATGGTCACTGACGCGGCCGTGAATATTGCCCCTGACCTCGAAACCAAGGCTGATATTGTTCAGAATGCGATCCATCTGGCACATTCCATCGGGATTGAGACCCCAAAGGTAGGCGTGCTTTCAGCCATTGAGACGATCAACCCGCGCATGGCGTCGTCAGTTGATGCCGCCTTGCTGTCGAAGATGGCCGAACGGGGTCAGATCACAGGAGGGTTGGTTGACGGCCCCTTGGCTATGGACAACGCGGTCGATCTGAATGCGGCACGCACCAAAGGGATTACGTCCGAGGTGGCTGGTGCAGCGGACATTCTTGTCGCCCCAAACATAGAAGCAGGCAATATGGTGGCGAAACAGCTGACATTCATCTCTCATGCCGAGGCGGCAGGGATCGTGGTCGGGGCTGCTGCTCCGATTATCCTGACCTCGCGTTCGGATGATGACGACTCGCGTCTGGCGTCCTGCGCGGTGGCGGCGCTTCATGCATATGCAAGTAAAGGCAAACTCCATGGCTGACCATGTTCTGGCACTGAACGCCGGGTCCTCATCACTGAAATTCGCGCTGTACGAACTGGTTGATGACAACCGTCCCAGCATGCGGTGGCGCGGACAAATAGAACGTTTAGGTGATGCACCACGCCTATTGGCCCAGTCGGCAGGCGGCAGATCAGTAGATCGTCCCCTGTCGAGCACCAAAAGCCATGATGAAGCGATCCACGCATTTCTTGAAATGGCGCGGGAATATCTTCCTGACATTCATGTGTGCGCAATAGGTCATCGCGTAGTGCATGGGGGAACGGTCTATTCCGAGCCTGTGCGCGTGGATGACACCGTCATCAACACTTTAGAAGGGTTTATTCCCTTTGCTCCTTTGCATCAGCCCTACAGTCTTTCGGGTATTCGCGCAGCCAGCGCTGCCTTCCCCGGAACAACTCAGGTTGCCTGTTTTGACACGGCGTTTCATCGCACCCATCCGTGGGTAAACGACACCTTTGCCTTGCCGAAAAGCTACTATGACAAAGGCGTTCGCCGCTATGGGTTCCATGGGCTGAGCTATGACTACATTTCGAACAAGCTGAAAGAAACGGCACCGGGTCTGTATGATGGCCGTGTGGTTATCGCCCATCTTGGAAACGGGGCATCCATGTGTGCGGTTTCAGGTGGGCGCGCTGTGGCTTCGACCATGGGGTTCTCGGCGCTTGACGGGTTGCCGATGGGCACGCGCTGCGGTCAGCTGGATCCAGGTGTCGTGCTGTATATGCTGCAGCAGGACGGAATGACCGCAGAAGAGATTGCCGAAATGTTGTACAGAAAATCCGGCCTGCTGGGCCTGTCGGGGATATCATCGGATATGCGCACGTTGTTGGCCGCTGATACGCCCGAAGCCCGAAAGGCAATCGACTATTACGTCTTCCGTATCCGGCGAGAGCTTGGCGCCCTGTCCGCCGCACTTGAGGGGATTGATGCGCTTGTCTTCACCGGTGGCGTTGGTGAGAACGCGGCCCAGATCCGGCAGATGGTGTGTGATGGAATGCGATGGATCGGGATCGAAATGGATCACGCCAGGAATGCCGATGGTGGAACAGTTCTGTCCACGGATTTCAGCCGTGTCCGGATTCTGACGATCCCCACAAATGAGGAGATGGTGATCGCGCAGGCTGCGGTGAATTTTCTGGAGTAGGTCTTATTCGTTCGGCGTTTCTTTCCGGCGCCGGGCGTATTTCAGCAGCATGCTCAGCAAGGCCGTGATGGCTTCGGGCGCCAGTACGCCAACCGGGTCGCGGCGAATTCCGGCTACGGTGTTTTGGACCTCGGCCAGGGATTCCCTGATTTCGGATTCAATGTCTTGCAGGGCCATATCCCGAAGTTCGACTGCGGCCGAGGCATCGCCGTGTTGGTTTATCGAATTGGCGAGCAGAACCAGAACCAAAGCAAGTACCAGATTGGTCCCCGCCACAAGTATCGCAGCAACGGGTTTCGACAGGGTCGCGGAAAGCCAGAAAAATCCGGCGAGATTCAGCATGATGATCGCCAGGCCCACCGCCACTCCGGCGGCTATGTAAAACCCGGCCCGTTTCACGGTGATCGCAAGCTGTGCGCGTGCGATCAAGCGTTCAGCGCGCAAAATGACTGAGACATTGCGGGATATGCGGCTCATGGGCGTCTCCTAGCGTGACCGGCCAAGCATGTAGCCTAGGGCAAAAATACCAGCGGCAAACAGAATTGATTTTCTGTGCGGCAGATCTTCGAATTCCTCAAGTATATCGTCAAGCTGTGTGGACCAGGATTCGAGGTTATCTGTAAGCCGGTCGGCGATGGTTTCGTGCGGCGGGGCGTCAGCTCCTTTATCTGGCGAAGCGTTTTTTGCCGGTGGCTGCTCGGCAAGTTGCCGTCGCAACTCTGCGATCTCTGCTTCAAGCTCGGCTTTTGTCACCATTGCTCAGGCTCCTTCCCGGCGGACCACTATCAGCGTGCCAGTATCGCCCATGGTAGACTGATTTTCCGATTTAGTAAAAGGTGCTTATCGGGTACAAAGCCGGTGCCAGCGCGCCTATGCGCCAATGTCAATAATCCGCAACCAGCAGGAAATCCGGGATGGCGTCTTCCTCGATTGTCGCAAAGCGAGGGATCGGCTGTTCGAAGACGTTGTCGGTTCGGTCGTCATTGACGGTAGACACTTCGCCAATCAAACAATCGCCTTTTTCCGCCCAGAACGCGTGCCAGATACCCGGCATCAAGGTCACGCTTTGACCGGGCTTTAGCCGCAGCAGTTCGCCAGGTCGAAGCGTCACAGGGCAGTTGTCGCTAGGCACGGTCACAGGGGTATCGCGGTCAATGCCGCCCTGAGGGTCTGAGGCGTAGATTTCCATCACCAGATCGCCACCGCCCCGGTTGATGATATCCTCGGCTTTAACGATGTGCCGGTGCATCGGCGAAAGCTGCTTGTCTCGCGACACCAGCAGTTTCTCGGCATAGAGCATGCCTTGCCCCTTGTTCAGATCGCTGACATCGCCATTGCGTAGGGTGAACAGGAACAGGCCAAGTTCGTCAAACCGACCCTGGCCATAGTCGGTTATGTCCCACCCAAGCCCGCGTTCACGGATACCGGCGGCCTGTTCGCTGCGCATTTTCTCGGGCGACCAATCCGCAAAGGGCGGCAGCACCGCGCCAAAGGAACGGATAAAGGCCTCGGCCTCGGATTTGATTTCGTTGATTTCGGAACGTTTCATCGGCTTCTTCGTTGGGTCAGAGTTCATGGGCCCAGGGCGGGTTTGCCCCGGCGCGCGCGACAGTTACAGCGGCGACTTCCGCCCCTTTCGAAAGGGCTACGCGCAGGGCGTTTGCTGGCAATGTGCGCAATTCGGATTTTGTTAAGTGGCCTGATTGATCTAGGGCGGACAAGACGCCTGCGTTGAAAGTGTCACCGGCGCCAACGGTGTCGACGACCTCGACCTTTTTTACGGGAACAGAAACGTCGGACCCGTCCGCCAGATACCCGATCGCGCCTTCGCTGCCCCGGGTGACGATCACCACTGAAGGTCCTGCCTGCAGCAACAGCGGAACTTTCTCAGCAAGGCTTTCTGGGCCCGGAATGATCCAGTTCAGATCTTCGTCCGAGACCTTGACGATATCCGCTTGCGCAATCATGCGGTTCAGCCGGGTGCGATACCGGGTCTGATCCCGGATGAAATCCGGGCGAATGTTTGGGTCCAACATGACGGCGCGCTCTGATCCAAAGCGGTCAAGCACCGCCGCATAGGCATCTGCGCAAGGCTCGCATGCCAGACTGATCCCGCCCAGATACAGCGCCGAGACCGAGGGCAGATGGGTTGGCATATCCTCTGGCGTCAACATCCGTCCGGCCGAGTTTTCATCGACGAAACTGTAGGCTGCCTGCCCATCCTTGAGCTGTACAAATGCCAATGTAGTCGGGCGGTCCGAGTGGATTACCCGGTCGGAGTCAACATGGCTGGCCTTGAGGGCGGCCATAAGCTGTTGCCCGAACATGTCAGAGGAAAGCCCGGTCAGTAGACCCACCGGCGTATCCAATCGACCCAGGGCAATAGCCGTGTTGAAAATCGCACCGCCAGAATGGGGCACAAACCCCAGTTCGCCCGAGATCGTGGGCGTCTCGATCATATCGATCAGGGCTTCACCACAGCATAGGATCATGCCGGGACCTTTCTGTTTCTGAAACGTGCGGTCAGACTACCGCCTTAGCGCATTTTTACAGAAATTGTTAGCGCCAACAATGCCAAATTCATCCTGTTCCGAGACATACAGGTTCATGGATCGGCGCAACTCGCTGAACCGGCCTCCGGCATTAAAGGCGTCTCGGAAGGCGTCCTTGAACAGCCAGCGGTTCTTTTCGGCCACGCCGCCCACAAGGAACACGCCACCGGCAGGCATCATGACGACCGCCAGATCGCCCATGACCGCGCCTAGATGTGTGGTGAACATATGCGCGGCCTTGACGGCATGGGCATCGGTTCCGTCGCGTGCATCCTGAAGGATATCGCGCGCGGTTCGGGGCTCGGCCTTTGCCCGACCCCCTGCCAGTTCGATGGCCTGATAGAGGATCGGCAAACCCGTACCGCTGAGAAACATTTCCGCCTCAAGTGTCAGGGTGTCGTCAAAAAAACACTCGGGGGCCACCAGCCGCGCGGCGTTGAATATTTCGACCTCGTCCTGACTTCGGGGCGAGAGGCCGATATGGCCGCCTTCGCCGGACACCGTGTGATAGCGGCCATTCGAATATAGCAGCGATCCGACACCTAGCCCGGTTCCAGGCCCGACGACCAGACGAGTGCCGGTCGGCGGATGCTTGACCCCTTGCAAGACTTCAACATTGTCATGGGAAATTTCGGCAACAGACCACGCAGCGGCAGTGAAGTCGTTGATCACAAAGGTATGTCGGGCGCCCGTTGCCCGGGCGATATCATCCTCTGACAGATCAAGTTGGGCGTTGGTCAGCCTGATTGTACCGTTGCGGACAGGTCCTGCCCCGGCGGCAACCACGGCCCGTGGGTCGGTTCCGATCTCGTCGCGCAGGCTATGAAAGGCCTCAAGCAATTCGGGCAGTTTGCCGGTGGGGTATTTGCGCAGGTCCGTCAGTTCACCATTGGTGATAACGCCAAGCCGCGTATTGGTGCCGCCGATATCGGCCACGAGGTTCCAATGGTCGTGCATGGCCCCAGCCGGTTGCGCCAGCGGTAAGGACACTGTGCTTCCCGTCAGGGCGTTTTGTACTGCGGTATAGGACGCCTTGGGTGTGCGCTCCATCGTCTGAAAGTCCACGTCCACAAGGCCGAACCGCTTCTCATATCCCAGCGCCCATTCGTAGTTGTCCAGCAGGGACCAGATGAAGTAACCCTTGATCGGCACGCCCTGTGCCAAGGCGTCCTGTACCGCCGATAGATGTTGGTTCAGATAGTCGATCCGGTCGCTATCCTGCTGCCGTTCGGGGCTGGCCATGCCATTTTCCGTCACCAGAATCGGTAGGTCCCCGGTGTAATCCTGCTTGGTGCGGGTCAGAAACCGGGTCAGGGCGGCGGGTTCGATCTCCCACCCCATCTGAGTTTTGGGCAGCGGGCCGGCGATTTCCTGCAGACTGGGCCAGGTGGTCTCCGAAGGCGCAATCAACTTGCGGGTATAGTAGTTCAGACCACACCAATCGACCGGCGTACCGATGATGTCGAAATCATCCTGCCAGCCAGCGGGCAGGTAGGGCTCTAACCCCTCCAGAACGTTGTCTGGATAGGCCTTGTTGAAAACGCCGCCCAGAAAGAACCGGTTGTAGATGCCGTCATACAGATCAGCCGCGCGGCGCGCTTCGGGGCTGTCATCTGCGGGTTCGGCCCATTCCAGGTTGAAAACCGCGCCCAGGTTGGACATGCCAAGGCCCCGCATCGCGTCGATGGCGCTGCCATGGGCCAGAAGGACGTGGTGCATTGCGCGGGCGGTTGCACGGATGTCGCGCAGACCCGGGGCGTGATGGCCTTCGAAATGGCTCAGCCAGCTGACGCACCACGGCTCATTTATGGGGGCGACGCTGTACATCCGATCGCCGATGCGGCCCATGATGACCTCGGTGAAATCGGCGAACCACCCGGCGATATCGCGATTGCGCCAGCCGCCCAGATCGGACAGCGGCGAGGGCAGCTCCCAATGGTAAAGCGTGGCGCAGGGGCGGATACCGCGTTCCAGCAGCGCATCGGCCAGCCGATCATAGTAATCCAGCCCGGCCTCATTCACCTGACCGCGGCCTTCGGGCAGCACCCGCGCCCAGCTGGTCGAAAACCGGTAGCAATCAAAGCCGCCATCGCGCACCAGATCCAGATCCTGCGGGAACCGGTTCAGGTGGTCACAGGCCAGATCCCCGTTTTCATTTCGCACAACATTGCCGGGGGTCCTGGCAAAGGTATCCCAATGGGTTTGCCCGGCCCCTCCCTGTGCGTGGCCTTCGATCTGATAGGCCGAAGTTGCGACGCCAAAGAGGAAATCTTTGGGGAAATCAGTGCGGTTGTATATCATATTCAGAACCTGTTGGGGGCGGGGCCGGTCGAGCCGCCAACTACCAGCTCAGCCTCCAGCAATCTAGTTTTGGCCGGGTCTTCGGGCGCATTTATTCGTTCGATCAGCATTTCGGCAGCTATTTCACCGGCCAACCGAACCGAGGATCGCGTGGCGGTGAAGATCGGTACATCCTGCCCGTTTTTCAGATAGGACAGGTCGTCATCATGGGCGATCACCGAAACATCGCGGCCCATCTGCAGCCCTGCTTCGTTCAATGCCCGCCGAACTCCGATGGCCGAAATCATCGACGAAACCAGGATGGCGGTCGGAGGGTTCTTAAGTTGAGCCATATCGCGCGCTTCGTGGTGGCCATATACCTCTGTCATCTCGGCGCTGCGCATCAATTCAGGGTCCGGTGACAGACCGGCTTGATTCAGGGCCTGCAGGTAACCGGCCCGGCGGCGTTGGGCGAAATCCATATCTTCAAGTCCGTTGATAAGGGCGATCCGTCGATGCCCCAGGTCAATCAGAAACTGGGTGGCGCGCATGAACGAGCTTTTGTTGTTCACATCAACCCAGTCATAGGGCGCGTCAATTCCAGTGGATCGTCCGTGCACAATGAAGGGCGCGCCCATGCGATTGAGGACTTCAATCCGCTGCTCGTTCACCTTGGGGCCCTGCAGAACGACACCGTCCACGGCACCACGCTGAAACAGGTCGCGATAAGCGCGTTCAATAGATGTGTCGTCGGCGCTGGTGAACATCATGTCATAGCCGTGTTCGGCATATCTACGAGCAGCCCCGGCGACAAAATCGCCAAAGATTGGGTTCACCATTTCATGCTGGGATGAGCTGGGAATCACGTGCCCGATCACGTGTGATCGACCTGTCGCCAGACCCTTGGCCCGGCTGTTCGGGCGGTACCCGTGTTTTGTTGCGGCGGTCTGAACCCTTGTGCGCGTGGCTTCGCTGACCTCAGGGTATCCGTTCAGCGCACGGCTGACGGTTGTTTGGGACAAACCAAGGATTTCAGAGAGCTGCTTTAGGTTCATATTTGTTCAAAGCGCCTACAAATTACTGCGTATTACTGTTTTTGCGGGCATTTTCTCCGGTGGTCAACAGATTTTACGAACATCTCGTTTGATATTTATATTTATGGGCCTTCGCAAAGCAATCGTTGACAGGTGGAGGCTGTTAGCGCATAAACTCACTCCAGCCAAAGCGCTTTGGAAATTTGAAACCTAAGGCGCGAGATATCGTTGGGAGGAGAAATTCATGAAACACTCGCTTTATGCTGGCGTTGCCGCATTTACCCTGGTCGGGGGCGTCGCACAGGCCGACAAGGTTACCGTATTCGGCCCGTGGCTGGGGCCGGACCAAGAGAATGTTGAAAAGGTTCTGGATGGGTTCGCGGCGGCGACCGGGCATGAGTACAGCTATGTCGGCTCGGACAGCTTTGAGCAGCAAATCAGAATTGATGCCGAAGCCGGATCGGCGCCCAACGTAGCAGTGTTCCCTCAGCCCGGTCTGGCGTCAGATATGGCCAAAGCAGGTTTCCTGACTCCCCTGAGTGAAGGAACCGCGGATTGGATTCGCGACAACTATGCGGCTGGTCAGTCCTGGGTGGATCTGGGAACCTACCAAGGTCCGGACGGGCAGGATCACCTATATGGCTTCTTCTACAAGGTCGACGTGAAGTCGCTGGTTTGGTTCGTGCCGGAAAACTTCGAAGATGCCGGTTATGAGATTCCGACCACGATGGAAGAGCTCAAGGCGCTGTCCGATCAGATCGTTGCAGATGGCGAAACGCCATGGTGCATCGGGCTGGGTTCCGGCGGAGCGACAGGTTGGCCAGCGACTGACTGGGTTGAAGACATGATGCTGCGCACGTTGCCGCCCGAAGATTATGACGCCTGGGTCGCCAACAAATTGAAATTTAACGATCCTAAGGTTGTCGCCGCGATTGAAGAATTCGGAGCGTTTGCGCGCAACGATGATTACGTGGCCGGCGGAGCCGGCGCGGTTGCAACGACTGACTTCCGTGACAGCCCGAAGGGCATGTTCAGCTCGCCTCCGCAATGCGACATGCACCGTCAGGCTTCGTTCATTCCGGCCTTCTTCCCTGAAGGCACGGTTGTGGGCGAGGATGCCGATTTCTTCTATTTCCCGGCCTATGAAGGCAAGGATCTCGGCAGCCCGGTCCTTGGGGCCGGAACAGTTTGGGCAATCACCAATGACAGCCCGGGCGCGCATGCGCTGATGAAATACCTGGAGACACCCGAGGCGCATGAAGCCTGGATGGCTCTGACCGGGTTCCTGACGCCGCACAAAGGCGTCGATACCTCGGTCTTCTCAGACCCAACGCTGAAGAAGATGAACGACATTCTTCTGGGGGCCACCACCTTCCGGTTTGACGGTTCCGACCTGATGCCGGGCGGCGTGGGTGCAGGCACCTTCTGGACTGGTATGGTCGACTATACGGGCGGAACACCTGCCCAGGACGTCGCCGACGAAATCCAATCCTCGTGGGACGCGCTGGACTAAAGCGTCTGAGATTGGGCAACCCGCTCTGCCGGGTTGCCCGAACCTATCGTCGCAAGGGAGAGCGGCATGCACCCGGCATTTCAAGGCCTGCTGACCATCGCCATCGGCGTGTCAGGTTGCGTGGGCTACTTCTATCTATCCAATCAGTTTCTGGACAAAGTTCTGTTCCCGCCTCGGGGGCCGAATGCTGGCCGGAATATCAACCGCGCGAACATGATCCGGCCTTGGTTGTTTCTGTTCCCAGCGCTGGCTGCTTTGGGCTTGTATCTGGCCTATCCGGTTGTCGAAACCCTACGCCTGTCACTGACTGATCGTGTCCCGGGCGGCGGCTACAAATGGGTCGGGCTGGACAACTATATCCAGATGGCCAAGGAGCCCAAGTTTTGGGAAGCCATGCGCAACAACATGTTATGGCTGATCGTGGTGCCTGCAATGTCGACAGCGTTTGGCCTATTGGTGGCTCAGCTGACCGACCGCATCCGCTGGGGCAACATCGCCAAGTCTCTGATTTTCATGCCGATGGCCATCTCGTTCGTGGGGGCCTCGGTGATCTGGAAGCTGGTCTATGACACCCGTCCGGTTGAGCAGGACCAGATCGGGATGCTGAACGCGCTTTACATCTTTTTCGGAGGGGTCGAGCCGCAGACATGGTTGACCATTCCCTTCTGGAACAGCTTTTTTCTTATGGTTGTGCTGGTCTGGATTCAGACTGGTTTTGCCATGGTCATCCTGTCAGCCGCCCTGCGCGGCATTCCCGAGGAAACCATCGAAGCTGCCATTCTGGATGGGGCCAATCCGTTCCAGATTTTCTTCCGTATCAAGGTGCCGCAGATCAAGACCACCATCCTGGTGGTCTGGACCACGATCACCATCACTGTGCTCAAGGTATTTGACATCGTGTTTGCCATGACAAACGGCCAGTGGGAAACGCAGGTTCTGGCCAATTACATGTATGACAAGCTGTTCCGCACCAATGACTGGGGCGTGGGCTCGGCTTCGGCCATGGTGATCATGCTGCTGGTGGCACCGATCCTTGTCTGGAATGTGCGCAATGCGCGCAAAGAGATGGAGTAGGCCATGAGCGAAATAGCAGGAACCAAACCCGCCCTTCGCTGGGCTGTCCATGCCTCGGTTCTTTTTCTGGTCGTGCTCTGGGTGGTGCCGACGCTGGGGCTGTTGATCTCATCCTTTCGTACTGCCGACCAGATTGCCACAAGCGGCTGGTGGCGGTCGTTGTTCCCATCCGAGCAGAACCTGACCCTGCGCGCTGCAGCACCTGAAACTCAGGTGCTGGAGAATGGCGTTTACGTGATCGAAGGCAACCTGTTCGAGGTGGGCACACAGGCGGCGATCTCAAAATGGGGCACCAGTTCCCGGGCGATTGATGATTTTGTACCCGGTGACACGGCAGAGCTGCGCAAGGGTGGCACGATCACGGTGGATGCCGACGGCAAATACCGGATGGAAAACACCGAAGAATTCACCGGCAGTCGCGGCACGCGCGTCTTTGTGACGGCGGAACTGCCTCCCGAGTTCACCCTGGCCAATTACCACAAGGTCCTGCTTGCTGAAGACAGCACTGACAGTATGGGGCGGGCGTTTTTCAACACGCTGACGGTCACGATACCGGCGACGATCATTCCGATCCTAGTAGCCGCCTTTGCCGCTTATGCGCTGGCTTGGATGGATTTCCCAGGTCGGGCACTGTTAATCGCCGCGGTTGTTGGCCTGTTGGTGGTGCCGCTGCAACTGGCACTGATCCCACTGCTGAAATTTCACCTGAGCATCGGAATTGAGAAAGGCTATCTGGGCGTCTGGATGGCCCATACCGGGTTCGGGATGCCATTGGCCATCTACCTGTTGCGCAACTACATGGCCGGGCTGCCGCGCGATCTGATCGAAAACGCACGTGTAGACGGCGCGACCGAGTTCCAGATCTTTACCAAACTGATCCTGCCACTCAGCTTTCCGGCATTGGCGTCTTTTGCCATCTTCCAATTTCTCTGGACTTGGAATGATCTGTTGGTTGCCAAAGTGTTCCTAATCGATGCGTCCGGCCAGACCACAGTGATGACAAACCGGATTGTCGAGCTGCTTGGAACGCGGGGTGGAAACTGGGAAATCCTTGCCACGGCGGCGTTCGTCTCGATCGCTGTGCCGTTGGCTGTTTTCTTCGCAATGCAAAAATACCTGGTCCGTGGTCTGCTGGCCGGGTCGGTCAAATAGAGGCGTCTGATGAACGTGCAGAACACAGCAGAACTTTCCAATGCAACCAAGGTGGCCGCTGACTGGTGGCGTGGTGGCGTCATCTATCAGATCTATCCGCGCAGCTTTCAGGACAGCAATGGTGACGGGATCGGAGACCTGAAAGGCATCACCCAGCGATTGGGGTACATTGCCTCTCTGGGCGTTGATGCGATCTGGATTTCGCCCTTCTTCAAATCTCCGATGAAGGATTTCGGATATGACGTCAGCGACTATCGCGATGTTGATCCGATGTTCGGCACGATGGAGGATTTTCGGGACCTGCTGGATCACGCCCATGCCCAGGGGTTGAAGGTGATGATTGATCTGGTTCTGTCGCACACGTCAGACCAGCACCCTTGGTTCAGCGAAAGCCGCGCCAGCCGTGAAAACGCCAAATCCGATTGGTATGTCTGGGCCGATCCAAAACCGGACGGTACGCCGCCGAACAACTGGTTGTCGATTTTCGGGGGCTCGGCCTGGCAGTGGGACTCGCGACGTTTGCAGTATTATTTGCACAACTTCCTCACCTCGCAGCCGGATCTGAACTTTCACTGTCCGGATGTGCAAGACGCCTTGCTGGATGTTGCCAGGTTCTGGCTTGATCTGGGTGTCGATGGGTTTCGTCTGGATACAATCAACTTCTATTTCCACGACGAACAGTTGCGAGATAATCCTGCCCTGCCCGTCGATCAGCGCAATGCCTCAATCGCGCCGATGGTAAACCCGTATAACCATCAGGACCACCTGTTCTCCAAAAGCCAGCCCGAGAACATTGCCTTTCTGGAACGCCTGCGGGCCCTGACCGATCAATATGAAGGTCGCGCCTGTCTGGGCGAGGTGGGCGACGCACAGCGCGGGCTTGAGATAATGGGCGAATACACCAGCGGTAATAAGCGCATGCACATGTGCTATGCGTTTGAGTTCCTTGAAAAGCGCGCTTTGACTGCCAGCTATGCACAGCAGGTATTTGATCAGCTCGAGGACAAAGCAGGTGATGCCTGGCCTTGCTGGGCATTTTCGAACCATGACGTGGAACGTCACGCGTCGCGCTGGCGTCTGGACGATGCAGCCGCCAGACAGCATGCAGTTTTGATGATGTGCATGCGCGGCTCGGCCTGCTTGTATCAAGGCGAAGAGTTGGGCCTGCCCGAGGCGGACGTGGCCTTTGACGATCTGCAAGACCCGTATGGCGTCGAATTCTGGCCTGAGTTCAAGGGCCGCGACGGATGCCGGACGCCGATGGTTTGGGCTGCGCAGGATGAACAATCGGGCTTTAGCACCGGCAAGCCTTGGTTGCCTGTCAGTGACCCTCAGGCCGAGCGTGCCGTGGATCGATCAGAGGCTGAGCCCAAGTCCATGCTTCACCACTATCGTCGTGCGATTGCATTCCGCCATGCCCATCCGGCTTTGATGTTGGGGGCGCAAAAGAACATGACGCAGATCGGGACCGTTTTGACCTTCACGCGTGAAGATCAAGCGGAAGAGGTGTTCTGCGCATTTAACCTCGGTACCGAACGTTCCGAAGTAATCTTGCCAGGCTGGAACTGGCGCGTGATCGGAGAAG
Organism: Ruegeria sp. YTSA108; assembly: GCF_059610185.1. Lineage (NCBI taxonomy): Bacteria > Pseudomonadati > Pseudomonadota > Alphaproteobacteria > Rhodobacterales > Roseobacteraceae > Ruegeria > Ruegeria sp. YTSA108. Next base: position 273,671 of record NZ_JBXWND010000004.1, on the reverse strand, counting down.
AGCTGGGTGGCGTCGCGGGAACGGGGACAGTGTCTCTGGGTGCTGCACAATTCTGCCTGCTGTTGAGGGAGAAGGAATAAACCATGTCAGAGCTAAACCTCACAGATGTAGCCAAAACCTATGGCAATGTGGATGTTCTGAAGAACATCAATCTTGAGATTGAGCGGGGCGAGTTGATCGTTTTCGTCGGGCCTTCGGGCTGTGGCAAATCCACCTTGCTGCGCATGGTCGCCGGGTTGGAAAAGATCTCGGGCGGAACGCTCGAGATTGAAGGGCAGGTGATGAACGATGTGCCGCCAGCACAGCGAGGTATCGCGATGGTGTTCCAAAGCTATGCGCTGTACCCGCATATGACCGTTCGCGAAAACATGGCCTTTGCGCTGAAGATAGCCAAAATGCCGGCGGCTGAAGTTGGCGCCGCGGTCGATCGGGCGGCCCGCATCCTACAGCTTGAACCTTATCTGGACCGGTTGCCCAAAGCGCTATCCGGTGGTCAGCGTCAGCGTGTCGCAATCGGGCGCGCCATTGTTCGCGACCCCAAGGTTTACCTGTTCGACGAACCGCTTTCGAACCTGGACGCGGCGCTGCGTGTCGCCACCCGGATCGAAATCGCTCGCCTGAAAGAGGCGATGCCGGACAGCACGATGATCTATGTCACCCATGATCAGGTCGAAGCGATGACATTGGCCAGTCGGATCGTCGTGCTGGCCAACAAGGGGATCGCTCAGGTTGGGACGCCGCTGGAACTATATGAGACGCCCGACAATGAGTTTGTCGCGCAATTCATCGGTTCACCAGCAATGAACCTGCTGCCCGGAGTGATCACTCAAACTGGTGCGCAGACTGTCGTAAAACTGGACGGTGGCGGAAAGGCCGTTTCGGCGATTGCAACCGAGGCCGATGACGAAGGCAAGCAGGTGAAGATTGGCGTGCGACCCGAAGATTTTGTGTCTGTTGACGGCGATCCAATTCTCGAAGGAGTCGTGGACTTTACCGAAGCCCTGGGTGAGGTGACGTTATTATATTTCGCGGTCGAGGATGGGACGGATGCCCTTATTGCCAAGCTTCCGGGCGTTCAGAAGAATATGCGGGGCAAGACCGTGATGGTCTCTGCGAATCCTGACAAGGTTCATTTGTTCCATCAGGGTGTTTCCATGCGGAAATAACCCTTTCCAACACGGTTCTTGACAAGACCCCTGATGCTGTTTCAACTTGATTGAAACGTTTCATTTTGTGGTAGAACCGTGGAAATGCGAGTTTCAGCGCAGTTATACACAGTCCGGCAGGTTGGGGATTTGGCGGCCCAGCTTGACTTGGTGCGTGCCTGCGGGTTCACCGATATTGAAACGGTCGGGTTCCACGATCTTACCCCCAAGCAGGTTACCAATGTGGTTAGACAGGCTGGTTTCACTGTTCGATCGGCCCATTTTGACTGGGAAGAATTTGAAACACGGTTTGATGACATTCTTAGAATGCTTGAAGCTTTGGAATGCCCTGTGGCGGTCATGCCTTGGCTGTCGCCCAAGGCTCGGCCCGGCACCGCCGAGGGGTGGAAGGCAGTGTCGGGCCGGTTGGCGAAATGGGCTGATGCCCTGTCTGCCGACGGTGTGCGCCTTGCCTATCATAACCACGATTTTGACCTTGTCGATCTTGGGCAGGGCTCGCCATTGGATATGGTCCTGTCGCATGAGGCCATTGGATGGCAGCCGGATATCGGTTGGCTGTATTCGGCGCTTTCTGACCCCGCTGCACTGCTGAGCCGTTATTCCGACCGGATCGTTTCCGTCCATGCTAAAGACGTTGATCCATTGGCCGGACAAGGCGACGAGCGCTGGCGAAATCTGGGGCAGGGGGTTGTGGACTGGCCTCTGGTCCTGCGTGTTCTGGCTGACAGTCCCTGCGCTGACCTTTTTGTGGAACATGATGAAACTGCCGATCACGCGCAAACATTGCAGACGGGACATGACCTGTTGATGCGAATGCGCAGCGTTGAGGTGACATAGTGGCGCGCGCGACGATCAAGTCGATTGCAAAGCAGACGGGGTTTTCTGTCGGAACCGTCTCGAACGCGCTGCGTGGTGCGGAAACCGTCAAGAAAGAAACGCGGCAGCAGATTCAGTCCGCCGCCGAACAGCTTGGATACCGGGTCAATCTGGACGGGCTGAAGCTGCGGACAAAAAAGTCCTATCGCATCGGCGTTCTGGTCAGCGTGTCACCTGATTCAGATGAAGAATGGGAAGGTGTCGAATTCACACGCATTGTTGCGGGTATTTCGCGGGCTTTGAATGGGTCGCGTTATGAACTTGGTGTTCACAGCGTGGCGGGCCTGCAGGGAACGATGGCGACGCTGAAGGAAATCGTTCAGAACGGATTGGCGGACGGGGTGATATTCTCGGGTACGCGCCACGCCGATCCGCGCATTGCCTATCTGCAACAGAATGGTTTCCCCTTTGTCACCATGGGTATGAGCGACAGCGGCAGATCACATGCCTATGTCGATATCGACAGTCAGGCAGCAGGTCACGATGCAACGCAACGATTGCTAGCCTTGGGGCATAGCCGGATTGCCCTGGTGAACCCGCCGGATGACCTGGTTTATGCGACGCAACGCCGAACGGGCTATGCCCAGGCGTTCAGAGCGTCCGGTCTGACCGTTGACCCGGCCCTGATCTTCAGCGGGCCTACGACCGCACGAACGGGGTATAATGCCTTTGAGGCTTTGATGCGGCTATCCGACAGGCCAACCGCGATCATCTGCGCGAACGAAGCCATGACCTTGGGTGTGCTTTCTGCTGCCCATGCGGCGGGTGTTGAGGTCGGTCGCGAACTGACCGTGATCTCGACCGATGATCTGCAACTTAGCCGTTATTTTGTCCCTCCGCCCAGCACCTATTACGTCCCTATTGAGGAAACCAGTCGATTGCTGGGTGAGTATATGCTCAAGGCTTTGGACGGGGTTGACCCGTCCGAAACACAAAAAAAGATCAGGGCCATTTTGATCGAGCGGCAACCTGACACAGTCGCGCCGGAAGCGGCGCTAAACACCTGAACCAACAAAGGAGTAACCGGAGATGTTAAGAAACCTATTTGCCGCCGCCGCCTTGACCGCGCTTGCCGCGCCTGCTGTGTTTGCAGCGGATCTTGAAGGGCGCGTACTTAAGATCGGAACAGATGCCACCTATCCGCCCATGGAGACGGTCGATGAGTCCACGGGTCAGATTGTGGGATTTGATGTCGATGTCATGAATGCGATCTGTGAAAAGGTGAACTGCGTCCCGAATTTCGTAAATACAGCCTGGGATGGGATCTTTGCCGCGCTTCAGCAAGGGGAGTTCGACCTCGTGATCTCGGGCGTCTCGATCACGCCTGAACGCGAAGAAAACATGGATTTTTCCGAGCCTTATATCATTGTAAGTCAGGCGATCCTGCTGCAGGTCGACAATGCTGACATGACGTTGGATGACTTCAAAGCAGGTGGTCAGAAGCTAGCCGCGCAGACTGGCACCACCAATGCCCAGCTGGCCGAAGAACTGGTGGGACGCGAGAATGTCAGCCTGTATGACAATTTCTCTGCTGCGATCCTGGCGTTGCAGAATGCTGACGTACAGGGGGTAATCATTGATGGAACCTCGGCATCGGCATATGAACAGGAATTTGCCGGGGAATTGGCTGTAGGCATCACAGGCCTTCAGTCTGATCCGCTGGGTATTGTGTTTCAGGAAGGTGACGCAACCGTTGACGCCATAAACGAAGGGCTGGCCGCCATTCAGGCTGACGGTACGATGGACGCATTGGTTGCCAAATACTGGGGCACTGATTGAGCCGTTGAAACCCTTTCTGACCCGGCGGGAAAACCTGCCGGGTCACGCATAACCCGAGGGACGCCATGATCCGCCTAAGCTCGATCCGGCCGAGTAATCTTGTTTTGCTCGCCGCTGCCCCGTTCATCATCTACCTGTTTGCCTCATCCTCGAAATATCTGAGGTCATTGGTTGCCATTTTGGGGATTGGTGAAAATGCGGGGCCCATTTTTGTTGGGTTTCTTCTGATACTGGCCGTGGCCATATTGACCTATCTCTCGGCGCGCCGCATCCGGTTTCAAACCATCGCGCCGAACTGGTTGAGGATTGCGGCGGTTTTGGCAATCCCGGCCTCGGCCGGGTTGGCGATCCTTGGACTTTTCCAGCCTCAGGTGCTGATGCCCTTTGCGGAATCCGTCTTCTTTAATGCGCTCAGCGAAAATACGTCTGAGTTCATTGACCGATCTTCGCAACCTTGGGTCTTGTTTCCCGAGATCGTCGCAAAGGTGCAAATGAGACTACAGGCCCTGCTGGTAGGGTTTGCGATGGTGGTCGCGGTGATCCCTCTGACGGCCCGTTTCCCACGATCCATGAAAGCCTATGTTCAGATTGGACTCGAACTGCTGACCGGGCTGGTTTTGTTTTACCTGTTGTTTCTTGCGCATTGGCAATTTGCGACCGGGGTCGCGATAACGTTCCGTGCAGCGATCTTTGCCTATATCTTTGCGGCCATTATGGGTCTGGTCTGGGTCGGTTTGCAGTCCTTCAAGCCCAAAGCTCGGACAACCGTTGTCTATGGGTCCATCAGCCTGACACTATTGGCCGTGTCGGCGTTCTTTTTTATGCAACCAAAGGTGAGCTTTGTTCTGGTTGGCAGTACTGAAGCAAGAATTGCCATTGTTCGGGGTACGCCGCAGGCCCAGGCGGATTTGATCCGGTTCGGAGAGTTCGACGGAGGTGAAGGCCAACAGTATCGCATTCGCAGCGCCCCCGATGCCGCCTCTGCGCTGGATCAGATCACAACCGTCGACAGCGTATCTGGTGCTTTTGTTCCGGCCGGCGTTCATACGCAGGGCTATCCGGTGATCTGGCAATCCAGTTTTCTGCCGGACAAGTTTCGTAACCCGGCGCTGACTTTTGCGGTTTTTGGGTTTTTGCTTCTGACACTGACGGTCGGAGGCGCACAGCATAAGCTACATCCGCTGGCTGTAGGGGCCGAGTTTTTTGTCGATACCATTCGCGGCATTCCAATGCTGGTCATCATCCTCTATATCGGCTTGCCGCTTGCCGGTGCGGTCAAGGATGCGACAGGTGGCGGCATCGACATGACCAACATGACTCGCGGCATCATCGCCATTTCCATAGGGTATTCGGCCTATATGGCCGAGATTTTCCGATCAGGGATTGAGGCCATCCCACGAGGTCAGATCGAAGCAGGCGGCTCGCTTGGGCTGTCCCGCTGGCAAACTGCCCGGCTTATTATCCTGCCACAGGCATTGCGCATAGTGACGCCACCTTTGGGCAATGAATTTATCGCGATGATCAAGGATACCTCATTGCTGTCCATCCTGTCGGTCCGCGACATGACTCAGCGCATGCGCGAGTTTCAGGCCTCAAGTTTTCTGCCCTTCGCACCATTCAACACAGCGGCGATCCTCTATGTCGTGGTGACGCTTGGTTGCGCTAGTTTCCTCAAATGGATCGAACGCCGCAGCGCACGGGAAAACCGATGAGCAGGCTTGAGCTGGGCGTTTGCTATTACCCCGAGCAATGGGACAAATCGCAGTGGCGCGACGATGCTAAGCGCATGGTCGATATGGGTCTGGATTGGGTTCGGATTGCCGAGTTTACCTGGGGCCTGATCGAGCCGGAAAGAGGCCGGTTCGAATGGGGCTGGCTGGACGAGGTGATCGGCATTCTGGGCGATGCTGGTTTGCGCGTGATGATGTCGACGCCTACGGCTGCACCTCCGAAATGGCTAGTGGATGACTGCCCTGAGATTCTGCCAGTGGGGCCGGATGGCCGGGTGCGTGGGTTCGGGTCGCGCCGACACTATTGTTTTTCCAGCGATATCTACCTGACCGAGGCCCGTCGGATCACCACGGAATATGCCCGTCGATATGGTGAAAATCCATTTGTTTGTGCCTGGCAGATCGACAATGAATATAACGATCACGATACGGTTCTGAGCTATTCCAATGCCGCTCGCACCGGTTTTCGCAGATGGTTGCAAGACCGCTATGGCACGATTGAGGCGCTTAACCGAACATGGGGGACAGTGTTTTGGGGGTCGCTCTATTCCGATTTTGATCAGATCGAACTGCCTATAAGTTTGGTGGCCAGCCCGAACCCGACCCATGCTCTGGATTTTGCCCGCTATTCTTCGGACCGGGTGCGGGATTTCAATCGCGCTCAGGCGGATATTCTGCGCAGGTTTGCGCCGGGCCGCGATATTACCCATAATTTCATGGCAGGCAGCTTTGAGTTCGACCATCACGCTGTTGCGGCGGATCTGGATGTAGTCGGTTTTGACAGCTATCCGCTTGGCAACCTGTTGGGATCGTCGCTGTCTGATGAAGACAAACGTCGATACCTGCGAACAGGCGCGCCGGACTATCAGGGGTTTCACTGCGATTTGTATCGCAGCCAGGGCAGGGGCCGAATGTGGGTTCTGGAACAACAGCCCGGCCCGGTGGACTGGGCCGAAAAGAACCCCTCACCAGCGGATGGGATGGTCAGGCTTTGGACGTGGGCCGCTTTTGCCCACGGTGCACAGGCAGTGATGTTCTTCCGATGGCGTCAGGCGAAGTTCGCGCAGGAACAATTCCACACGGCGCTTCTGCGATCGGATGGCAGCCCGGATCAGGCCGCGCTTGAACTGGCGCAGGTTGCAAAAGAGCGTGCTGCCCTGCCGGAAGTCACCCGGCAGAAGGCAGCTGTGGCAATTCTGTTGGATTACGAATCCATCTGGGCTGCAGATATCCTGCCGCATGACGACGCATTCCCGAATGCCGGGATTTTCCGGGTTTGGTATGCTGGCCTGCGTGCATTGGGGGTCGATCTGGATTTCGTTGGTCCCGATGATGATCTGACGGGGTATTCATTGATCGTATTGCCGCAAAACATGATCATCTCGCCAGATCTGGCAAAGAGATTGCACCACAGCCAGGCCAAATTGCTGATCGGTGCCCGTGCGGGCAGCAAGACTGTGGACATGTGGACCCCTGAAAATCTCGCTCCCGGAGAGTTGGCCGATCTTGCAGGGATAAAAGTCATACGCGTCGAATCCCTGCCGGATCTGGCGGGTGAATCCGTAAGCCTCGAGAGCACCGGAACCTTTGATTTTAAAGGCTGGCGGGAAGTCATCGAGACCGAAAATCAGGTAATCGCGCATTTCGTAAGTGCTTACAGGGCTGGCAGCCCGGCGATTGTGCAATCGGACCGGGCTATGTATCTGGCGATGATCCCAAACGGGCCGTTGCTACGGGCGATCCTGATTAAAGCGCTGACATGGGCGGGCCTTCCGATACGGGAATGTGGCCCGGACCTTCGTGTTACACAGCGGGGTGACCTCGGCTTTGGGTTCAACTTCGGGGCTGCCGCACAGGTTCTGCCGGATGACGAAAATCGGCAATATATTGTTGGTACTTCAGAAATCCCATCCTATGGTGTCTCAGTCTGGAAGTGGAAGTAAACCAGAGCTTGCGGACATGATTGCAAACTGGACCTATGAATTCTGCAAACTGTCCCTTTTGGACTGACAGCTTTGCAGCAACCCTCTAGCCTGTGATTGCATAACAATAGGACTGAAAGTCCAACTATGGGAGAATCGAATATGGCCGAACGGAAAAACCTTTCCAGACGTACTATCTTGAAGAGCGCAGGGGCGGCAGCACTTGCTGCACCGCTGTACAGCAAAAGCGCGCTGGCGTCCTCGGGTGAGATCAACATCTTGATGTGGTCCGATTACCTGCCGCCAGCATTCTTGCAGGAATTCGAGACACTGACCGGAATTAAGGTGAACTATACCGGTATCGGGTCGAACGAAGAAATCATCAACAAGATGAAGGCCACCAAGGGTCAGGGTTTCGACATCGTGTCGCCGACCAATAACCGGTCTTTGCAGTGGGAACCGCTTGAGCTGTTGCAGCCTTTTGACATGAACAAGGTTCCGATTGATCTGGTGAACCCGGCGATGGCCGCGATTGGTACAGATGCCTGGAACTTTGCCGACTCGGGCGTGCACTGGTTGCCGCATATCTGGGGCACCGAAGGCATCGCATATCGGACTGACCTGTGGCTGCCTGAAGGTGATGCACCGTCCTATGGCGATGTCTGGTCCGAGGCAAACGCAGGTAAGACCATGGGCCGCGCGCACTCGATGATGCTGGGCGCAGGCCTGTACATGGAGCGCGCAGGCGAGATGGAGCCCGGTTCCGTCTGGGCCGCTTATGGCGACGAAGATACCATGCGCAAGGTTTGGGGTCAGATCGCAGATTGGTGTATCGAACGTAAGAACCGCATCAAGCTGATCTGGAACGACGCCGACACACAGAAGAACGGTCTGTTGAACGAAGGCGTGATTGTTGGCCAGACATGGGATGGCCCGCCGCTGGCACTTAAATCTGCAGGTGAGCCTGTGCATTATCAGGCTCCGGTTGAAGGGGCGATGGCCTGGGTTGATGGTATGGCAATTCCAACAGGTGCTGCCAATATCGACCAGATCTATGCCTTCATCGACTTTGCCTACCAGGCCAAACCGGCCGGTGTTGCGATCGACAGCCACGGGTACAACTCGCCCGTTCTGGGTGCCGACCAATATTCGGGCGACACCTACAAGAAGAACTTCGCCGAAGCCTATCCGGGCGACTCGCTGGCCAACCTCAACCCGTGGCCGGCCGAAGCGCCTTGGTATGCGGAAACCCGGACCGAGTTCGTCAACAAGTTCAAAAGCGCCTGATAGCTTTTCAAAAAAGTGCCCTCCGCCAAACGCGGGGGGCTCCCAACCCGCACGCCACTGCGTGACGGAACCCATTTGGGTGCGCACCACCAGCGCATCAATCGGAGATACCAAAAATGAGTGCAGGGGTCGGTGTAGATCTTGAAAACCTGTGGATCCGTTTCGGCGATTTTGTCGCGGTGCGGGACGCAAATGTGAACATAAACGGGGGCGATTTCTTTTCGTTCCTGGGACCATCCGGTTGCGGCAAGACAACGATTTTGCGCGCTGTTTCGGGGTTTCTGGACCCCAGCGAGGGTAAGGTTCTGATCGGTGGTAATGACATGCGCGGCATCGGGCCCAACAAGCGCCCGACTGCCCTGATCTTTCAGAACCTCGCGCTGTTTCCCCTGATGAAAGTCTGGGAAAACATCACTTTCTCGATGGAGATCAAAGGCGCCAGCGCGGCCGAGCGCCGCAAGCGGGCCGATGAGCTGTTGGACATGATCGCGCTGCCGGGACAGGGTGACAAGCTGCCCAGCGAGCTTTCGGGTGGTCAGCGTCAGCGCGTGGCGATTGCCCGCGCCCTATGTGCCGAACCCGATGTACTGCTGCTGGACGAACCGCTTTCGGCGCTGGACCTCAAGCTGCGTCAGCATATGCGCACCGAGCTGCGCGAAATTCAGAAGCGTGTCGGTATCACCTTCATCTACATCACCCACGACCAGGGCGAAGCGCTGACCATGTCGGACAATATCGCCGTAATGCGTGCAGGAGTGATCGACCAGATTGCCGATGGCAAGACAATTTACAATGACCCAAACACGGCTTTTGCGGCGTCGTTCGTTGGCGAAAACAACGTTTTCCGCGGCAAGATCAAGCAAGTCATGGGAGATGAGGCGCTGATTGCAACCAACCGATCCGGCGATCTGGTTGCACGGATTTCCACTGTAAATCAGGGCAAGCTGAAAGAAGGCGATGACGCGATGATGTTCATTCGCCCCGAGGCGCTGGCGATTGCCCCGGACGGTGCAGTGGGCGACCATTTTGTAACCGCCCGCGTGAACCATGAAGAATTCGAAGGTAACGCCTTCAATATTTTCACCGAAGGCGATGGCGGCAAGGAAATTAAAGTATCGCTGCCCAATCTAGGCCAATCTTTCGATGACCATACCGGGCAGACCATCACGTTGGAATATCAGACCCATAATGCGGTTCTGGTTCCAGCGGGTGAGCTGGCTGCGGAATAAGGGGACCAAGATATGCCCCATTTCCTGAAGGAATTCTTCAACCGCAACGGCCTTGGCATGGGTCTGATGATACTGGGTTTGGTCCTGTTCTGGACCATCGGCCTGATCATCCTGCCGCAGCTGTCTATGCTGGATTTCTCATTCCGGCCAAACCTGCCCCCGCCCGAGATCGGGGGGCCAAAAGATGTCTATACGCTGGAGAACTACAAATACCTGATCTATGGCCCGGAAGGCGGCAGCCAGGACTATAACGCCGTCGATCTGAGGGTGTTTTTCCGCACCCTTCTGGCCGCGGTATGCGTTACGATTTTCAACCTGATCCTGTGCTATCCGATCGCCTATTATCTGGGTCAGTCCAAGGGCAGTCACATCCGCATCTTTGCGATCATGCTGATCATCCCCTACTGGATCAATGAGATCCTGCGCGCCTTTGCCCTGCGGATCATCTTTGGCGAAACCGGTGTACTGAACACGCTGTTCACTGGGCTGGGGGTCTGGGATATGCCGTTTGATTTCATCCGCAATGACATCGCGCTCTATGCCGGGCTGGGCTATGCCTATATCTTGCTGATGATCTTCCCGATGTATAACGTCATAGAAAGTCTGGATAAAAACCAGATCGAGGCGGCGCGAGATTTGGGAGCCCCCTGGTGGCGTATCCATTGGCGCGTGGTCATTCCCTATGCCAAGCCAGGGATCAGTTCGGGCTGTACTATGGTGTTCATGCTGTCCGCGGGTGCGCTGGCCGCGCCGCAAATTCTGGGTGGGCCGTCCTCCCTGTGGTTCACGCAGCTGATCTATCAGCAGTTCAACGACAACAATGACTGGCCGCAGGGTGCCGCCTACGCCATCGTTTTGCTGGTGACCTGTATCTTGTTCGTGCTGGCAGTTATGCGCCTGTTCAAGGTGAATATGGGGGATATCGGGAAATGAATTTGTCCTTCCTCCGTGTAAGCATCTGGGTCTACCTGGTGCTGTTCTTCCTGTACCTTCTGGGTCCGCTGGTGATCATGTCGGTCACGGCCTTCAACTCGTCCGAATTCCCAAGGATGACACCGTGGGAGTGTCTGACCTTCCAGTGGTTTGGCGAATTGTTTCAGGACCAACGTATCCTGAACGGCATCAAGAACTCACTGATCATCGGCGCCGGAACGGTGGTTCTATCGGTGGCGATGGGTCTTGCGGGCGCGCTGATGCTGACGCAGATCTGGCCGAAACTGCGCGCGACCTACTATACGGTCATCATCGCGCCGATCCTGATCCCGGGCGTTGTTCTGGGTATCTCGACACTGGTGTTCTGGGACCGGATCAACCGGATGTTGGGCTTGGGTGCCGACAGTTTCCTGTCAAACGGGATATTCCTGACGGTGATCGGCCAATCCACCTTTATCGCCAGCTATTGCATGCTGGTGCTGGTGGCACGGTTGCAGCGCTATGATATGGCGCTGACCGAGGCCGCGCTGGATCTGGGTGCAACCCATGCTCAGGCGTTCCGCAAGATCATGCTTCCGTTCATGCGTCCGGCGATTGCCAGCGCGGCAGTGCTGGCGTTCTTGGCCTCGTTCGAGAACTACAACACCACCACCTTCACCTTTGGTGAATACCCCACGCTGACCATCGAACTGGCGCAGAAGGTGCGCTATGGCATCACGCCCTCGATCTCGGCGCTGGCCTTCATCATCGTGGCGCTGACGGTGTTCTTTGCCCTGCTGAACGAGGCCAAGCTGAAGCGACAGGAACTGGTGGCTGCTGCACGCAAGAACGCCACGGTCGAGGAACTGGCGGGCAAGATCAAGCTTCCCAGTTTCTTTGCCGGGAACCTTGCTGCGGTTCTGCTGGTTGTCTTTGCGGTTGCCACGATCACTGTGGTCGGAACCGCAACCGCCTATAATCCGGCTCAGTGTGTCGCAGATGTCAAAGAGCAAAAGCGCCTTGAAGCTGACCTGCGTATTCAAGAGCTGCGCAAGCAGCGCGAAGAACAGCGCAAAAAGCGCGAGGCGGAAGCGGCTGAGCAAGAGGGAGAGGGTGCGCAGGAATCGGCCCCGAAACCCTCGAATAACAGCGGTTTCGGCAATGTGTTTGCGCCGAATACTCTGGGTGACGAAGAAGAGGATTCTGGTACTGAAACGCCTTCGGGCAATGGCGGTGCCTTTGATCCCAACAGTTTGCAGGCGAACTAAGCGCCTCGCAGTTTGCGCCCGCCGGGGTTACCCCTCGGCGGGCGTGTCATTTTCCTGAATGAACACATTACAGGCTTCGATCATCCGGCCGTTCCATTCAACCGGCGCCGAATTGTAGTTGATCAGGAATGTATGCCCGGCCGTCTGGCGTCGCCGCAGACCCTGAGGCATCGGATGCAAGGCAATGCCTGTCAGAGCAGCGGCCATGCTGATCACGCGATCCCATAACGTGTCATCCGGGAACCCGGCCAGATACCACATGTGGTCGGTCCCTTTCAGGGCAGGTGTTCCGTCTTGAAATGTCAAAAGGTCCGGGGCCTTTCCTGACAGGCGGTCGACCCAATGACGGGCTGCGCCGCCACCATCAACTTCCCGGGTCACCTGAGGGGGCAGGGTTTCCACAAGATCGACAGTGCAATCCAGTGCAGTCAGCCCGGGGCGACCAGTTGCGGGTATCTGAAAGTCCTGCGTGATGGCGCCAGAGCGCGGGCCCAGAACAGCCAGATCACAACCATTGGTCAGGCGTTGTTCCAGATCGGGTCCGATGGTCGCCAGACCCGGTGCAAGGATCACCTTATATCCCGCCTTTGGGATGTTATCCGCAGGCAGGAAATCCACTGACAATCCAGCCCGGCGCAGGGCTTGGTAGGTTGAAAAGACCAGTTTGAAATAGTCGAACCCAGCCCCTTGAGGTTGCGTCGCCCAGGCCCAATCCGAGGCATAGTCGAACAGGATCGCGACATCCGCTCTGGCCTGTGTGATTGCTCCCAGCCCGGCCAGATCATCGGCGGTTTGGCGTGCCTCGGCCAAAGCCGGGGCAGAGCGGTTGTCCGGCGTCAGCAGTCCTGCATGCATCTGTTCTTGCGCAAAGGGCGCCTGCCGCCAGCGGAAATAGCTGACCACCTCGGCCCCATGCGCCACGGCCTCAAGCGACCACAGGCGCACCATACCGGGCAGAGGTGCAGGGTTGTAAGGGGCCCAGTTCACCGGGCCGGGTTGCTGTTCCATCACCCACCAACGCCCGCGCCCCACAGCGCGATACAGATCGTGATGAAAGGCCTGCATGTCGGGATCGCCTTGCTGCAGAAAGGCCGACTTATGTGCCTTATCCGCCTCAAGCCGGTCAGATAGAAACCCGATCGGATAGCTGTCCCATGTGGCGACATCCAGATCGGTACCCACTGCGAAGTGGTCGAAATCGAGCACACGCCCCATGTAATTGTGCAGCAAAGGCGCATCGGTCAGGGGCCGCAGCACTTCGACCTGTGCCCTGTTGAAGGCCACCACCTGATCTGAACTGAACCGCCGGAAGGCCAGAACATGGGCCGGGTTGGGTTCTGTCACAGTCAGGTTCGGCAGGTCGATCTGATCAAACCTGTCATATTCCATTGACCAGAACACATTTCCCCACGCTGCATTCAGGGTTTCAATCGTGCTGTATTGACCTTCCAGCCAGTTTTGAAAGGCGTGTAGGGCGGGTTGGCTATAGCTGACAGTGGTTTCGTGGCAGCCATATTCATTGTCGATCTGCCATGCTGCGACATGCGGGTTGCGCCCATAGCGTTCGCCCATGACACATGCGATCCGAACGCATTCTTCGATATACCCGGTGTGGCTAAAGCAATAATGTCTGCGTGAGCCGAACTTGCGCGGCTGACCCTGCGCATCCACGGCAAGCATGTCCGGGTGTTTGTCCAGCATCCAGCGTGGCGGCGTCGCTGTTGGCGTGCCCAGCACCACTTTCAACCCGGCAGAACCTAAGGTTTCGATTGCGCGATCCAGCCAGTCGAAGTGCAGATCGTCCGACGTGGGCTCCATCCGGCTCCAGCCGAACTCGCCTATCCGCACCCATGTCAGGCCGGTTTCGACCATACGTGCTGCATCGTCCGCCCACATCGCCTCTGGCCAATGTTCGGGGTAATAGCAAACGCCAAGTTCGGGGTTCATAGGATGACTCTGTGCTCTGCCTGACCTTTGCCTGCGTCGGGCGCGGCAAAGGTCATTCCGTTGGTAGGTTGGGTTTCAATCTGTGTCGCATCCAGCCCTTGGCGAGCGGTGGTGCAGAACAGCGTTGTCAGGTCTGGCCCGCCAAAAGCCGGGCACGAGGCATGGGCCGCGTCAAAACCGACCGCCTTCAGGAACCGACCCTCAGGCGAGTAAGCAGCCACGCGGTTGGCGCCCCATTGGGCGATCCAGATATTTCCGCTCGTATCGACCACTGCTCCATCAGGGTTCAGCTGGTCTTTGGTAAGGTCGAGGAACACGGTGCTTTGGCCTTCTGGCCACCCGGTTTCCGGGTCCAAACTCCAGCGCATGACCTGTCTGGTGACCGTGTCGGTGAAATAGGCGCAAGAGCGATCCGGCGCAAAACAGATGGCGTTCGAGATCGTGACATCCGGCACCAGCCGCCGCAGTTCTCCGCGCCAGAACCGATAGATGGACCCAGCGCCGGGTTCGGCGTTCTTGCCCATGGTGCCGATCCAGAAACCGCCCCAGGGATCAGCGCGGCCATCGTTGGAACGGGTGACCGTATCGTCCGCCTCTAGATGGGTGACCAAGCTACGCGCGCCGGTTTTCTGGTCAAAGCGCCACAGCCCGGTCTCGGAAGCCATCAACAGCGTGTCCCTGTCCACCCAGCCCGCTGCTGAAACATTTTCCGGGAACTGCCAGCTTTGCTGATGCCCGTCCTTCTGGGTCATCAGGCGGTTGCCGGTGATGTCGAACCAGAATAGCTGCGCCCGTTCCGGGTGCCACAAAGGCCCTTCGCCCAGATCGCAGGGACGGTCGTCAAACACGACACTCATTGGGCGGCCTTGTCATAGGCCAAGACGATCTTTCGCGCGCGCTCTGCAATGTCGGCAACGGCCATTCCCGGTTTATACAGGGCCGACCCGATCCCGAACCCGTCCGTCCCGGCCTTGAGCCATTCGGCAAAGTTTTCGGGGCCTGCCCCACCGACGGCAAAGACCAGCGCGTCCTTGGGCAGGATCGGGCGTATTGCGGCCAGGCCCGAGGCCCCCGCCATCACGCCCGGAAACAGTTTGAGCCCGGTTGCCCCTGCCCTGAGCGCGCCAAAGGCCTCGGTCGGGGTATAGACGCCTGGCCAGCTTTGTATGCCCAGTTTGATCGTCTGCTGTATCACCTCAGCGTCGAAATTTGGCGAGACAATCAGCTTGCCGCCGACCCCGGCCACCGCATCGACCTGTTCGATGGTCAGGACGGTTCCGGCGCCGATCAATGCGCGATCGCCGAAACGTTCCGCCAGAATGCCGATGCTGGTCAACGGATCGGGTGAGTTCAGGGGCACCTCGATCCGGTCTATGCCCGCGTCGATCAGGGCCTGCCCGACCTCGGCGGCCTCGGTGGGTTGCAGACCGCGCAGAATTGCAATGATAGGACGGCTCATGCGGTTTGCCTCGTCAGATTTCGGGCCTGCAAAAGACCTGCCAATGTAGATTGCGTGCTGTCGGCTATTTCAACAAATGCACCCTGCTGTTTCAGCGCGATGGCATAGATTTCCGAGAGGCTTTGGTCCCCGATAATGGCAATCTGCTGGCCCAACCAATAGGGACGGGACGCGGCCAGTTCCGCTCCGATCAGGTATCCCGACAGACGCGCGCGTGCGACACCGGAGTCCTGACCCTGCAGCAGATCAGTGGCCCGCAGGCCGAAAAGGCGCGCGGCAAGTTGTTCCGGTCGGGACAGGGAATCCGCCACAGCCTCGGCAAAAGCTGCGTCGTCCCAGCCTTCGCTGACCGTATGTTTCAGGACGGATTGATTGCTGAGCAATCCGAAGATTTCGCCTGTCATGAATGTGCGGAAGCTGACGACTTCATCCGCGCTGACCTGTACCCATTTGGTATGCGTTCCGGGCAGGCAAATGATGCCGTCCCAGTTTGGCCGGTGGGCCAGAAAACCGGCGATCTGTGTCTCTTCTCCGCGCATGACATCGGGGGGGCTTGTTTGCTTTAGCCCGGGTACGACAAAGGCGCGGATACGGGGATCTGTTGCCGGAACGCGGACAGGTGCATCGGGAACAGGAACCGAAGGTACAGCGGAATATGGTGCCTCGACCCAGCCTTGGCGCGCGCCCACCATACCGCAGGCGACCACATCCATGACCGTATCGCCAAGCCAGCCCACGATCAGGTCCAGCAGTGCTTTTTGAAACCCATCCCGGGGAATTTGATCCATGCCGGTTGCGGACTGAGCCTGGTCCAGAATGGTGTCACCCTGCATTGCCCATGCCCGCAGATGAGTTGTTCCCCAATCAACAGCGATCCATTCGATTGTCATGTTCTCATCCTGTTACTACAACACCGCCATCAACGGCCATGCATTGCCCGGTCATGGCGCGACTGGCTTCCGACGCAAGAAACAGGGTCGGTGCGATCATATCCTCGGGCGTCAGGTGGTCCTTTAGGCATTGGCGTTCCAGATGTGCGGACAGATCTTCTCGCGTGGCCCACATGTCCAGCTGTTTCTGTGTCAGAACCCATCCGGGGGCCAGCGCATTAACGCGGATTTTCTGCGGGCCAAGCTCGCGCGCCAACGACCGGGTCATCCCGGTGATCCCGGCATTTGATGTCGTATAGATCGGATAACCGGAATTACCCATCATATAGCTGATCGAGCTGAAATTGATGATTGATCCGCCCTTGTCCTGCATTTGACGTGCGGCTTCTTGGCAGGCAAAGAAATACGCCTTCAGATTCACCTCGATCATCCAGTCCCAGAATTTGGGCGTGGTTTCGTCAAGCGAATGGCGCTTGTCGTTGGCGGCATTGTTGATCAGCACACCAAGGGGGCCATGGGCCTCGGCGGCTTTGGCCATTGAGGCGCGCAACAGGTCGGTATCCGTCATGTCGCCCTGCAGGAACAGCGGCGCGCGCCCGTGTTTGGCGCGCATCTCTTCGACAAAATCGCTGGCGTCGGACCGGCCAATAAAGGCGACTTGTGCACCTTGGGCCAGAAACCCATCGGTCAATGCGGCCCCGACGCCGGAGCCTCCACCGGTGATAAAGACCGACGCACCGTTCAGGTCGTGGAAAGTGGCGGATTGGTCCATCAGTGGCTCTCTCTGGTCACAAGGCGGGTGTCTTTGCCGACAAGGAAATCAAGGTCCGCACCCTGATCGGCCTGCAGGACGTGGTCTATGTAAAGCTTGGCATAGCCGCGGGTGTAATGCGGAGCGTCCGGTTGCCATGCGGCGCGCCGGGCGTCCAGTTCGGTTTGGTCTACCAGCAGATCAAGCTGTCCGGTGCTGGCCGATACGCGGATACGGTCACCGGTCTTGACCAGCGCGAGCGTGCCGCCCGCCTGCGCCTCGGGGCTGACATGCAGGATGACCGTGCCAAAGGCCGTGCCGGACATCCGCGCGTCCGAGATGCGGATCATGTCACGCACGCCGTCCTTCACCAGCTTGGCCGGGATCGGCATATTGCCCACCTCGGGCATACCCGGATAGCCCTTGGGGCCACAGCCTTTCAGCACCAATAGGGTCTCGGGCGTAACCGGCAGGTCATCCCGGTCGATATTGGCCTTCATGTCTTCGATGTTTTCAAAGACATAGGCCTCAGCCTCGGTCTCCAAAAGCGCGTCGGTGGCTGCCGAGGGTTTCACAATGGCCCCATTCGGTGCCAGATTGCCGCGCAGCACACGCAGACCCGCAGCAGGTTTCACCGGGTCGTCAAAGGGGCGGATTACATCACGGTTGAAGCATTCCGCGCCCTCGTAATGGGCTGCGATGTCCTTGTTCAAAACCGTCTTGGTCGGGCGCAGGAACGGTTTGAGCTCGTTCAGAACAACCGGTACACCGCCTGCGTAACAGAAATCCTCCATCAGATATTGGCCCGAGGGCATGCAGTTCACCAGCAGCGGTATGTCCGACCCGATCTCAAAATCCTTGAGCGTCAGGTCGACGCCAACACGGCCTGCCAGGGCCAGCAAATGTACGACGGCGTTGGTTGATCCGCCCACGGCCGCATTGGCCAGAATGGCGTTTTCAAAGGCTTCTTTGGTCAGAATGTCAGAGGGTTTGAGGTCTTCATCCACCATCTCGACAATCCGCTTGCCGGTCAGATGCGCCAGCGCCATGCGGCGGGCATCGACGGCGGGCAGGGCGGCGTTTGTGGGCAGGGACATGCCCATCGCCTCGACCAGCGAGGCCATGGTGCTGGCGGTGCCCATGGTCATGCAGACCCCGGCGCTGCGCGACATGCCGGATTCAGCATTCATGAAATCTTGCAGGGTCATTTCCCCGGCGCGCACGGCTTCGGAAAACTTCCATACATCCGTGCCCGAGCCGATATCCTGTCCGCGATACTTGCCGTTCAGCATCGGGCCGGAACTGATAACGATGGCGGGCAGATCGACCGAGGCGGCTCCCATAAGTTGCCCCGGCGTAGTTTTGTCACAGCCACCCAGCAGAACCACGCCGTCAATCCCATAGGCTCGGATGGATTCTTCGACATCCATGGCCAGTAGGTTGCGAAACAGCATGGCGGTGGGCTTCATCTGGGTTTCACCCAGCGACATGACCGGGAATTCGACCGGGAAGCCGCCAGCCTCCCACACGCCGCGTTTGACGCCTTCGGCCAGATCGCGCAGGCCGGAATTGCACGGCGTCAGTTCGGACCATGTATTGCAGATGCCGATAATGGGACGCCCGTCAAAGGCATGGTCGGGAAAGCCCTGGTTCTTCATCCAGGACCGGTGGATGAAACCATCCTTGTCCAGCTTGCCATACCAATGCTGCGAGCGGCGTTTTTTTGTCATTATTGTCAGCCCTTTAATATTTGGTCATGCCGCTTTGGCCGGTTTGCACCAGCCTGGCAACCAATCCGCATGCGCGATCAAAAGATCGCTAACCAGATTGCGGATCTGTCGCAGGTCGAGCTCGGCGGCTGTGTGTGGGTCCATCATGGCGGCGTGGTATATGTATTCGGGGTTCTGGTCGGTCAGCGCCCGCACGGTCAGTTCCTGCACGTTGATCTGGGTGCGCATCAGCGCAATCAGCTGCGGTGGGATGTCGGTCACGACCGAGGGTTGCACCCCGTTGCTGTCCACCAGGCACGGCGTTTCCACAGCAGCCCCCAAGGGCAGTTGCGGGATCTGGCCGGTATTGGGCAGGTTGCCATAGGCGGTGTAGGGCATATTGGTCACGATGGCGTTCATCAGATCCGCCGCGAATTCGTGGCTGCGGCACACCTCAACCGCACGCCCGTCGGTCAGGGTCTTGGCCTGTTCTTTCCAGTCCTCGACCTGCTCGACGCAGCGGGTGGGATATTCATCCAGCGGGATCGAGAACTGCTCGATCAGATCGTCGCGCCCGTCCTTGATGAACCAGGGCACATATTCGGCCAGATGTTCCGAGCTTTCGGTGCAGAAATAGCCCAGATGCTCCATCACTTCGTACCGGACCTTGTTGGGGCAGCGTGGCATCAAAAGGGGCGGTTTCGGCAGTTGTCCACCGGCATAGCCCTGTCGGAGCGCAGGATAGAGATCGCGGCCCCGATGCTCGAGCTTGAGGAAGAAAGCCACATGGTTGACGCCTGCGACCTTATAGCGAAACTCGTGCTTGGGCAGGTCCAGATCATGGGCCAGTTCCTCGACCGTATTTTGCACCGAATGGCACAGGCCGACATGTTTCAATGTCGGAAACCGTTCGGCCAAAGCCCACGTGTTGATCGCCATCGGGTTCACATATTGCAACAGCGTCGCGTTGGGGCAGAGCTGCATCATGTCCTGGGCCACGTCCCACAGGACCGGAACGGTGCGTAACCCGCGCATGATCCCTCCTACGCCCAGCGTATCGGCGATGGTCTGACGCAGGCCATATTGCTTGGGGATCTCGAAGTCAGTCACTGTGCAGGGGTCATACCCTCCGATCTGAAAGGCGGTAATCACGAAATCCGCCCCCTCCAATGCGGCGCGTCGATCGGTGTGGGTGGTTATGGTGGCCCCCGTGCCGACCGAGCGCACCATGGCGCGGGCCACGGATTCGCTCTCAGCCAGGCGCTGTGTGTCGATATCCATTAAGGCAAAATGGCTGTCGGCCAGGGCGGGGGTCAAAAGGGCATCGCCCACGATATTGCGCATGAAGATCGTGGAACCGGCCCCGATAAAAGTGATTTTGGTCATCAGGCAAACCTTTAGCTTGATGTTATTTCACGGCACCGAGTGTCAGGCCCGCGATAAAATGTTTCTGCATCAGGAAGAACATGGCAACTGGCGGCAGCGCCGCGACAATGGAACCGGCACTCATCAGCTGATAGGCGGCGCGGAACTGCGCGTTAAAGCTGGTGATCCCTGCGGTTACAGGCTGGCTCTCAGCACCTTGCGTCAGCACTACAGCCCAGAAATAGTCGTTCCAGATGAAGGTAAAGATCAGGACACTGAGCGCCGCAATGGCGGGCTTCATCAGCGGCAGCACCACGTACCAGAAGATACGCCATTCACTGATCCCTTCGACCCGCGCCGCCTCGATCAGTTCAAAGGGCAGGGCGCGGATGAAATTCCGCATGAACAGGGTGCAAAACCCGGTCTGGAACGCGATGTGGAACAAGACCAGCCCGGTCTTGGTGTTGTACAAGCCCAGGTCCAGCGTCAGGTCGCGCACGGGCACCATGAGGATTTGGAAAGGCACGAAATTGCCCGCTACGAACAGGAAGAAGATCCAAAGGTTCGATTTGAATTTGTAGATGCCGAGTGCAAACCCCGTCATGCTGCTGAGCGCGACGCACCCGATGACCGTAGGAACGGTGATCAGAAAGGAATTCATCAGATAGCGCGGCATATCCGAATTGAAAAACACCTGCCCATAGTTGAATGCGCCCTCAAAGCTGGACGGCATCCCCCAGTAGTTGGCATTGGTGAAATCCGCGGCGGGTTTGACCGAGAACAGGGCGACGGCCAGCAACGGCCCGAGCCACAAAAGCAAGGCCAGCGGCAGCAACGCCTGATAGGTGATCTGCGCTGCACGAGGTTGTTTTTCGATTGGCTTGGGAAACATCTCAGTGCCCCCTTTCTTCGCGGTACATTGACCACAGGAAATAACCGATGAAACACAGCATGATCAGGAACAGGATCACCGCGATAGCCGCGCCATATCCCATGCGGAAGCCATACTCGGACAAGGCGACCTCGAACATGTAATAGGCCAGCACGCGCGATGATCCGAACGGACCGCCCTGTGTCATGATTGAGATCAGGTCAAAGCTGCGAAGCGCGCCAATGATGGTGACGACAAAGGCAATGAAGGTGGCAGGGCGCAGTTGCGGCAGGATGATATGCCACAACATCCGCCAGCTCTTGGCACCGTCCAGCCGCCCGGCTTCGATTTGTTCGGGGTCCACGGCGTTGAGGCCGGTCAGGTAAAGGATCATGCAATAAGCTGTCTGCGGCCAGAGACCGGCAAAGATGATGCCATAGGTCACGAACCGCTCGTCACCCAACACGTTCACGGGGCCCATGCCAAAGAATCCGAGGAATTCGTTCAGCAGGCCGAATGTGGGATCGTAGAACCATGTGAACACAAGGCCAACGACCACCTGAGAAATCACGAAGGGGAAGAAAAACAGGGATTTATACAGGCGAATGCCCCAGACCGTCTGGTTCAGGAACAGCGCGATGAACAGACCCGCCGGAATCGCCGCCAGATAGAGCAGCAGCCAGATCAGGTTGTTTTTGAGCGAGATGTAAAAGGCATCCCGGTCCGACCATTCCCAGTACAGGTCTTCATAATTGCGAAAGCCGACATATTCGGCAGCCCCCAGGCCGTCCCATTCGTAAAGCGACAGGTTGAAGGACTGAAAGACCGGAATGATCACATAGACCATAAAGAACAACAGGCCTGGGGCCAAAAATAACCAGGGCGCGATGCGCTGTTGGTTTCGGTGGAACCAGCTTTCTTGTTCGTGGGTATCGACGGCGGTCATGGGCGTCCCCGGTTCTGGTAGGCGGAGTAAGGCGGGTTGATACCCGCCTTACGCAGGTCATGGCTCAGGATTGGCTTTGCCAATCCTGACCGGTTCAGTTGTCGTAGATGCGCTGACGCGCCCGTTCGAGTTTGGCCAGGATTTTGTCCGCATTGTCTGGCTTGACCATGAATTCCTGGAAGCCTTCCATCGACGCCTTGGCCATTTCTGCCGGTGCGTCGCGGTCCCAGAACTGGGCGACTCCGCCCGGGCTGTTTGACGACAGCATGGTAAAGCCCTGCTGCAGGAACTTGTCGGCATCTACCGAGGACTGAGCATTGACCGGCAACTGGCCGAGATTCGAGCCATTGTTGATCTCGGTCTGTTCATCCGCAGACACAACGAAGCGCAGGAATTCACGGGCGGCTTCTTTGTTCGCCGCGTTTGACGGGATGTGGAACGTGTCGGTCGGTGCATCTTCGGCCAGTTCGACATCGGGGTTGATGGCAACAAACTGGTAGAAGTCCAGCTGGTCGTCACTTAGGCCCGCCTCACGCAGTGGCGCCACGGCGAAGTTGCCCATCAGATAAGCCGCCGCATCACCGTTGACCATGAAGGGCAGAGCTTCTTGCCAGCTATAGGTCTGGTGGTTGTCGATGAAGGCACCCATATCGATCAGCTGTTTCCAGTTGGCGAAGGTCTGCTTGACCCGGTCATCCTCCCAGCTGATTTCACCATTGGCCAGCTGGTTGTGGAAGTCATAGCCGTTGGTGCGCATGTTCAGGTAGTCGAACCAGCCACCGGCAGTCCACAGGAACTTGGTGCCGATCGTATAGCAGGCGCGACCGGAATCGACGATCTTTTGGCAATTCGCCAGCTCTTCTTCCCAAGTTGCGGGCTCGGTCAGGCCCAGCTCGTCAAAGATGTCTTTGCGATAATAAACGCCCCACTGATAGTAGGTGTAGGGCACGCCCCACTGTTTGCCGTCGATCGTCATCGCACCTTTGGTTGAAGCCAGATTGTCCGCAATCGCAGGTTCCGCCCACAGGTCCGAGACGTCTTCGAACAGGCCAGCCTCGACATAGGGTTTCATCCGATTCGCCGCGTACCACGTGGCGACATCCGGAGTATCCGCAGTCAAGAAGTTGCGGATCTGGGTTTTGTAGGCCTCGCGGTCGATCACCGTTGTCTCGATGGCCAAATCCGGATGCTGTTGCTGAAATCTGTCGATCATTGCTTCCATCGTGGCCCGGGGTGCCGGGTTCGATGTGTCCAGGAATATCCGCAATTCGCCGGTAAGCTCGGCAGAGGCGGGAACAGCAAGTGCAACGCTCATGGCCAGAGCGGCCGTGGTGCGCTTGTAGATGGAATGCATGGTTTCCTCCCTTAGCTTCCATTTTAGTTCCATATATTGGAACTTAGTTTTATATGTTGAAAACTACACATCGACTCGGTTAGTCTTGTCAAGACCCTCTTGGCTGAGGCCGAAGGTTAACTGGAGGAGACAGAGCGCCCGTGGCAGGTGATGGAACGATAGGGAAAGCATGTGACGTGCTTGATCAGGTGGCCGCGTTTCAGCGGCCGGTTCGCTTTGCGGAACTGCTGGAAAGCAGCCGCTTTCCCAAGGCAACGCTCTATCGGTTTCTGCAATCCCTGACCAATCAGGGGATGTTGTCCTATGACCCGGATAGGCAGACCTATGCACCGGGTTTGAGGCTGGTTCGGTTGGCCCATGCAGCGTGGACGCAAAGCTCACTGGCGCCGATTGCCAGGCCTTTTCTCGATACGCTCAGCGGTGAAACGGGCGAGACTGTGCATCTGGCGCAGCTCGATTCTGGTCAGGTTCTGTATGTCGATAAGCGCAATGCCGCCCAGCCGGTTGAGATGTATTCACAGGCGGGCAAGGTCGGACCGGCCTATTGTACGGGTGTGGGCAAGGCGATGATGGCCTTTCTGGACGAGGCTGAGCTGAACAAGGTGATCTCACAGCAAAGCTTTCACCGGTTTACGGATAAGACCTTGGCCTCGGAAGCTGCGCTGCGGTCCGATCTAGAGCTGATCCACAGCCGGGGCTACGCCCTGGACGATGAAGAACACGAGACGGGGATCATTTGTGTTGCCTGCCCGATCCGAACGCCGGGCGGGCGGATGCTGGGTGCAATATCGGTGACCGGCTCGACCGAGCGGATGAATTTCGACCAGCTCGAGGCTTGGATTCCCCGCGTGCGCCGGGTGGCCGAACAAATCGCGGCCGAAGCTCAGGCCTGGCGGTTCCCTGAAACACGCCCCGATGGCCAGAAGGACAGGATACAAGCGACATGACCGGAGTAACTCTGAACCAAACGATTAAGCGGTATGGCCAGACACAGGTGATTCACGGGATCGACCTCGAAATCGAGGATGGTGAATTCTGTGTCTTTGTTGGCCCATCGGGATGTGGAAAATCCACTTTATTGCGGATGATCGCAGGGCTTGAGGAAACGACCGAGGGCCAGATTCACATCGGGGCGCGTGAGGTGACGCATCAGGACCCGGCGAAACGGGGCGTGGCGATGGTGTTCCAGACCTATGCCCTGTACCCGCATATGACTGTGGCCGAGAATATGGGGTTTGGCCTGCGGATGAACGGCGTGGCAAAAGCCGAGATCGACAGGAAGGTTCAGGAAGCCTCGGGTATCCTGAAGCTGGACCAGTATCTGAAACGCAAACCCAAGGCTCTGTCGGGTGGTCAGCGCCAACGCGTTGCCATCGGGCGTGCGATTGTGCGCGGCCCCGAGGTGTTTCTGTTCGATGAACCTCTGTCCAACCTGGACGCCGAATTGCGCGTTGAGATGCGTGTGGAAATTGCCCGGCTTCACAATGAAATTGGCGCGACCATGATCTATGTGACTCACGATCAGGTCGAGGCGATGACCATGGCCGATAAGATCGTGGTGCTGCGCGATGGTCGGATCGAACAGGTCGGTGCGCCGATGGATCTGTATCGGGATCCAGATAACAAGTTTGTAGCAGGGTTCATTGGCTCGCCCGCCATGAACTTTCTGGATTGCGACATCGTTGATGGTCAGGTGACTCATCCGGCGATCACTCAGCCTCTGCCCGTCCCAGCATCGGTTCCTTTGGGTCTGTCTCGGGTCACGCTGGGTATCCGCCCGGAACATATTCAGGTCGACCGATCGGGCGATACCTGCACCGTTGATCTGACCGAGGCGCTTGGCGGCGTCAGCTATTCCTATTTGCTGACATCGAATGGCGACAAGCTGATCGTTGAAGAGCGCGAAGACGAGCGCAGTAAGCAGGGTACACGCATCGGTATTTCGATCCGCCCGGAACGCACCATGCTGTTTGATCCTGAAACCGGCCTGCGGTTGAGATAATTGCCGTTTAGACAGTCAAAAACACCCGCGTCAGACGAAAGGTCCAACGCGGGCTTTTTGCGTCGAATTATATATGGATTTTGTATCCAATATCCGTTATCGCGTGAAAACGGGCGCCTGACGCCTATCTGGACCCCTGTAACTAGAGGATAGCACCGTATGTCGACCAATGTATTTAGCGGTACGATGCCCGCGCTCATGACCCCTTGCTCGGCGGATAGGCAGCCGGATTTCAACGCACTTGTTCGGAAGGGCAAGCAAATGATCGACGCAGGCATGTCTGCGGTTGTCTATTGCGGATCCATGGGCGACTGGCCGCTTTTGACGGATGCGCAGCGCATGGAAGGGGTGGAACGTCTGGTGGATGCCGGGCTGCCGGTTGTGGTCGGAACCGGGGCAATCAACACCAAATCCGCCGAGGCCCACGCTGCACATGCGCAAAAGGTCGGCGCTGTCGGGTTGATGGTCATTCCCCGGGTTCTGTCCCGCGGGAGCTCATCAACTGCGCAAAAGAACCATTTCAAGGCAATCCTGTCCGCTGCGCCTGACGTGCCGGCAATTATCTACAACAGCCCATATTATGGTTTCGCAACAAAGGCTGATCTGTTCTTTGCCCTGCGCGCCGAACACCCTAACCTCATTGGGTTCAAGGAATTCGGAGGCAAGGACGATCTGCGCTATGCTGCGGAAAACATCACCAGTCAGGATGATGATGTGACGTTGATGGTGGGTGTGGACACCGAGGTTTACCACGGTTTCGTCAACTGTGGTGCAACCGGTTCGATCACCGGGATTGGAACGGCCCTCCCACGTGAGGCGTTGCTGTTGGCTGCGCTTTCTCAAAAGGCCGCGCGGGGCGATGCCGAAGCCCGGTTACGGGCGCAAGAACTGACCGAGGCCATTCAGGTGCTGTCCAGTTTTGATGAGGGTCCGGATCTTGTGCTGTATTACAAGCATCTTCTGGTGTTGAACGGGGAAGAGGAATACCGCCTGCATTTCAATGAAACTGATGCCCTGACAGATGCACAGCGGAATTATTGCGAACAGCAATACGCGTTGTTTGGGGCTTGGTTCGCCGATTGGTTGAAACAAGGTGGGGTGATCGCAGAATGCATGTGATCGACAGCCACACCGGAGGAGAACCGACCCGGGTCATCCTCGATGGCGCTCCAGATCTGGGCTCTGGCCCTCTGGCTGAACGCGCCCGGCGGCTGGACACCGAATACAGGGATTTCTATCGTTCGGTCATGCTTGAACCGCGCGGACAACCGGCCATGGTCGCGGCCTTGTTGGTGGAACCGGTTGATCCAACCTGTGTCACCGGCGTGATCTATTTTGATGTCGATGCTGTTTTGGGAATGTGCGGCCACGGAACCATTGGCCTGACCGTGACACTGGCGCATCTTGGTCGGATCGATGTTGGAATACATCGGATCGAAACGCCAGCCGGAGTTGTCACGGTCGAGCTGCACGATGCCAATACTGTCACGGTCACGAATATCGAAAGCCGCCGCGTTCACAGCGACATTTCACTTCATGTGCCCGGTTTCGGAGAGGTTGCAGGGGATGTGGCCTATGGTGGAAACTGGTTCTTTATCGTCGATCCAAGCCCGCTTTCCGTCATTCCGGCCAATATTCGGGAGCTGACCGATAGGGCCGTTGCTATCCGCAAAGCCTCGATCGCGCAGGGGGTTGGCGGCGAGCAGGGTGAACCGATTGATCATGTAATCTTTCAGGACGCATCGCCCGAGCAAGCGATTCACAGCCGCAACTTTGTTCTGTGCCCGGATGACAATTACGACCGGTCGCCCTGTGGCACCGGCAGCTCTGCTCGGCTGGCCTGTCTGGCCGCTGAGGGTCTATTGGCCCCGGGGCAGGAAATCGTCCAGCAAAGTGTCATTGGCAGCACCTATCGCCTGTCCTATCAGGCTGGGCCCAACGGCGGTGTCATCCCCTCGATCACCGGGCAGGCCTATGTCATGGCGGAATCGCGGTTGATGTTTGCCGAGGCTGATCCATTCCGTTCGGGGATTGAGGTATGACCCAGCAGATCGTCGTCATCGGAGCTGGCGTGATTGGCATGACCATTGCGCTGGAATTACAGCGCCGGGGTCATGCCGTGCTGGTTCTGGACAAGGAAGGCGTTGCGGCGCAGACATCAGCCGGAAATGCCGGGGCCTTTGCTTTTTCCGAGGTTGAGCCTCTGGCAACGCCCGGCATCATGAAAAAGGCACCAAAGTGGCTGCTGGACCCGTTGGGTCCCCTGTCTATCCCGCCTGCCTATGCAGTCCAGATTGCACCCTGGATGTACCGTTTCTGGCGGGCCAGCCAGCCCGGTCGCTATGCCGAGCTGTTGGCCGCTCAGGCCAGCCTCATGCAACTGTCCAGTGCCGCGCTTGAACGGTTGATCCCAGCGGTTGACGGCGAGGCGATGATGCAGCGCGACGGTCAGATGCAGCTGTACGAATCCGAGGCCGAATACCGTGCAAGCCTGCCCGCCTGGGAGGTGCGCCGCCAGCATGGTATCGACTTTGAACTGCTGGAAAGCCCCGAGGCGATTGCCGAAAAACAGCCGGGTCTCAGTCCTCGGTTCACTCATGCGGGATTTACGCCCAACTGGTTGAATACTGTTGATCCCAAGAAATGGGTCGAGCGCCTTGCCCAGACCTTTCAAAACCGGCAAGGCCGGATCGAGCGGCGCGATATTCAGGCGTTGGTGCCACAGCAAAGTGGCATGCGCCTTGAAACGGCGGAAGGGCCCGTGGACGCGACGAAAGTGGTCGTGGCTGCCGGCGCATGGTCGCATCATATCGCCCGAACTCTTGGTGACCGATTCCCGCTTGAAACCGAGCGTGGATACAACACGACCCTGCCCGAAGGTGCATTTGATCTGCGGATGCACCTGTCCTTCTCGCGGCATGGGTTCGTTGCCAGCCGGATCAACAATGGCGTCAGGATCGGCGGCGCGGTCGAGTTGGGCGGTCTGAACCTCGCCCCCAATTTCAAACGAGCCGACACGTTATTGCACAAAGCCGAAGAGTTTCTACCCGGCCTCAAGACCGAAGGAGGCACGCAATGGATGGGGTTCCGGCCGTCGATGCCTGACAGCATCCCGGTCATCGGTGTTTCTCCAAATGCGTCTGGCGTGTTCTATGCGTTCGGCCATGGGCATCTTGGGCTGACCCAATCCGCAGGCACGGCCGAACTTGTTGGGGCCATGGTTGACCGTCAGGCCCCCCCGATTTCGCCAGCCCCCTTTGCTGCTGGCCGGTTCTGAGGGAGGGGGTCGTGCGCAGTAACAAAACTCTCCATGTGATCTCTGCCCATGCCGAGGGCGAGGTTGGCGACGTCATCGTTGGCGGTGTTCTTCCGCCTCCCGGCAACACCTTGTGGGAGCAGCGATCCTTCATTGCCCGCGACCAGTCCCTGCGCAACTTTGTCCTGAACGAACCGCGCGGAGGCGTGTTTCGCCATGTGAACCTGTTGGTGCCGCCCAAACATCCGAAGGCAGATGCAGGCTTCATTATCATGGAGCCCGAAGACACACCGCCCATGTCTGGTTCAAACTCGATCTGCGTGGCCACCGTGCTGCTGGATAGCGGGATCATTCCGATGCAGGAACCGGTTACACATCTGACGCTTGAGGCACCGGGTGGGCTGGTCCCGGTGCGCGCCGAATGCCGGAATGGAAAGGCTGAGCGCATATTTGTGCAGAACCTGCCCAGCTTTGCAGACCGGCTCGCCGTTCCGCTTGAGGTGCCGGGCCTTGGCACCCTGACCGTGGATACGGCCTATGGGGGCGACAGTTTCGTGGTGGTCGATGCGGCGGCGCTTGGGTTTGATATCGTGCAGGACGAGGCGCGTGACATTGCGCGGCTGGGTGTAGCGATCACCAATGCGGCCAACGAACAAATTGGGTTTACGCATCCCGAAAACCCGGACTGGAATCACATTTCATTCTGCGCTTTTTGTGGCCCGACCGAGCGGGTAGCAAATGGCCTGCGCGGAAAATCCGCCGTGGCGATCCAGCCGGGCAAAGTTGATCGGTCCCCTACCGGTACCGCAGTTTCTGCCCGCATGGCCTTGATGGCCGCCAAGGGAGAAATGGCAGTCGGGCAATCTTTCCAGGCGGTTTCGATCATCGGCTCGTCTTTCACCGGACAGGTCGTCGAGGCCACAACGATCGGGGGGCGTGCCGCGATCATTCCCGAGATCAGTGGCCGCGGATGGATTACCGGTACACATCAACACATGCTTGACCCGGACGATCCCTGGCCGGGCGGATATAAGCTCAGCGATACCTGGGGCGTCTGAATTTTGCCCATTGGCAAGCAGTTTTGATGATTTTCCGCAAACCGTGTCAAAATGCGCGGTCTCTGGCGATTGATCCCAAGCCAAACGTCATTTAAGGGAGGCCCTGTCAATACAGAGTCATCCCGGGACGGCAGTCTTGTTACGTCCCTTACGCGCCACGCCGATGTGGCCCCAACTCTTGGATCGCACGCCCCGAAAGGCTTAAAAAAGGTAAAAGAATATGGCAGATAAATCGAACTTCGACATATTGTATACCATTGTAGACGAAGCGCCCGAGCTGGCCAGCGCCTCATTCCTGCCCATCATTCGAAAGTTTGCATCCGCCGCCGGTGTCAGCGTCGGAACCAAGGATATTTCACTTGCTGGGCGGATTATTTCGACCTTCCCCGAAAAGCTGACAGATGCACAGCGCATCACCGATGATCTGGCCGCATTGGGTGAGTTGGTGAAGACACCCGATGCCAATGTGATCAAGCTGCCCAACATCTCGGCCTCGGTACCGCAGCTGGTGGCCGCCGTCGAAGAGCTGCAAGCACAGGGTTATGACATCCCGAGCTATCCCGAAGAACCTGCGACTGACGAAGAAAAAGCGATCCGCGCGCGGTATGATGCCATCAAGGGTTCGGCTGTGAACCCGGTTCTGCGCGAAGGTAACAGCGACCGTCGCGCCGCGCGCGCCGTCAAGAATTATGCCCAGAAGAACCCGCATTCGATGGGTACATGGGCCGCTGACAGCAAGACTAAAGTCTCGTCCATGTCCGGCAATGATTTCTACGCGAACGAGAAATCGGCCACCATCACTGCGGCGCAAGCCGGTGACGCCAAAATCGAATTTGTCGGACAAGACGGCAGTAATACGGTTCTGAAAGACGGCTGGCCGCTGGCCGAGGGCACCGTTGCCGATGCGACCTTCATGTCCGTCAATGCGCTGTCGTCTTTCCTGGCCGAGGCCATCGAAGACACCAAAAAAGACGGCACCATGTTCTCGCTTCACCTGAAGGCCACAATGATGAAGGTCAGCGACCCGATCATCTTCGGCTATGCGGTCAAGGCGTGGCTTGCCCCGGTATTCGAGGCATATGGCGCGGAATTGGATGCGCTGGGTGTGAACCCGAACTCGGGTCTGGGCGATCTGCTGGAGCGGGTTGCAGGCAACGCCGATATCATGGCAGCCATTGACGCGATCAAGGGCGACCGCCCGTCCATGTATATGGTTGACAGCGACAAGGGTATCACCAACCTGCACGTACCGTCTGATGTGATCATCGACGCCTCGATGCCTGCCGTGATCCGTGCTGGTGGCAAGGGTTGGGACGAAACCGGGTCCAAAGGTGACACCAACTGTGTGATCCCCGACCGCTGCTATGCGTCTATTTATGATGAATCCGTCAAATTCTTCAAAGCCAATGGCGCGCTGAACCCAGCCACCGTCGGAGCTGTGGCCAATGTGGGTCTGATGGCACAGAAAGCCGAAGAATACGGCAGCCACCCGACAACATTCCAGGCGCCTGCGAATGGGACCATTCGCATCGTGCTGGCCAATGGTGAGACGTTGCACGAGCATGCGGTTGAAAAGGGCGACATCTGGCGTGCCTGCACTGTGAAGAAGGCTCCGATCGAGAATTGGATTCAACTGGCGATGGACCGTCAGCGTCTGACCGGATCCGAGGCGATCTTCTGGCTGGACGCAAACCGTGCCCATGATGCCGAACTGATCAAATCCGTCCAACCCGCACTGGAAGCTGCTGGCGTGGCGGACAAGTTCCAAATCCTGGCACCGCGTGAGGCGACCCGCCAGTCGTTGGAGACCATCACCGCCGGTAACGACAGCATCGCCATCACCGGCAACGTGCTGCGTGACTATCTGACCGACCTGTTCCCGATCCTTGAGTTGGGCACATCGGCCAAGATGCTGTCGATCGTCAAGCTGATGCAGGGCGGCGGATTGTTCGAAACCGGCGCGGGTGGCTCTGCCCCGAAACACGTGCAGCAGTTGGTTGAGGAAAACCACCTGCGCTGGGACTCGATGGGTGAGTTCTGCGCGCTTGGCGAGTCTTTGAATTTCCTAGCCGACAGCAAAGGCAACGCCAAAGCCGGAGTTCTTGGCGCCGCTGCCGAGGGCGCAACGCAGGGCATTCTGGACAACAACAAGTCGCCCAGCCGCAAAGTCGGGCAGCCGGATAACCGCGACAGCCACTATTGGTTCGCGCGCTATTGGGCCGAGGCGCTGGCCGCGCAATCCGATGATGCTGATCTGGCCGCCGAGTTCGCGCCGATTGCTGCAGAGTTGGCCGCGAAAGAACAGCAAATCCTATCCGAACTGGCCAACGCGCAAGGGGCAGCGGCAGATCTGGGTGGTTACTATCACACCAACCCGACCAAGACTGCAGCAGTCATGC
Organism: Ruegeria sp. YTSA108; assembly: GCF_059610185.1. Lineage (NCBI taxonomy): Bacteria > Pseudomonadati > Pseudomonadota > Alphaproteobacteria > Rhodobacterales > Roseobacteraceae > Ruegeria > Ruegeria sp. YTSA108. The sequence continues at coordinate 241,495 of NZ_JBXWND010000004.1, read as the reverse complement.
GCCCGAGCGCGACACTCAATGGTATCATTGACGGGTAATCCAGGTGCCCTGTCCTGATTTGGGCAGGGTTCTGAACCTGACGTAAAAACTAAAAAGGGACCGACCCCCAAAGTCAGTCCCTTTTTGAGCGAGTGGGGAGGCCGAGACCTCTCCGGTGTAGTTGCGTTAACTGTAACAAAACCCTGCTGGCTGGATATTAGGGGTTTCCCGTATATTCATCCGTCTGCTGTGCCGCAGACGATACACCTACCAAAATCATTGCTCTGCCGCCGCAGAAAAGGCTTTGGCGCCGTGTTGAATTCGGGAACAATAGGCTTGGAAAAGGCGAATTATGCGCGAAATGTGATTGTGCCATGTGCCCACAAGGTGTTGAAAGAGCGGGTGATTTGCTTTTCAGCACAACGGTGGTAAGAAAATCTGATTTTGTTTGTATTCGAGTGTTGTGTGCCGTGTGTGTTTATCCAGTTGTTTTTGAGCATTTTTCCTATTTCACAGGTCCATGTGATGCGTCTTTTTCCTGCGCCTGTCCGGGCGCCGCAGAAAAGCTTGCCGATGATATGCAAATCGGTTCAACTGAATTCGCCTGGTTTCGCAGTTAATGACGGCAAATGTCGATATCGGTCGAAAGGGACCAGATGGAATGACTGAAAAAACCCGCAGTTCGCGTTTCGGGTCAATCCTATGTCTGGTTGCTGCTCTCTATTTCTTTGGGGTCGTCGCATACGCACTGATGAATTCAGCGGAATTTGCCAATGGAACCGCGCGGCTGATCCGGTACATTCTGGCCCCGGGCGCGATTGGGCTGGTGCTGGCCTTATGCGCGGTCTTTTTATCAGACGAAGGCAGGCTGACAGTTGGCGTGAGCGCTGTTTCCCTGTTGGCGGCTCTGTTCGCATTCGAGGCCTATCTGACAATCAAGATAATCCCCGGGCGTCTGGGGCTGGTCGGGTTTGTCGGCGATGACGTCAGCGTCGAAGAATACAAGGAAAATTTGCCGCCGGGCCGGACAATGAAACATGTGAACGATGCGCTGGATACACAGCTGCTCGAATCCGCGTATCTGGCGCCCATGCCGGGTGACAAGATGCTGCTGTGCTCGGTGCTGGGCGAGCCGGTGACCTATACGCCTGATCGTTTGGGGTTTCGCAATCCACCTTCGGTCTTTGAAAACGATTTGAATGTGATGCTGCTGGGCGACTCGTTTTCCGAAGGGTTCTGCCTGAGAGAGGGTGAGCATCTGGCGGATAAGCTGCGTCAGGATATGCCGAGCTTGCTTAACACCGGTCACAGAGGCATTGGCCCGCTGTATCAACTGGCGGTTTTGGGCCGATACGGGCCAGAGTTCCAGCCTGATCTTACGATCTTTTCTTTCTTTGCGGGCAATGACTGGCGCAATCTGGAACGAGAGCTTGAGAAGCCGTGGCTGCGCGAAGCACTCGACCCGGCTGCAGATTTTGGCCCGATCGAGCATCCGGATCAGTCGGAAATATCCGCTCCAATTATTTCTGGATGGTGGTCTGAGACGACGTTGTCCTGGATCGACTACCTGCGGGCGCAAAGGGTGTTCAGGAACTTTCTGGCATTGCAGAAAACGGCCGAGATTCTTGGGATTCACTATCCCAAAGCGACCGATGAGAACCCGGTATTTGCGGATGTTCTGATCCGGGCAAAGCAGATAACATCACAATGGGATGGTGAGATCGTCATCGTGTATGTGCCGACGGTCAGCCGCTATATGGGTCTGGTCGCCCAGCCCTTTATCCACGACCCGCTGCGAGTATTGGTGAAAGATGCGGCTGCGCAGGCCGGGCTGGACGTGATAGACTTAACGGATGTTATCGAAATGCAAGAGGATCCGGCATCGTATTATGCGCCGGATTCTCATTTCAACGAAGCAGGCGCAGAACTGGCCGCTCGGGCAATTACAGAGGGGCTGCGCCAACGCAATTTGATAGAACAGTAACGAATTGGTGTGTTTTGCCAGGGCCGCGCAACAGGCGCGGTATTGAGGTGTGAAATGAAGATTTTGTCATTCAAGTCGGGTCACGACGGTACGGTTGCGGGTATTGATGCCCAAAACGGTAACCTGCTGTTTTCCTATGAATCCGAGAAAGACAGTTTTCCCCGCAACACGTCAGTCACACCGGATACATTTATCGACTCTGGCCTGTGGTTCCGGGACTTGCCTGATATCCTGGCCCTTAGCGGCTGGTCAACGACCGGAACACAACATGTGACGACCTCGGGGGCAGGGTATTTCGGCATTGGCGAAGATGCTCAGACCGTGGGGAAACGAACGTTTTTTGGCAAGGAGATCGACTTTTTCTCATCGACCCATGAAAGGGCACATATTTGGGGCGCTTATGGGATGTCTCCGTTTCGTCAGGGTGAACCTTGTTATGTGTTGGTTTGGGAAGACACGCTTGGCGATTTCTACAAGATTGATGAAGATCTAAAGCTGTCTCATGTCGGTCGGGTGATGACCGGGCCCGGTGCCCGATATTCGTTCCTGAGCGCACTGGTTGATCCCGATTATCCCGTGCTTTCGCGTGAACAACGGCGTGAAGACCCCGGGAGGATGATGGCGGCATGTGCCTATGCAGAGCCCGGTTCACATGACGCGGATGAACATGCGCTGATAGACTATCTTTTGTCAGATCAGCCATTGGCCGAGATTCTACGCAAGGACCGTCTGACCGATTCCCCGTTTTTCAACGTCGGAATGCACAGCCAGCAGTTCAGTAATCTTGCACAGAAACTCTCGGATGCGATTTTTTCACGGTTCCTTGCCTTTGCCGAACAGAACCTGACAGAGGGCTATCCGCTGGTGATTGCTGGCGGATGTGGATTGAACTGCGATTGGAACACCAAGTGGCAGAATTGCGGCTTGTTCCGAGATGTATTTGTACCGCCTTGCAGCAGTGATTCCGGCTGCGCCATAGGAACTGCGGTTGATGCCATGCGCCACTATACGGGCCAGGCAAAGCTGGATTGGACGGTTTATTCCGGACAGTCCTTTGTGGATGATAAAATCGACAGTAGCGGCATGCGGGTCAGCGAGCTGCGTCTGAACGATGTCGCGGATGCGTTGATGTCCGGTGAGCTCATCGGTTGGGCCAGAGGGAACTGTGAAATCGGTCCGCGCGCATTGGGCAACCGCTCGATTCTGGCGGCCCCGTTCTGGGCCGAAACCCGCGTGCGCCTGAACAGGGCTAAAAACCGGCCGGATACAAGCCCCGTGGCCCCATCCTGCCTTGAGGAAGATGTCAGCCAGCATTTTGAGTGGGAAAACTCCGCACCTTATATGTTGCATCTGCAGAAGGTGACCAATCAGAACCTGGCCGCGATCACGCATGTAGACGGGACAGCAAGGGTCCAAACAGTCCGCCGGGATCAGAATGCTTTCTTTTACGACCTGCTGAACGCATTCAAGTCGGCTTCGGGCACGGGTGTATTGTGCAATACGTCACTGAACTTTCGCGGAGCGGGGTTCATAAACAAAACCAGTGATCTGCATCACTATGCAAGATCGGCAAAGCTGGACGGCTTTGTCGCAGGAAACACGTTTTACAGGTTTAACTAGTAATATTGGCGCGCTTGCGGTGTCGCCGCACTTTTGGAGGTTAAGTACTTTGTCGTATGAATCAGGTCTGCAAAACTTTGAAAGACGCCGCCTCTTAGCTTCTGCAACAGCAAGGATTCCGGCCTATTGTCTCTTGTGTGGAAACATTGAGCAAATAACGACAAGAAAACTCGGAAAAATGGCCAAGCTGTCCAATCATTAGGATAAGAATTCGTTCGAACATGGGCGCAGCATCAAAGATTTGTATTTCAGGCGACGGTGATCTTGGTCGCTACAAGGGACGATAGAGAATGGATCAAAACCATATCGCAAACCAATTTGGCCAGCAGCGTCTGGATGGCATATGGCGGATGATTTACCGTCATCTGAAGTTGATCCTCGGAGTGACCGCAGCTGTGATCGTCGGCACGTTTATGGTCGTCAATCAACTGGACCCAAGATACAAATCCCGCGCCGAAATCGTTCTCACATCTCTGGATATGCGCGTCCGCGCCGACAGTGTCGAACTTGAATCCTACGAGCTGACCCGCACTTTGATTGAAACCGAAATCGACATCCTGCGGTCACGAGAGTTTGCGGCAGAGGTCGCCCTGGCGCTGGACCTGTTCGAGAATGAGGCTTTTGCCGGGGCGCAAAACCCCGCAAATCCGCAATCCACATCCGTTATCCGCAATCGTGTAATCGACAATACACTGTCGACATATAACGTACTTCGGCAAGGAGAGAGCCTTGCGATTGAGATCATCTCAACAGCAGAAGACCCGCAGCTGGCAGCCGATATTGCCAATACAGTTGCAGAAACCTTTATCCTTCGCCTGCAGCAGCGGCGGCAGCAAGGTCTTTCATCTTCCATTTCTTTTCTTAAGGACCGCGTAAATGAACTGGGTGACGAACTGACCCGTGACGAACTTCAGATGGCGGCCTTTATTCTTGAAGAAAATCTGGCGGATGAATCCGTGCCGGGTAGGCTTCGGTCGGAACTTGCGCGGCTGAACTCGCAAAAAGATGTGCATGAGATCAACGGAGCCAGCAGCGAAGAGGTCAACAAAATTGCTGACCAGATTGCCGTTGTTGAACAGGCATTACGCAGCCGGACCGGTTCGGAAATAGCATTGCTGCGGATGGAACGCGCGCTAGAGCTTCTTCGGATCCGGTATCAGACGACGATTGAAAAACTGAATGATTTTGAAACCCAGCAACAGTTTCTTGGCCAGGCGGTTCAGCAGGTTTCGGTTGCTCATGCGCCGACTTCGGCATTCTGGCCGAATACCAAAGTCGCCGTCGCAGTCAGCGCGATTGTCGGGTTCTCTCTGGCTTTTGTGATCGCCCTTTTGATGGAGGGCAGCAACACGCGGATCGTCAACGAAAACCAGATCGAACAGCAAACCGATCTGACCAATCTGGGTTTCCTGCCGGATACGGTGATGGATTCGGACACGGATGGTCAGCAGGAGTTGTTGCGCTTTATCCGTGATCAGGGCCGCTCGCCCTATGTCGAGGCGCTGCGCAGTGTTTTGACGATGTGGTTTAACACAAATGATGACGGCAGCATCGTCATGGTTACCTCTGGTGTTCCTGGAGAAGGCAAGACCGTGGTTGCGGTTTCGCTGGCCCTAGTGGCGGGTACAGATGGAATGCGCGTTCTATTGTTGGATATGGATAACCACCGTTGCCGTGCCTCAAAAACACTGGGTCTTACCGGGGCGGCCCCGGTCGAGATCGAGGACGCGCTGAGCGGTGCCGTACAACCCAGCCAGATTTATGTCGATGGCGAACGGGTACCGGGGGTTTCGTCGATCAGTCTGAACCTGCGTCCGAAAATATCCCGCAAACAGTTGATGCAGCAGCTTGGCGAATACGGGCGCATGTTGCGCAATCAGTACGATCTTGTGTTGGTCGATACGCCGCCGACATTGGTCATTGATGACACGATCCGACTTGGGCCGCTTGTCGATGGTACGTTCCTGGTGGTGCGCTGGGGGCAGACCACCGAAAAAATTCTCAAGGATGCAATCGAAAAGCTGCGGATGAGCAATATCAAGATTTCCGGTACGATCATGAATGGTGTGAACATGCGGAAGCAAAGGCAATATGGGTATGGTGCCTATACATATCATTACTCGGATGAGCCTGGGAAAAGCAGCTGATTACGGTTCGCAGACCCTTGTAGGATTTGTTAGATTGGTGATTGGGTATTGGTTTTTATTTGCGAATATGAGGGCACAGCGCCCGCGACGCTTTTGCGGCGTGGTCCAATGACCGGCAGCCGCCAAGGGGTGGAATTGGCCGGTCGTTTATGCGGCGGGCGGGTGGATCAGACATGACCTCTCAGCCCGGCGCAACCTCAATCCCGACTGCTGTGCTTCGGCGTTTACTGCGCAATCTGAAATGGATCTTCTCCTCTCAGATCGCAGTCGCTTTGCTGGGCCTTGTGTTTCTGCCGGTGGCCGCTCGCGCACTTGGGGCTGCAGGCTTGGGGGTAATGGCAATAGGCGAGGCCTATGCACGGATCGTTTCCCGGTTCCTTCATCTTGAGCCCTGGCAGGCGGTGATTAGATATGGAAGCACTGCGCTGGAGGAAGAAGACCGCGAACGATTTCGCCGACTTGTCGGGCTGTCGGTCCTGATTGATGTGGTTGGGGGCGTATTGGCCGCCGGCGCTGCGATCGCATTCGCACCGATCATCGCCGGATGGCTGGGGCTGGATCAGGATCTTGCATGGGTGCTGCCGGTCGCATCGCTGGGAATTCTGGTTTCGCTGAGGCCAACCGGGCTGGCTTTGTTGCGGTCCTTCGACCGGTTCGATCTGTTGGCCAAACTGGATATTTTCGCAGCGTCTGTGCGGATGGTGCTGGGGGTAATTGCCTGGCAACTTGGGTTTGGGCTGCCTGGCTTTGTCGCGATATTTGTTGCTGTCAGCCTTTTAGACGGCGTTCTGGCCTTTGCCGCGGGGCTGCGAGAAATGTCGCGGAATGGCTATGGCCGCCCGATGCTTGGAATAAAGCAAACTCTGGGTGAAAATTCCGGGTTTCTGCGCTTTGTTTGGAACAGCAATCTCTCTGTCATCTTGCGTCAGACCACGCAGCGCCTGGACGTGATCATATTGGGTGTTCTGATTTCACCGACGATGGTGGGATATTACCATATCGCGAAACGGTGCGGCGAAGCTGCACTGCGTCTTGGACGACCGCTAAGCCAGGCGATCTATCCCGAGTTCACCCGGTTTGCCGCCCGAAATGAATTTGACCGTTTGCAAAAAATGCTAACGGGTCTCAGCGCCGGGTTCTGGGGGGTAATTGCCCTTGTCCTGATTCCAGTGATCTTGATGCTGGAACCGATCGTTACTGCGATTTTTGGCGTGGATTATGCTCCCGCAGTACCGGTCGTGCGCGTGCAGGCAATCGCGGTAGGTATTTATCTTGGTGGGATACTGCTGAACCCTGCACTGCTGAGCCTGGGGCAAGACCGGGCCTTGGTTCGGATCGGTTTGTTGAACACTATTTTGTTTCTGATCCTCATTGCACCGATGGTTTCTGTTTTGGGCGTGGTCGGTGCCGCTGTGGCGCATGTGCTGTGTAATTCCGTCTGGCTAGGGCTGTGTGTGTTACACTTGCGGCGTACATTGCTGAACCCTGCATTACACGGAAAGGAGCAGGTGCGCCCATGAGACCTGCATCGGCCCAATCAGTTTCCTTTGGCAAGCCGACCAATGGGATCGGCTATTTGCCAAGCGTAGACATGGCAGCTCTCTATTTCCTGATGGCGGCTGTAGCCCTGGCGCCGATGAACTATCTCAGAGTGGATTTCGTCTATTTCACCCTCTCGGATTTCTTCTTTGTGCTGGCTGGGTTTGTCATGCTGGCAACTGGCCAGCTGCCGGTTAAGATATTCGGGCCCGCAAGCGGGTTCTGGTACAGTTCGTTCCTGTTTTTCACAGGGGGCCTGACCATAGGTTCGTTGATCAACGGTGACCCGACCGAGCTGCTGACAGTGTTTGTTCAGTACTTCTTTTCGTTGATCGTGCTGCCAGTCCTGATCGGCAATCGAAGCTTTGATCAGATCGTCCTGCTGATGAAGGCATTTATTATTGGTATGGGCATTGTTGTGCTGTTTGGCATCTATGCAATCAACTTCATGGAAGACCCGACACACCGGTTTGTATCCGCCAATGGTCGCATGCTTTCGCTGGTCGAGCGGGCAAATGAATGCGCGCTTATGCTGGCGATGGCCATCGTTTTCCTGCTTAGCCTGATCCTGCAGAAGCAAAGCAGCCGCATCTGGGGGCTGATCGGGCTGCCAATCCTGTTTTACGGCGTCATCCTGACCGGTTCGAATTCTGGTCTGATCGTGACCATAGTGGGGACTGTCGCCATTATCCTCAGCAGCGGGTCCCCGCGTCATGTTGTGACCCTGATCGTCGGCACGTTGATTGCGGTTTTGGTGGTCCTGAACTTTGGTGAGCTTTTCTTGCCCGAGGTCTTTCGCGAACGAGTTCTGAATGCCGTTCTTGCAGGTGACATTAGCCAGGCGGGCACGTTCTCTGACCGGTTATTCCTGCTGCAAGAGGCTTTCGAGGTATCCCGTGGCACTTTGTTGATCGGGCTGGGTGCAAACCAGTACAGCCTGGCCAGCGAACAGGGAATCGTGGTTCATTCGGCCTATTTGCTGACTCTGTCCGAAGGTGGCTTGATTTCTCTGCTCGGTATGGTCGGCTTTATTTTGGCCAGCATATACTTGGCCTGGATGGCCATTTCTGTCGGCCGCTCGCCATCGGTCGGGGCACTGACCATCGTTGCCATGCTGATGTATGTCGTGCTGCTTGCCGGAGCGACGACCTTTTATGCCCGGTTCTGGAACGTACCCTTTGTCCTTGCCATTGCGCTTAGCGTGTCGCGCCTGCCGGTGTTAGGACCAACGAATACACTTAGGAGAATGTCGTGAAATTATTGCAAAAACTGATGCTTTCTGTGATCGCGGCTTCGGCTTGTTTTATCGGTGCGCTTCAGGCCGAGGAATATGTTCTGGCACCGCAGGACAAGATCAATTTGCGTGCGATGCGTTGGGATCCGGTGGTTGCGTCTTTTGTGAACTGGCAAGGCGTTTCCGGTGAATATGCGCTTTCTTCGGGAGGGATGCTGATGGTGCCTCTGGCCGGCCAGGTTCATGCTGAAGGGCGAACGACCGAAGATCTGGTACTGCTGCTGGAAACTCAGATGCGCACTCGCGTGGGGATGGCAGAACCGCCTCATCTGGCGATCGAAGTCATCGGCCATCTGCCTGTATACATATTGGGGGATGTCCAGATTCCAGGCTCGTACCCTTATCGGCCACAACTGACCGCGCAGCAGGCGATGGCGCTTGCGGGCGGGGAATACCGGTTGCCTTTGCAAAATGACGTAGGAACGAACTTTACCGGATTGCGGGTTCAGGGTGAAGTTCAGTTGTACAATGAACAGATCGAAGCTCTGCAAGCCGAACAACGCCGACTGCTGGCTGATCTGTCAACACTGTCTCCGGACGGCGGTGATGCCAAAATTGAACCCCCACAAGGTCTGCAGGGGGAGATTCTGCAAGCGGATCAACAGGCCCGGGAAGGGCAGGGTGAACGCATCATCCAATTACAGGAAACCCTCAAAGATCAGATCGATAGCCTCGAACGGCAGCTGGAATTGCGGGCAAATCAGATCGCGATCACGCGCAAAGATCTGGATGATGCTCTGGCACTACAGAAAAAGGGCCTTACGGTCAGTTCCCGCGTGTCATCTCTGTCCAACTCGCTGAACGACCTGGAAAGCAAAAGCGTGGATATCGAGATCGCTCTGGGCTTGGCCCGGCAACAGCTGAACCGCGCGCAACGCGATGAGCTGGAGTTGCTTGATACCGCGCGCTCGAATGCGCTGGTGCGGCTGAATCTGGTGCAGATCGAACTCGAGGATTTGCAGACCCGGCTGGGCACCGCGAAAATCCTGCAGGCCGAGCTGGCAGCGCTTGGCGTTGTTGAAGAGGTTGATGCGGTCGAAGAGATCGTGATCGAATACTCGGTCACCCGCGCGGCCGGAGGAGCCGCAACAGCGATTTCGGGTGAGACTGTCTTGTCTCCCGGGGATACGCTTTCGGTTTCTCGAACCTTCGTCACGCAAACACAATAGATTTCAGTTCAATGATTTATGGTTCAGCGCGCGGTTTTGATGTCCGGCGCTGAGCCAAAAAGGCGGCAGGCCAGAATGAAAAAGATACGCGTTTTATTTCCCTTTGCAGGTTGGGCAGATCTGGGCGGCAGTCATGTTTCCGCGCTCAAACTTGCGTCCTGTCTGGACCGGGATCAGTTTGAACCATTGGTCCTTTGCCACAACGAAGCCGGGTCGGTTGGGCAGTATGCTCAATCGCTGGGTCTGAATGTCGATGTTTTGCAGGGCCCCAGGCTTATGGGCCCTCCAAACAACAAAACGGATGCAGATGTTGGCTTTCCGGAATACTGGACCCGGACCTACGGCCAGCTCGTCCGGTTTTTGCGGGACAAAAAGCCAGATATCGTCCACACAAATGAGGGCCGATTGCATGTGAATTGGGTGTTTCCGGCCAGACGGTTGGGGATCAAGCATATCTGGCACCACAGGCAGGATCCGCGCGCGGTAGGCGTTAACTATGTCGCGCCGGTGTTTTCGAACCGCATCCTAAGCGTGTCGTATTTTTCGAAACCCTCGCGTCCGATACGCTCGGTTGACAAAAAGTTTCAGGTCATCCGCAGCCCCTTCGACCTGAGCATTCAGCGCCCGGATCCAGACGCGGCGCGTCGGATGATCCTGAACGAAATCGGTGCGCCGGAAAATGCAGTTCTTCTAGGATATTTTGGCCATCTGGAACCGCGAAAACGGCCGGTTCATTTTGTCCAAAGCCTTGTGGCCATTCAGAAACAGTTTGGGGACAGGCCGGTACATGGCCTGCTGTTTGGCAAAGTACTCAATCCCGATGACGGGTTGGACTCAGGCTCCATGGACGTGGCCCGAGAACAGGGGATGGGCGCGCAGATTCATATGATGGGTTTTCGGCAGGATGTTGAAAAGTGCATGGTCGCCATGGATGCCACCCTTGTGCCGGCCTTGAACGAGCCATTTGGACGCACCTTGATCGAGGCCATGCACCTTGGGCTGCCCGTTGTGGCCACACGGCACGGCGGCAATGTCGAGGCAATCGATCATGGCAAAACCGGTTTTCTGGTAGATCCGCAGGACCCCGAGGCCTTTGTTGAGCCGGTCGTCTCTCTGATTGAGGGCCCGAGCCTGAGACAGCAGGTAACACAGGCTGCATACCAATATGTGCAGGATAATTTTGGGTTGGATAAACACGTGGCCGAAGTGTCCGACGTGTACCGAGAATTGGTTTCGTAATCCGGATGCGAAATGTAAGGTTTTGGGGGTAAAATGGGTTTGCCGAACGAACGAAAAATAGATTTCCTGATTTTCGGTGCTGCGAAATGTGCGACCACTTGGTTGCAGAATTCATTGACGGCTACACCGCAAATTTTCATGCCGGATCCCGAGCTGCACTATTTCTCGGATCATTATGACCGGGGGGCGGTCTGGTATCGCGATCAATACGAGGGATATTCAGACCAGAGTATCGTAGGCGAAAAATGCAATACCTATCTGACACATCCAGAGGCGGCCAAAAGGATTGCCCGTGACTATCCTGATGTCAGGTTGATCCTGCAGATGCGCGATCCGGTTCGAAGGGCCTATTCCGACTACTGTATGCTGTATCGCCGGGGCACTGTTGGGGACGACATTCATCGGTATCTGGACCCTGACAAGGCTGGTGATGAAAGGTTCCTGCACAATGGTAGATATGCCTATCACCTGCGCCGTTTCTACGATCTGTTTCCGACCGATCAGATTCTGTTGCTGGCCTACGAAAACACGATCTCACAACCGGTTGAAACCTTACGCCGTGTTGCCGATCACATCGGTTATTCCGGCGTCGTGGAGCCGCCACTAGAAGAGCGGGTCAAAAACAAAAATACGCCAATCGTGCCCTTGCCTCTGAGGCGGGTTCTGGCGCCGCTTCGACCGTTGCTTGACCCGATCCGGCATACGGGGCCGTTAAAGGCCATTCGCAGAGCGGTGGCGCGGCAGGTGGAATACCCTGAATTGCCCGATGCTTTGGCGCATAAAATGGCCGATTTCTACAGGCCAGACGTTGCCGAGCTTGATGCGATTGATCCGGGTCTCAGCCGCGGGTGGCGCAGTTTCTCGGATTAGACGTCAGCTTAGAATGGGTGTGGATCAGTCGGTGGCAGTCGAGGGCAGCGTGGTATCGCTGTCGATCAGCCCCATTTTCCGTAGCAGGATCGTGTTGATCCGCGCGACGTCAAACTCTTGCTCGGCACGCGCCCGCGCGGCCTGACCCATGGATTCGATTAGGCTCCGGTCTTCAACGAATTTTCTCATCGCATCCGCCAGCCCCTCTGGATTGCGTTTGGGGACGATAAACCCGTTTTCCCCGTCGCTGATCGCATCGGCGCATCCCGGGGCATCGGTCGTAATGACGGCGCGCCCTGTCGACATCGCCTCAAGAATGGCGCGGGGGATGCCCTCACGATAGACGGTGGGCAATACGAAGACCGAACATTCCTTGAGAAATGGCCGAACATCCTTGGTTTCGCCTAGATACTCGATATGCCCCTGCTGGCCCCATTCTTCGAGCTGCTGTGCGTTTACCGAGTCCGGGTTGTCGTCCAGCGGGCCCAAAAGCTGACAGCGAACTTCAGGGAATTGTTCCCTAAGCTGCCGGGCGGCCTCGGCATATTCGAACACGCCCTTGTCACGCAGCAAACGTGCGATCATCAGGAACACGGGTGGATCCGTAGGCTGATGGGATTTTGCGTATCTGGCGAGATTGACACCGGAACCGGGCACAATCGACAGCGCGGCCTGAGGTGCCAGCAAACGTCTGCTGCGAAACTCCTCGGCGTCGACCGAGTTGTAAACCAGAACTTCGTCGGCACCTTTCAATCCGATGCGGTAAAGGCCTGTCGCCACCGCTCTCAACACTTTTCGGCGCAGGGTCAGTTCGGCATCCGCAAATACATAACCTAAACCGGTACACATCGCGAACCGCCGGCGAACGCCGGTCACCCGCGCCGCAAGGCCGCTGAAGATGATCGGCTTCATCGTATAGGCAAAGACGATATCGGGCCGTATTTCCCGGCAGATCCCGATCAGCGTGAACAGGGTGGACATATCCTGAAATGGATTTAACCCCGCGCGCGCCATGGGGATTTGCCGAAATGTCACGCCGATCTCGGCAAGGGCTGCTTCGGTCGCCGCATCGTTTTCTGGTGCGCAAGCAAGTACGTCTGCGCGTTCAGCAAGCTCTTTCAGCAGGTCATAACGAAAATTGGTCAAAGAGGTCGTAAGATTGCCGACAAACAGAACTTTTGGACGTCCGCCAGTTGTCGAACCTCGTTCGGCAGGTACGGCTTGGGCACCGGAAGCGGTGTCGGGAAAATCACTCATCAAAGAAACATTTCAAACTTTAAAAACCAAGGTTGAGGCGATGCTGATCCATGTCGCCGAAGCTGTCAACGGTGCTGTCACCAAAGCCGATTGTTGCCTATTTTTCACCTCTGACTGTCTGCGGCCTGATTGTTGAAAAATCACGCTGTTAAGTGACCTGGAACCTTGCATAAGCAATCGATTCAGGTCAGGTTTCGCCTGCCGCGGCACAAAAAGATATTTCCGAACCTGCGGAGTTTGTTTCCAATTCAGGCGCTGAGCGCCAAAAATTTGTTAATTGTTGAGCTTGCCTGACCTCCTCGGATGGTTTGGCGCGAGGTAAAGAAATGATCCGGAAATCCTGCTGTCTAAATTTGAGCAATTATAGGCTTGGCCCATCTTCCATCGGCTATCCTCTGGCCGCTTATCTGAAGGGAAACAGCTGATGCCCAAATGGCCATTCTTCGAAGAAGATGAAATTGATGCTGTCAGCGCAGTGCTAAGATCCGGTTGCGTGAATGCCTGGACCGGCCCCGATGTCAAAGAGTTCGAACGTGAATACAGCGCCTATACCGGCGCGCAGCATGCGATCGCCATGGCAAATGGCACGGTCACTCTGGACGCCGCGCTGCTGGCGTTGAACATCCGACCCGGAGACGAGGTTATCGTCACACCGCGTAGCTTTATCGCGTCTGCCAGTTCGATCCTTCTGGCCGGTGGCAAGCCGGTATTTGCAGATGTGGATCGTGACAGCCAGAACATCACCGCAGAAACGATTGCACCGGTTCTGACCGACAGAACCGTGGGGATTATCGCGGTCCATCTGGCCGGGTGGCCATCGGATATGGCGGGTCTCATGGATCTGGCGCGCAGCCGCGACCTCTGGGTGATCGAGGACTGTGCGCAGGCGCATGGTGCCATGATCGGTGACCAGCACGTGGGAACCTTTGGCACCTGCGGCTCGTATTCTTTCTGTCAGGATAAAATCATCACAACCGGCGGCGAAGGCGGAATGCTGATCACCAATGATGATGAGCTGTGGTCCAAGGTCTGGAGCTATAAGGATCACGGTAAAAACTATGAACAGGTGTTTAACAAAAGCCACCCTCCGGGGTTTCGCTGGCTACATAGTGGCCAGCCGGGCACCAATCTGCGGATGACCGGGCTTTCCGCCGCCATCGGGCGCATTCAGCTGGCGAAATTGGACGGGTGGCGCGCCCATAGAACCAGAAATGCCGAGATTTTGGCGGGAGCTCTATCCGGATGCGCTGCGTTTCGGGTATCTGTTCCACCTGCCGGGCTGACACACGCCTATTACCGGTTTTATGCGTTCATAAGACCTGAGAATCTGGCCTCGGGTTGGAGCAGGGATCGCATCATAGCTGAGATTTCTGCGGCGGGTTTCCCCGTGTTCTCGGGCAGTTGTTCTGAAATATATAGAGAAGAGATGTTCGCACGCCTTGGTGTTGGCCCGGTTGATCCCTTACCGGTGGCGAAAGAGCTTGGTGAAACCAGCCTTGCTTTTCTGGTTGATCCGACCTGGTCGCATCAAGATATCGTCGGTCTGGCCGAATTTGTACGCGAAATCGGAGATCGGGCGCGTGCATAGGCAGTTCACACCGCCGCATCCAGGGCGCGTGTCTGAAGGTTCCGACCCGGCATGTGCCGCCGGATCAGGTTAGTGAGTTTCGGGTGTTGAACGGATGATCATGCATGTCATCACCGATTTTTCCGGTCAGGGCGGGGCCCAGGCGATGCTGGCTCGGCTGGTTGCCAAATCCGGGGATCGGGTATTGGTGGTGTCACTGACGGAGGTTTCGGACAGGATCAAAAGCCAATGTGCAAATCCAAACGCCGTTCTGATCGGATTGAATGCCAGATCACTGTCGTCCATGCCCCGCGCGATATTGCAGATATCGCGTCTTATCCGTCAGTATAAACCGCAGGCGGTTCTGTGCTGGATGTACCATGCGATGGTCATCGGGCTGATTGCCAGCTGGATATCAGGTCGAAAGGTGCCAATTTACTGGACGGTGAGGCAGGCTTTGGACGATACCAGCTCATTCACGCGCAGCACACGGATTGCGGTGGACCTGTGTCGGCGTTTGTCGGGCAGGTGCGCGGGGATCATTTATAATTCGCAACGCGCATTGGATCAGCACACGAAGAACGGGTTTGCTGCTGCGCGGTCTTGCGTCATTCCGAACGGTCTGATCATGCCTCAAGCCTCTGTGGTGCGGAGCGACCCGCCCAGGGTTTTCGGGATTGCGGCGCGGTTTCATCCACAGAAGGATCACGAAACCCTTTTCCAGGCTCTGTCCCTGGCGCTGCGGTCAGTCCCCGATCTGCGCATCATCGCGGCCGGAGAGAATATGTCGCCTGAAAACTCCGAAGTACAATCATTGCTGGCGCGCTATAACCTGACTGCCGACAATGTAGAGCTGTACGGCGACCTGCATGATATGGCTGCATTCTACAAACGGATTGATGCGCTGGTGCTTTCATCCCGAACCGAAGGGTTTCCGAATGTCATTGTCGAAGCGATGAGCTATGGCCACCCCGTTGTGTCGACGGATGTGGGTGATGCAGTGGTGATCATTCGCAACTGCGGATTGATCGTACCGCCCCGCAACGCGGAATTGCTGGCAGACGCTTTGGTCCATGCCGCAAATTGGTCGGCCCCAGAGTATCTGGAAAAAAGAGAAAAAGCCCGGGCGATTGTGGCCAGTACCTACCAGCTTGACCGCATTGCCGCGCAGTATCGGAACATTTTGGAGAGCGGCAGTCTTGATCCCGATAAGATTGCCTCTCAGCCAGAACAGAAGGGGATCTGAGCGATGTGTGGCATTACCGGATTTATCAACTTTGGCACCGTTGATCGGTCTCAGGCCTCATCCGTCCTTGGCAGGATGTGTCAATCGATTGAACACCGTGGCCCGGATGGAACCGGGTTGTTTGTGGACCCGGATCAGGGTGTGGCCCTGGGGCATCTGCGTCTGGCCATTATTGATCTGTCGGAAACCGGGGTCCAGCCGATGGATTCCGCAGACGGTCGGTTCACCATTGTGTTCAATGGTGAGATCTATGGCTATCTGGAACTGCGTCAGGAATTGCAGGATCTGGGCATAAGCTTCAGGGGCACGTCCGATACCGAAGTTTTGCTGGCGGCGATGCAGCTTTGGGGTATCCGCAAGACACTGGACCGCGTCCACGGGATGTTTGCCATTGCCGTGTTTGACCGGAAAACCCAGAGCGTGACATTGGCGCGCGACCGGATTGGCAAAAAACCTCTCTATCTGGGCCTGGCCGGGAAAACCGTTCTGTTTGGGTCCGAATTGAAGTCACTGCGCGCGCATCCGGAATTTGGACCGGCAGAGGTGGACCGCGCAGCCTTGGGATCGTTTCTTCGGTTGGGATATATTCCTGCGCCGCGCACGATTTACCCAAATGTCCTGAAACTACCTGCGGGCTCTATGGTCGAGATCAAACTTGACACCCCACCGGCCTCGTTGGATGCGCTTCTGCAAGGGATCGAGCGGTTTTGGGATATCGAGGCCGTAGTCACCGAGGCGCGCGCAAACCCCTATCCTGACGATGAAACGGCCATAGCTGAAATCGAATCCGAACTGCTGCGCGCGGTGGGCGAACGGATGGTTGCGGATGTGCCGGTTGGGACATTTCTGTCCGGAGGCGTCGACTCGTCGCTGATAACTGCAATGATGCAAGAGCAATCCAGCAGGAAGGTTCCCAGCTTTACCGTACGCTTTGAGGACGAAGACACCAACGAAGCCGACCATGCAAAAGCCATCGCCGAGCATCTTGGGACGGATTACCACGAGGTGACGGCGACGCCGGAAATGGCGTTTCAAGCCATCGAAGGCTTGCCGCAGGTGTTTGACGAACCTTTCGCCGACCCGTCGCAACTACCAACCCTGCTGGTTTCGCAACTGGCGCGCCAGCAGCTTAAGGTCGTCATGTCCGGCGACGGCGGTGACGAGTCGTTTGGTGGCTATGCCCGATATGTTCGGATGCAGGCCTTTGAGCGCCTGAAGGGCAAGATGCCCGACCTGGCAATTCAAGCCCTGTCGCAGGCGCCGCAATCGGTTCTTGCCGCTCTGGTGCCAGTCCTAAGGCCATTCGCCCCGCGCAGCATGCGCGATGATCTGAGCGCCGACCGTCTGGCCAAGCTTGCGCCGGTTCTGCAGGGACGAGAGTTCCAGTGCCGCTATCAGGCCCAGTTTTCGATCTGGTCCTCCGGTATGCTTGGAAAGTCCGGCATCCCGCTGGGCAATGAGATCGGAACGCATGATTTGCCCGCAGGGTTGAGCCAGTTGGACAGCATGATGTTGTTGGATTCGCTATATTATTTGCCGGATGATATTCTGGTGAAGGCCGACCGCACTTCGATGTCGGTGGGCCTTGAGATGCGCGCGCCGTTGTTGGACTACCGCGTTGTCACCGCCGCCTGGCGCTCTTCGTCATCGCTTCGGTGCGACGGGAAGGTTGGCAAGGTGGCGTTGCAGGAGCTTTTGAAAAAGCGGGTTCCGCAATCGCTGTACGACCGGCCAAAGCGCGGGTTCGGTATCCCACTCAACGCTTGGCTGCGCGGGCCCCTAAAGTCCCGTGTTTCCAGCATTCTTCTGGATGGGAACGGGCTTGAGGGTTTCGTGGACAAGGCAGCGCTGGAAAAATGCTGGGCCGAGCACCAATCAGGCAAACGCAACTGGGGTGCTCAGCTGTGGACGGTCTTTATGTTCCAACTATGGTCCGAAGCGTGGATGCGCTGATCGCAGCTTGGCGATTTTGCGATCAGTCAGTCAGATAACCGACCTGACCAAGACAAAGCCCTCAGCCGCGGCCCGGTGAACCGTCGCGCCACGCAAAGTTGCCAACGCTTTCAAGCTCTGAACCGAACGCTCGTGCGGGGGCTGTTTGACCTGGCTTGCAAATAGCTGGAAGGCTTCCAGTTTACGCTCCAATGTATCCGAAATGTCCACAAACATGTTCGGCACGAATGGCGGCGTCAGATATGGCGCGTTCCAATTTGTCTCGGAAAGCGTCTCATAGGCCGCGATCGTCGTCGGGTATTTGTCCTGATAAGGTCGGCTTGCCACCAAAGTCGAAAGGAAACTCAACTGGTGGTCCAGATGGATGTCGCCGGGATGCGGCGCCAGGATGACACTTGGGTCGAGATCGCGGATCAGTGTTCCCAGACCTGCGTTCAGGTCACCATGGGGGTGCTCAGCCAGTTCAGCGGCAGGGAAATCCAACCAATGCGTATGCGTCACACCAAGATGCTCATGTGCGGCCCTGGCTTCGGCCTGTACATTGGCGATCTGTTCCGTGCTGAACCGGGGCGACCGACCCGTTGTGACAATCGCGATATGGACTGCGCGACCTACATCTGCCAGTCGTGCGATGGTGCCGCCAGCCCCAAGGACTTCATCATCCGGGTGCGGAGCAACCACAAGTACCGGTCCGTCCTGTCCGTCAAAAGGTGTCAGTGATGTCATTCGGAATTCCTGAGCTTTGAGTGCAGTTCGGGCGGCGCATCGGCGCCGGTCCAGTTTGTGATGTCCAGACATTTCCCATCCCCACAGGCGACCGTAAACCGGTTTCCTTCGATGGCCTGTATCTGACCAGGCAGGCCGATATAGTAGCCCTGCAGGGCGGTGTTCTGTACACCCAGCAGGACCAGCTTCTCACCGGAGGCAGTGTAGGTGAAAGCGCCGGGATAGGGCGGTCCGGCTGCGCGTATCAACCGGTTAATCTCTGCCGCGGGTCTGGTCCAGTCGATCAGCCCGTCCTCGGGCCGCCGCCGCGCGCAAAGGCTGATCCCGGTTTCTGGCTGCGGAGCCGCCGGGATATCGCCTTCAGAGATTTGCGTCAGAAGCTGAGGCAGCAGCTGCGTCAGGGCCTGAAGCGCCCGGTCATACAGCTCGCGTGCTGTTACCGTGTTGGGATCGACCGCATATCGAGCTTGCGCCGCAATCGGGCCGTCATCGGCCCCTTCACCCAGCCAGAACAATGACGCGCCTACATCGGTTTCGCCCAATATGACAGTCCAGGGGATCACACCGCGCCCGCGCAGACGGGGCAGGGCGGATGGGTGAAACCCGACGCATCCGATCTTTGCCTGGGCCCGAAATTCCGGCCCGCAAATCTGAGACCACCCGATGACCAGTATCAGATCAGGTTTTACGGCTTGAATGGTTTTGATTGTTCCGGCCGAGTCACTTTTGGCGGTATAGTGGACAGGAATATCATACCGATCTGCAGTGGGTTTGAGATCTGCAAAATCAGAGTGCCGGTGAGACAAGTCCGGCGGTAGTGTCACCACCAAATCCGGTACAAACCCTCGGGCACATATGGCGGATAAGGCGACATGCGATCCTTCGACCGCCCCCACAAATACCGTCTTCATGCAGGTGTCTCCTTTCGGCTGTCCAGCCAGTTGTCTGCGGCCTGAATTCGGTCAGGGCGTTTATGCTCTCCGGCCAAGGCTACCATAATGGTTTCGAACAATATCTTCAGATCAAGCGACAGTGACCGGTGCGCGACATACCATAGATCCAGCTTTAGCTTCTCGTCATTTGAAAGCGCGGTATTGCCGCTGACCTGAGCCCACCCTGTCAGGCCGGGCCGAACCGTGCAGCGCACCCGCCCATTGTCTCCAAACTCTTCGATGGTTTCGGGAAGCAGGGGACGGGGGCCAACAAGGGCCATATCTCCGCGCAAGATGATCACAAGCTGGGGCATCTCATCCAGCCTCACGCGGCGCAGAAGCTTGGTGGTTTTTGTCTGACGTTCCGAATCTGGCAGCAAAGCCCCGCTTTGATCGCGTGTGTCGGACATTGTTCTCAGCTTCCAGATGCGAAAGACGCGCCCGTTGCAGCCTGCCCGCCGTTGGCCAAAAAACAAAGGTCGCCCGACCGAAAACAGCACAATCACACAACCCGCCAGAAAAAAGGGCAGCGCGATCGTGCCCGCGATCAGGCAACACAGTATTTCGAGAAATCTGTTCATATTCAAATCCAAGAACTGTAGCTGAAAACTACGAATATCAAACCAAGAACCAACATCTCTCCGGATCATCCTGCTGGCCGGATCCAAGTTCCGGCGCACTGATCCGAAGTCTGGGCTGAGTTGATCCCAAATCGATTCTCGATTCAAGCGGCAGAGCTGACCGGCACCCTGACTATGCGGAAATTTTTCCAAGCATGCGCCAAGTTCACAAAGCCTTTGTCAGGAAAACCGGCCTGCGACTCATGAGAGGATTGGCCGAAAGGAGTTGTCATCTTTGTTGCGTCTTGGTTCACAATGCTCCGATTGGGGCTTATTGTGGATCGATTAATCAAGATTGAGGCCCGGACAGCGGCCCACGAAGATTTCATCGGATTGAGAAAATGACTGTAATTTTCCCCGTGAGATTAGCATTTCCATTGTTTACGCTAGGTCAATCGGCGCTCAAGTCAGCCGAAACAAGGAGGAAATTCTGCAACCCTCAGCAAAATATCAGTCAAAGAGTACTTCAGGAAACGCTGCATTTCGTTAATGAAGTGTGAAGAAATTACTTTTGAGGGCGCGGAAACGTATGTTAGCGTTGAAGGAGATTGAAGAAATTGCGCTAACCGGCGAACCAGAGGAACAATTTTGTTACTTGCGTGAATTATTATTATTAACGAGTGAAGTGAGTGTGTTCAACTTGGGCGATTGAGACCAGCTCAAGTGAAGGGGGCAAAACAAAGATACAGGTACAAGGCTTTCGGTTGATCATCTGATCGCGGGCCTTTGGTTTATATAGGACAGCTGCAAGCGGTCTGTGAGTGATCAGTTGGGAGCTGTGGCAATGTTTTGATGCTGCAGGATCCTGTTGGGTAACGATGTACGAGTAATTCTCGATCGGAATTGAGCCGGTGATGAGATAAAGGGGTGAGGTAAATGGTTTCGGGTTTTCATTGCTGGCAAACGCAGATTGTTAGTGAGTTGCGTGCCAATCATCGATTAGTCTTTGGAGACATTGTTGCTTCGTCTTTCTCAGCCGTAGTGGCAATAAATCTTGCGAATGGTGGAACGGTAGCGCAACAGATGGCGCCAGCCATGTTCCCGCTGATGCTCTTGTCCAGCCTGATTGGACTGGCGGTTTTCCCGCTTGCGGGCATGTACCGGCGCCACACACGCTCGACGTCATTGCGAGACATTCGTCTGATCCTGCGGGGATCGACAATGTTGGTCCTGTGCCTCATGGCTGCCAGTGCAGTTTTCGAAGTGACCAAAGCTGTACCCTTCGCTGCCTTCATTATTCAGCTTGGCTTGATGATCCTACTGCTCAGTGCCCTGCGTGTAGTTGCCCGTAGCCGTGAGCTGAATCGCCAGAATGCGCGGTTGATGGCCGAACATCAGGACAAGGTTCCGGTGCTTTTGGTTGGTACAGGTGCAAGTTGTGATCTGTTTGTCAGGTCTTTGCGGAATACGCACTCCAAGTATCAGCCGGTGGGCATTATTGACGATGCGCGCAATACCATGGGGCTGTATTTCCACGATGTTCAGATTATCGGATCTCTTCTGGATGCCGATCGCGTGGTCGAGCGGCTTAAAACCTGGGATCATTTGCCCAGACGCTTGTTCCTGACCGAACCGATCACGCATTTTGAAAGTGATGGCATCCGCAAGCTGACCAGCTGGTGTGAATCCAACGGTATCGCTGTCTCACGCGTGCCGGGTCTTGGGGAAGAAGGCCAGGATGCCGCCAATGGTTGTATTATCAACCCGGAAGAAATTCTCGAGCGGCCACAAAAAGCTGTTGAACGCTCAATGTTGCGCGAGATGTTCCGTGGGCGCCGCGTATTGGTGACCGGTGCAGGTGGTTCGATCGGTAGCGAACTGGCACGTCAGATTGCCTCTTTCGATCCGGCGGAACTGGTGATGATCGACCATTGCGAGTTCAACGCCTATTCCATCGACATGGATTTGTCGCAGAACTTTCCAGATGTTCCCCGGCGGATGTATATCGCAAGCATTCGCAATGCGTCGCGTGTGAATGACATCTTTGAACGTCATCGCCCCGAGCTGGTATTCAATGCCGCAGCGCTGAAGCATGTTCCGATGGTTGAGATGAATCCTTGCGAGGGCGTTTTGACCAATGTGATCGGAACCCGTAACGTCGCGGATGCAGCCCGGAACTATGGTGCCATCGCTATGGTGCAGGTTTCCACGGACAAGGCTGTAAACACCACCAATGTGATGGGTGCAACCAAGCGCGTTTCTGAATTCTACGTTCAGGCGCAGGACCGTGTAACCAACGGAACCGAGGAAGAAACCCGGTTCTTCTCGGTACGGTTTGGCAATGTTCTGGGGTCGTCGGGCTCGCTGATCCCGCTGTTTCAACGTCAAATCTCGAACGGTGGTCCGCTGACCGTGACTGATCCCCGGATGGAACGGTACTTCATGACCATCCGTGAGGCCGTGCAACTGACTCTGGTTGCGGCCGCCAGCGGGTTGAAAATGGAAAGCAGCCACGGAGAGATTTTCGTTCTGGATATGGGTCGGCCGGTCAAGATTGTGGATTTGGCCGAACGGATGATCCGCCTTGCCGGGCTAAAGCCTTATGAGGATATCGACATCGAATTCATTGGTATTCGTCCAGGCGAAAAGCTGTTCGAGGAATTGTTTGATGCGTCTGAGAAACGCCACGAATGCGGCATTCCGGGCGTCGGGTCCGCACGGCCCGAGGGCATTCCTGTCGCCCGCCTGCGCGCCATGATCCGGAAACTGGAACAGGCTGCGGCAGAAGGTGACGAACTGGCAGCCAAGCGCCTGCTGAAAGAGCTCGTGCCTGGGTATGGTGCAAATGGCCTGCGTCCGGTTCCGATCTCGGAATTTTCATCCAAGCCAATTTTCAAAAGCGCTGGCACAAACGCAGCAAATGCGGTCAGTCAGTCTGAAGGAGAAAACCCGGAACTGCTGCCCGCTGGCAGCTGATTTAGCATTGTTTTTCCTGGTGTCGGTTATTTTGCCGAATTTGGTTTCTGTGTTTAATATTTCCGCCGAAAGGGCCAACATTTGATGGCGAGGCTTAATATACGCTCGGCTTTTGCGCCGTCAGAGGAACGTGCGCAGGTGGTACGGTTTATCTGGGCCGGCCTGATCAACACGGCGTTTGGCTATAGCGTGTTTGCCCTTTTGATTTTTGCGGGCATGCATCCACAGCTTGCGCTTCTGCTTCAATTTATTTTGGGTGTGATCTGGAATTTTTGTATCCACGCCCGGTTTGTCTTTGGCGTGCAGGGATACCGCCGTTTCCCGCTATATGCGATGTCTTATGTCGTGCTGTATTTTGTGAATGCGCTGCTTTTGCGCGGTTTGATGCAGGTTGGGCTTGATCCCTATCTGGCACAGGCGGTCGCATTGGGGCCGGTTGTCATATTGTCTTACCTCATGATTTCGCGTGCGCTTGGCCGGGGTCAGGCGTTGGATCGGAGGGGCTGAGATGAGCGATGCGAGAATATCAAGCTTTAAGGGCACCACCCCGTCAAGTACGCGCATGGGTGCTATGCTTGGGATCGTGACCGCTGGTCTGGGGCTTGTGTTGCTGATTGCCGGTTTGTTCGGCCGCCTGATGACCTATGATCTGCGCCGGGATGAGCTGATGTTCGTCCCTCCGGCGCGTTTACTCGGAGAGTGGGAGCTTTATTCGGACTTCTTCTACAATCACGTCCCTTATTCGGCGTGGTATTACCTTGGGTCCGGCATTCTGTTCGATGAGTTCGGCCTGTTGGGGTCCGCTCGGATCGGCCTGTTTCTGGCCTGGCTTGGATTGATCGCTGCAACTGGTTGGGTAACGCTGCGCTTGTCGGGATCGCCGGTTCTCGCCGTCTTTTCAGTTATCGGCATCGTGACATGCGAGCTGTTTCTGACCGGCGCCGGTATGGCCGCAACCAACAATCTGTTGCCACTGCCATTTGCGGTCATCGGGCTTGGCCTGTTTTTGATCGAGACGTCAAAGCCCGCGCCGCGATTTTTGACGCTGGTCCTATCGGGCGTCGCATTGTCTATTGCGGCGGGGATGAAGGTCAGTGCGGTACTGTTTATTCCGCCGATTGCTCTTGCCGCATTCTTGTTGCCAGCGGATGTTTCGATGGCACGACGACTGAAAGCCGTGGTTCTGCCGCTGCTGATCGGAGGGTTGATCGGGGCCTTGCCCCTGTTTGCCTTCCTGCTCGCTGATCCGGGCGTCTTTCTGGCGCATGTCTTGGGGTTTCACACCGGACCACATGTCGCCTATTGGGAGGCCAACGCCGCAACAGAACCGGGGCTGGCCCTGGGATTGTCGGGCAAGTTGATGCTGGCCCATTCGGCATGGGTGGCCGGAGTGGGCCTGGTGATGGTTATGGCCATTCTGTCCGTGCTTTGGATTATCCTGCGTGGTGGTGCGCGTGTCGACGAAATGCAGCCCTCGCAACTGCGGCATGGTGGTGTTGTTCTGGCGATCATTATCCTGACTGCCTCAATGGCTTTTGTTCCAACGCCCGGTTTTCCGCAATATTATATCCAGCCTCTGGTCTGTCTGCCTCTGCTGCTCGCGGTTCTGTTCCGTCGGCTTGACCCGCCACGGCGGCACGAGGCAGTGCCTGTGCTTGCGGCAGGTATTGTCTTGATGGTCATCCTGGGACTCCCGCGTATCGGGATGGGCCTGGTCTCGCTGACAGAGCCTTCGAAGTTCACCTCGGCCCGTTTTGCCGGTTCCGGCGCTGTCCTGCGGGATGCGGTGGCAGGCAGTGCACTGCCTGATGGTCCGGTCGCGACTTTGCTGCCGATCTATCCGCTTGAGGCGGGCCTGAGCGTTTATCCAGAATTTGCAACCGGGCCATTCGCTTACCGAATTGCACCCTTCACGGATCCGGAACTTGCCGGCAAATACGTGATGGCAGGCGCCGAAGACTTACCGGCTCTGTTTGCAGATAACCCGCCTTCGGCTTTCCTGCTTGGATACGATTCCGTTCTGGAAGCCCCATTGTTGAGCTATGCGCGGGCAAACAACTACCGCCCAGTCGAATTATCAGGTCTGAACAACCGCTACGGCCAAGGTGTGGTATACTTGAAAGCTGCAGGGGCTGAACAATGACCAGTGCCTGCGCGACTCAACCTGCCTATATTTTTCCTGGGCGGGCCCATTCACATGACCATCAATTCTATTGATCGAATAAAGGAAGGATAGACAATGAAAACGGTACTTCTGGCTGGTGGACTAGGCTCGCGTCTGGCCGAAGAAACGGTTTCCATTCCCAAGCCCATGGTTGAAGTGGGCGGGCGTCCGATCATCGCACGCGTGATGGATATCTACAGCCATTTCGGACATCGTGATTTTGTTGTGGCTGCCGGGTACAAAGCATTGCTGCTGAAGCAGTTCTTTGCCAATTATCACCTGATCGCCAACAATATATCGGTATCGTTGGACACTGGGGAATTGCAACTGGTCCCTTCTGCTCCGGGCGGGTGGAATGTGTCAGTGGTCGACACCGGTGCGCATACCATGACCAGTGGTCGTATCCGTCGGCTCAAGGATTGGCTGACTCCTGATGAGCCGTTCATGTGCACCTATTCGGACGGCGTGGGAAATATCGACATCAATGCACTGATTGATTTCCACAAATCACACGGCAAGCTGGCGACCGTAACTGCGGTTCAGCCCCCGGCGCGGTTTGGTAACATCGAGCTCAAGGGCGACAGGGTTGACGCCTTCACAGAAAAGGTCCGCAATCGCGAAACCTGGATCAATGGCGGCTTCTTCGTCTTCGAGCCGGGCGTCTTGGACTATATGGTTGATGACAATGAGCCGCTGGAACAGACCCCGCTGACCCAGATGGCCCGCGACGGAGAGTTGATGGCCTATCGCCATGATGGGTTTTGGCACCCGATGGATACCCTGCGCGACAGGAATACGCTGGACGGTCTGTGCGAAGGTGAAACGCCGCCCTGGCTTAATTTCAACGAAGGTTCGGGCAAGAGCTACCCAGCTCTGGCGATATGAGGTGAACCGTGAGCGGGCAGGTCAATTCTCAGTTTGATGGCGTTTTTGCCGGCCGCCGTGTTCTTGTGACCGGGCATACCGGATTCAAGGGCGGGTGGATTTGTGCATGGCTGAGGCGTCTGGGGGCAGAGGTGACAGGCTTGTCACTGCCTCCCGAACAGGGGCATTCATTCTTTGATGCCTGTTCTGTTGACGGGCTGACCGACAGCCGGATTGCGGATATCCGCAATCGTCAGGCGGTGCTGGATACACTGTCAGGGGTGGACGCTGAAATCGTGTTCCACATGGCCGCCCAACCCTTGGTGCGCCGGTCTTACAGGGATCCTGCCGAAACCTTTGCGACCAATGTATCTGGAACGGCCCATGTTCTGGATGCCGCTTTGGGGATGCGCTCACTGAAGGCGGTGGTCGTTGTCACCAGTGACAAGTGTTACGACAACAAGGAATGGACTTGGGGTTATCGCGAAAACGATCCGATGGGCGGCAGGGACCCGTATAGCGCCTCGAAAGGCTGTACCGAGCTTGTGGCGCAATCTTATGGTCATTCCTTCTTTTCATCAGCGGATGGGCCGCAACTGGCAACAGTCCGGGCCGGGAATGTGTTCGGAGGGGGCGACTGGGGCGAAGATCGGCTTATCCCCGACGTGATCCGCGCATCCGAGGCGGGCGAACCGGTGGTGATCCGCAACCCGCTCAGCGTGCGCCCCTGGCAGCATGTTCTTGAACCGCTGTCGGGCTATCTGGCCTTGGCCGCGCGAATGTATCGGGATGGGCAGAGCTTTGCTGGCGCCTGGAATTTTGGCCCTGATGTGTCGGGGACGGTGGATGTCCGGCAGTTGGCAACCTTGATGCAGGATGCCTGGGGCGACGGAGCGCCACAGTTTTCGATGGCGTCTGCTGAACAGACATCTGCCGCGCCGCATGAGGCAGGTATTCTTCGACTGGACAGCACTAAGGCGCAAACGGGATTGGGTTGGCGTCCGCAACTGACATTGCCCGAAGCCGTTCGCCTGACAGTAGACTGGTACAAGGCCCATGCCGCCGGTGCGGAGATGGGTGGGATCACAAACAATCAGATCGGGTTCTACAGTGACCTGATGTCTTCACGGGATTTCGACCGGGCTCCGGTCGCCGCGCAATAGCGGGTTATTGAGGAGAAAAGAATAATGCGAGTGAATTACGGTCAAACCGTGCATGGCCAGGAAGAGATCGACGCGGTTGTCGAAGTTCTGAAAACGTCCACCCAGATGGGCCCCAAAGTGCGCGAGATGCAGGAAAAAGTGGCTGCTTTGTTTTCCAAACGCCACGGCATCATGGTGAACTCGGGGTCATCGGCGAACTATCTCGCGGTCGAGATTCTGGACTTGCCAAAGGGCAGCGAAGTTATCACTCCGGCCCTGACTTTTGCCACGACGGTTGCTCCGCTTGTCCGTCAGGGCCTGATCCCGACCTTTGTGGATGCCGCGGTCGGGACCTATAATATCGACGTAGACGCGATCGAACGCATGATTACGCCAAATACATCTGCCGTCATGATCCCGTCACTGATCGGAAACCTGCCAGATTGGCGCCGTATCCGCGAGCTGGCCGATGCGCATGGTCTGAAGGTAATTGAAGACAGCGCTGACACGCTGGGCGCGACCATCGACGGTACAAGCACGGGCGTCTATTCCGACGTCTCTACCACCAGCTTTTACGGCAGCCACGTCATCAATGGCGCCGGGAATGGTGGCATGTTGTGCGTGAATGACGAAGAGCTTGGCCGCAAGGCGCTGTTGCTGAGGTCCTGGGGGCGGTCGTCCTCGCTGTTTGTGGAATCCGAGGCCATCGAGAACCGGTTCAACGTCAAACTGGACGGGATCGAGTATGATGCCAAATTTCTGTTCGAGGATCTTGGTTATAACGTTGAACCTTCGGAAATCAGCGCGGCATTCGGGTTGGTGCAGCTGAGCAAACTGGACAACAACATCCGCGTGCGCGAAGAGGCCTTCGCTGCTCATCGCTCCTTTTTTGCCCGCTATGAAGACTGGTTCATCCTGCCTGAACAACTGCCGAACTCGCGCACCGGGTGGCTGGCCTTCCCGCTGACATTGCGCGAAGGTGCCCCATTCACGCGGCGCGAGATGCAGATATTCCTTGAGACTTCAGACATTCAAACTCGGCCTGTCTTTACCGGAAACATTCTGCGTCAGCCTGCCATGAAGCAAGTAGATTACCGAGCAGATCCCGCGGGCTATCCCAATTCCGATGCGGTTATGCGCGGGGGTATCCTGCTGGCTTGTCACCATGGTCTGATACAAGCGCAAATCGATTATATGCATGCAAAATTTGAAGAATTTGCATTGAAATTCCAAGGAGCACTGGTCTGATGAACGATCAAAGCATCAATACGTCTGTTCGCACGACCTGTCGTACCTGCCGGTCTACCAACCTTATGCTTGTGCTGCCGATGGGCGATCACCCGCCCGCCAATATGTTCGCACGGCCCGAGCAAAAGGATGTTCCGCAACCGGCTTTCCCGCTGAATACTCAGGCCTGTCTGGATTGTGGCTTGATCCAGGTTGCAGATCAGGTGCCTGCTGATTTCTTTACGGACTATCTTTATGTTCCGTCCGGTGCGGCAACTATGCACACGCATTTCGCCGAACTCGCCTCGGTCGCGGTAGAGCGTGCGCAAGGTGGGCTGATCATTGATATCGGTTGTAATGATGGGCTGATGCTGTCCCATGCCAACGATCAGGGCGGGCGCACATTGGGTATCGACCCGGCGGCCAACCTAGCCAAGATTGCCGGCGAACGGGGCGTTCGGGTCCATGTGGACTTTTTCAACCGCGCCACCGCGCAGCAGATTCGTGAAACCGAAGGGCCGGCCAGCGTCATCACGACGACCAATACCTTCAACCATATAGACGATCTGCACGGCTTTACCGAAGGTGTTCTGGACCTGTTGACAGATGACGGCGTCTTCATCATCGAAGTGCCTTGGGGCAAGATGATCCTCGAGACCAACGAGTTCGACAATGTTTATCACGAACATGTCTCTGAACTGAGCCTTCTGTCCGTCGTCAAACTGGGCCAGTCCGTTGGGCTTGATGTAGTGGATGTCACAAAACTGCCGGTTCATGGCGGTTCGATGCGCGTGTTCATGCAACCCGCCGCGCTGAACAAAACCCCTGCGCCGATCGTTGCTGATATGCTGGCCGACGAAGACGCCGCGGGCATGACCAACAAAGAGGCATACGAAGCATTTGCCGAGCGTGTTCATGCGATGCAGGAAAGCCTTGTTTCCATGCTGGCCGAGCTTAAGGCATCTGGCAAAACGATTGCTGGCTACGGTGCGCCCGCCAAGGGCAACACGTTGCTGAACTATTTTGATATCGGCACGGAAACGCTGGATTTTCTGGTTGATCGGAACACGTTGAAACAGGGCCTGTATTCGCCCGGCAAGCTTATTCCTGTATTGGCCCCCGAAGCGGTCATGGAACGCAGACCTGATTACCTGCTGGTTTTGGCCTGGAATTTCTTTGATGAAATCCGCGAGCAGATGGCTGATTTCGAAGCCGCTGGCGGCAAGTTCATCGTGCCTTTGCCAATGCCAGTAGTTATTCCCTGAAGGGAAAACAATGACGCGCGTACTGATCACCGGAGCCAGCGGATTCATCGGCTCTCATCTGGCTCGGGCCTGTTTGGCCCGGGGCGATGAGGTCGCTGTGCTTACGCGGCCGGGTTCCTCTCTGGACCGTTTGCAAGGTGCATCGGGAATCCGCTTTTTCACCGATGGGTATTCGGATGTTGCCGCGATCAAACGCGTCGCGAATGCGTTCCGACCCGAGGTAGTTCTGCATACCGCCGCGCAGACAAAATTTGCCGAGACTGATGACCTGGCAGATCTGAATGCCAGTATTTTGCAAAATCTCTCGACGCTGGTTGCGATCCTGTCGGCTTTGGCCATCTGTGATCAGCCGCCCAATGCGTTTGTGCGCACCGGATCCATTGCGGAATATGGTGATATCAAGCTGCCCTATGTCGAAACTTCGCGAGAGAACCCGCGAAATTCCTATGGCGCCTCTCTGGTGGCCGGAACGCAATATATTGAAATGGCTCAGCCCCGGCTGCCGTTCAAGGCTGTTACGGCGCGGTTGGCGCTGACCTATGGTCCCGGACAGTCAGAAGATTTCTTCATACCCCATGCCATTGGCCGCCTGTTGCGGAAAGCCCCGGTTTTCCTTCATCGTCCACATGATCGGCGTGATCTGATACATATTGACGACATAGTCGAAGCGCTGCTTCTGATTGCTGACGCACCGGACAAGGCGGGGTCGGTCATTAATGTTGTCACTGGCGATGCTCCGGATATGGCCGCGGTCGCAGGAGAGTTGCAGGTGTTGACCGGAGCAGCTCCGGATATGGTTTCTTCTGCGCCGCCGAAGGATGACCCGGTATTGTTGGTTTCGGATCCTTCACAGATGGCGGAACGTTATGGCTGGTCGGCAAAAATCGCTTTGCGTGAAGGCCTTGAAAGGACGGTTCAATGGACAAAACAGTCACAACAAGCGGAGATGAACGCGTGACTTTGGTTTCAATCCTGATCCCCGCTTTGAACGAAGAAGATAACGTTCGCACGGCCTATGAACGTGTGACCAAGGTGTTTGACGATCTGCCCTCTTATGAGCCCGAGATCATTTTCACTGACAACCATTCCACGGATCGTACATTTGAAATCCTGTCGGATATTGCTGCTGCTGATCCCCGTGTCCGGGTCATCCGGTTTGCCCGCAATATGGGATATCAGTCATCAGTTCTGACCGCCTATCGATCCGCAAACGGGGCGTGTTCGATCCAACTGGATTGCGACATGCAGGACCCGCCCGAACTGATCCCGCAGATGCTGGATACCTGGCGGCAGGGATATCACGTGGTTTACGGCATTCGCCGTAGCCTGCCGGACGGACCTATCGTCGCTGCCGCGCGGCGCGGCTTTTATGCGTTGATCGACATGATCAGCAATGATGATTTGCCGAGAAATGCGGGCGAGTTTCGGCTGACTGACCGGCGTATTCTGGACGAGTTGCGCCGGGTCGATGATCGCTCTCCTTATGTTCGCGGGTTAATCAGTGGGATGGGTTTCCGCCAGATCGGCTTTGAATATGATCGCAATGCGCGCACCGCTGGCGAGTCGAAATTTCCGTTTCGGGCCATGCTGTCGCTTGCTGTCGACGGGTTGATCAACCACTCGCTTCTGCCCTTGCGCCTTGCCTCGATGATCAGTCTGACGGTTGGCACAGGGACGTTTTTGCTGATGATCGGATATGTGATCGGCAAGCTGTTCTTTGGCCAGAACTGGCCGGGCGGTTTTGCCACGACCACCATCCTGTTGCTGCTGTCGATGACCTTGAATGCGATGTTCCTGGGAATAATGGGCGAATATATTGGGCGGATTTTCCTTCAGTCCAAAGACCTGAACCGGCCCATTGTCGAACAAGAGTTGAACCGTCCAGAAACTCTGGATCTGGTACAGCAAGCTGATCGTGTAAAAAGCGCCGCTGAGTGAAAAATGAAACTGTTATTGGTGCAAGCTGGGTTCGGAGCAGGCGGTGCGGAAAAGATCGCCGCAATGATCGCCGCGCATCGGATCTCGGCCGGGGATGAGGTTCACGTCGCCGGGATGGCGACAGAGGATTCTGGTTCCTATTTCGCCTATCCTGAGTGCGCGCATTTGCACATGATTCAGCCGCTAAAGATTTCGCGGCGACTGACGCAGGCACGGCGCTACTTGCATATTCGCAAGATCATCCGGGCTGTGCGTCCCGATCTGATCATCTCGTTTCTGACCAAGGTGAATGTGCTGACCATGTTGGCCGCGCGTGGAACCGGGGTGCCGGTTGTAATTTCCGAGCGGAACAATCCACTGGTCCAAAGCGGAAATCCCATGTGGCTGAAAGCGGTGAACAGGCTTGCGCGGGGGGCGTCCGGAATTGTCATGCAGACCGAACGTGCGCGTTTGGATTTGCCTGCGGACCTGATCCCAAAGGCCAGTGTAATCCCCAATCCATGTGCTCCGCTGGGGGGGATTCACATCGGGTCCGGACAGACCCGGCTTGTGGCTGTCGGGCGTTTGGATCGTCAAAAGGGGTTCGATATGCTGCTGCGGGCAATGCCCGAAGTGCTGCGCAACAACCCAGACATCCGGTTGACGATCTTTGGCGAGGGCCCCGAGCGCGGCGCCTTGGAACAGCAGATATCGGCGGCGAATTTGTCGGATATCGTGTCATTGCCCGGCGCCAGCCCAAAACCCGGAGACTGGATGCAAGACGCGGATATTCTGGTATTCCCCTCCCGCTTTGAAGGGTTTCCGAACGTGGTTGCCGAAGCCACGGTCACAGGTCTGCCGGTCATATCGTTCGATTGCGCCTATGGGCCACGGGAATTGATCCGCGACAGGGGAAACGGATTGCTTGTTCCGGCCGAGGATGTTGCCGGTCTGACCAAGGCGATTGTCAGCCTGTCAAAGGATGATGCCTTACTGCATAAAATGCGTCAGAATGCACGCCATAACAGGGAATGGCTGGAACCGCAGCACGTTCTGTCGGACTGGGATTCTTTGATTGCCAATGTGCAAATCGGAGTTGCTGCCAAAGCCGGCACGGCTAAAGGTCTGACAGAACTTCTGTAAGCTGGCCTAAGCTGGTGACCGTGGCATATGCGGCATGCTTAGAACTGGGTGGAATCGGATCATGCACAGCCCCGGGTCGGAGGATTTGAACGGTCCGCCAACCCCTTGCATTCGGAGTGATAAAATCCTTGGCCGGGTTGTCCGCGACATAGACCATTTTGCGGGGTTTTTTCGCGATCAACTCCATCTCTTCATAGGCGCGGGGATGCGGTTTCCCGTAGCCATCCGGCCAGGCGCCGGTCGGGCGGATATGCGCAATAAAGCGGTCCAGATCCAGCGCGGCGATCTTGTTGCGCTGCATCTTTTCGGGCCCGTCGGTGATCAACCCCATTGGCTGATCTGCGTTTGTCAAAAACCGCTCGGCATCCTTACATAGCGAAATACTGGGCGGGTGTGATCGGTATTTGGTGATCAGGTCCTGTATGAAAGCATCGGTCGCATCAAGGCCGGTCTGCGCGCAAGCCACATTGAATATGCGTCGTCTTTCCCCCGCATTGTACGCGGCCTGACACTGTTGTCCGAACCCTTCAGCGCCGGTTTTTTCGTGGACCCAACCGTTCAGCCAGTTATAGCCGCTAAAGGCAAAATCTCGCTCCAGATACAGGGTATCGTCCAGATCAAATACCAGCATCAGCCCTGATACACCGCACTGTCATATCGCATCATTTTCACACCATCGCGCCAGTTGTTATTGGCGGTTGACGGTAATTCGGCGACCTCTTCCAAAAGCCACTGTGCGAACTGTGCGCCCGCATGATCGGCCAGAGGGTAGCCACCCCCGAAACGCGCATTGATCTCAAGCACTGCGGGGCCATGTTCTGGATCGTCGATGATCTGAAAACAGGCGACTCCGCGCAGATCGGGCAGGGCCTGTGCAATGCCTTCGGCGATGGTTTGAAGATCATTGCGTCGCCTGGTTTCACCCTTTTCAACCTCACCGGCGCGAATTTGAATGCGCAGATGCGGGATCACAGTGCAGAGCTGACCCGAGGCATCTACAAACATGTTGATTGTGTATTCCGGTCCGTTCAGCTTGTCCTGAAAGATCATCGGTTCGGGGAATTCAGAGGGGACATCAGCGAGGGTTTCGAATACATCCAGCCCCCGGCTTGCACTGCCGCCACTTGGCTTTGCAAAGATGGGCCAACTGATGTCCTGTGGCCGCTCTAGCAATTCCTGATGATCCAATGTGCGCGGAACAGGAACCCCGGCTTCGGACAGTTTCTGGATTGTCAGGCGCTTGTCCCGGACAACCTCAATCACGTTCACCGGCGAGACATGGACTCGCGCGCCCAGATTGGCAAAGGCGGGCGCGGCCTGTGCCAGGGGCATCAGTTCCGGGTCGATTGTGGGGATCACCAAGCTGACTCCGTGTTGACGCACAATCTCGAGGATCGAGGTTGCATAGTCGGGGCTGTCACATCGCGGCACGGCGGCGGCGTGATCGGCAAGCGCGCAAGCCGCGCTTTCATCTGGGTTCAGGTCGCAGGCGATGATGGTCAGGTCAACATCCAGACGTTCCGCAGCCGCCCTGAAGCATTGCAGCAGGCCAACACGGCGACCCGCCGACGTAATAAGGATTGCCAGACATTTTCGCGCCATCGAAAACTCACCAATTCATAAACAATTATACGTGCTTAACCTAGCACAGGGTGTCTTGCCCTGTGAACGGGGTAGGGGTGAGTTTGCCTCAATATTGTTTTGAGTTGCGGCAATCCGACAGTGCGGACCCTGCCAGAGATATGCAGCAGTGCGGTTCAATGAAAATCCCGGCTTGGAAACAGCCGCTTTGCCTGATCCCGTGGGTGCATTGCCCTGGCAGGATAGCGGGATTTCTTCGGTGTATCATCAGTGCGGGACCCTTCGGTGCTTAGGACCTCTGGTTGCGGGTGCCCCAATTCGGAAAGCTTATGTGACATGTCCTGAACGTCCTGGGCGATCAGGTGCACGATAATCCCTTCACGCTGCAGATACCCTGTGATCCGCAGCAGGCGCCCGCCCATCACGGCCCGGCGGAAACGCTCATAAACCTTGGGCCAGACCACCACATTGCTGACCCCGGTTTCATCCTCTAGCGTCAGGAAAATTATACCCGACGCCGTGCCCGGCCGCTGACGGGTGATAACCAGACCACAAACGCTGTGCCGCCCCAGGGGCACCTCTAGCAAGGCGACATGTGTGGTCAGCCCTGGCAGAGAGGGGCGCAGCAGTTCCATCGGGTGGGCCCGCAGGGTCAGGCGGGTGGCAACATAATCCTCGACCACCTCTTCGCCCAGCTGCATGGCGGGCAGGTTGACCGGGGGTTCGTGAACCGTTTCCCCGTCAATCGGATCATTGAACAAGGGCAGAGGTTTGGGGCTTTGAATGGCTTTGACCTGCCAGAGTGCATCGCGCCGGGTCAGCCCCATATCGGAAAAAGCGTCTGCCTCGGCCAAGCGCGTCAGTACATCAGGCCGCAGCCCCGCACGCAGCCACAGCGCCTCTGGATCCTGATATCCATTGCCGCGGGCGGCCTCAATCCAGCCGGCGTCTTCTTCCCTGAACCCCTTGATCTGGCGGAATCCCAGCCGCAGCGCCAGCGCGCCATCGGGGCGGCGTTCCAGTATATTGTCCCACTCGGAATGATTGACGCAGATGGGGCGGATTTCGACCCCATGCTCGCGGGCGTCGCGCACGATCTGAGCGGGCGCGTAAAACCCCATGGGTTGAGAGTTCAAAAGCGCGCAGGCAAAGATCGCCGGGTGATGGCGTTTCAGCCAGGCGGAGACATAGGCAAGCATGGCAAAGGCCGCCGCATGGCTTTCCGGGAACCCGTAATCGGCAAAGCCTTCGATCTGGGAAAAACACTGCTCGGCCACTTTGATGTCATAGCCGTTGCCCAGCATCCCATTGATGAATTTATCCCGGAATGTGCCGATTGTGCCCATTCGCCGGAACGTAGCCAATGAGCGGCGCAGATGGTCGGCCTCTTCCGCCGTGAATCCGGCCCCGACCACGGCAATCTGCATGGCCTGTTCCTGAAACAGGGGGACGCCCAATGTGCGCGCTGTCACCTGTTCCAGTTCCGGGCCAAAGGGTTCGGGGTTTTCCAGCCCATTGCGTCGCCGGATATAGGGCTTCACCATATCCCCTTGAATGGGGCCAGGGCGCACAATAGCAACTTCGATTATCAGGTCATAAAGCTCGCGGGGGCGCATCCGGGGCAGGAAATTCATCTGCGCCCGACTTTCGACCTGAAAG
Source organism: Ruegeria sp. YTSA108 (assembly GCF_059610185.1). Classification (NCBI taxonomy): domain Bacteria; kingdom Pseudomonadati; phylum Pseudomonadota; class Alphaproteobacteria; order Rhodobacterales; family Roseobacteraceae; genus Ruegeria; species Ruegeria sp. YTSA108. The sequence goes on along the minus strand of NZ_JBXWND010000004.1, from coordinate 205,475 downwards.
ACGCCGATCGCATCCGCCCGGCAGAGCATGTCATATGTGGCGGTGTCGTCCTGAGGCACCTTGGCGATGCTCAGGGTCTGGCCTTCATGCTGTTGCAGCAGGCTAAAGGATTTGCGCAGACAACTGAGCATACCAAGCCCCAGCACATCGACTTTCAGGATGTTCAGAGCATCAATGTCATCTTTGTCCCAGCAGATGACGGTGCGGTTTTCCATTGCGGCATTTTCAATCGGGCAAAGCTCGTCCAGGCGTCCTTTGGTGATCACAAAACCACCAACATGCTGGGACAGATGGCGGGGAAAGCCGATGATTTCGCCAATCAGATGAATGGTTTGCATGAGGCGCCGGTCGCTGAGGTCCAGCCCCAGCTCGCGAATACGGTCCAGATCAACGCCGCCATTGCTCATGCCCCAGATCTGGCTCGACAGCCCAGCGGTTACATCCTGCGACAGCCCCATGACCTTGCCCACCTCGCGAATGGCTGCACGGGTGCGGAAATGGATGACAGTTGCGCAAAGACCAGCACGTTCGCGGCCATATTTCTCGTAAATCCACTGGATCACCTCTTCACGCCGCTCATGCTCGAAATCGACATCAATATCCGGCGGCTCGCCCCGGTATCTGGATACGAACCGTTCAAAGACCATGGCGATCTGGTCGGGGCTGACATCCGTGATGCCCAAGAGGTAACAGAGCACCGAATTGGCCGCGGACCCGCGCCCCTGACACAGAATGCCCTGCGACCGGGCATATTGTACGATGTCATGTACAGTCAGGAAATAAGCGGGAAACTGCAGATCCGCGACCACCGCCAGTTCCTTGCGCATCAGCCCGACCACCGTGTCGGGCGGCCCTTCGGGGTACCGGCGCTGCAACCCTTCGTGTGCCAGACGTTCCAGACGCGTTTGCGGATGTTCCCCGCTTGCAATCTCATCGGGGTATTCATACGAAAGCTCCGCCAGATCAAAGCTGCACCTGTCGGCAATCTCCATCGTGCGCCGCAAGGCGCTGGGGTGATGGCGGAACAGCCGGACCAGATCCTGGCCGGATTTGAGGCGGCGTTCGGCATTGGGCAATGCGCGGGTGCCGATCTGATCAATCGTGATGTTTTCACGCATGCAGGTCAGGATATCGGCCAGTTGCTTGCGGTGGGCGCGGTGCATCAGCACATCCCCGACCGCCACCATGGGGGCGCAGCTTTTCTGCGCCAGTTGGGCGCATTCGGCCAGATAGGTCTGATCGCTGCCGTCATAGCGTGGCACTGCACCCAGAAAAACATGATTGGGAAATCGTCGCCGCACGGTTTGAATATCCGATGCGGCCTCTGACAGGGTGGTCTGGGGCAGGGCGATCAGGATCATGCCCTTGCAGGCCGTCAGCATGTCTTGCGTATAGAGCTCGCAATCACCCTTATCCGCACGCCGCTTGCCCAACGTCAGCAGGCGGGCCAAGCGTTTGTAGGCTGCCAGATCACAGGGCAACGCCACCCAATCTACCGCACTGTCGCGCAGCAGCAGCCGGCAGCCGGTAATCAGTTTAGGCAGAACAGTGCAGTCCGGTTTCGGAAGCGCCTGCCTGTGGCCAACCTCTTGCCGGGAAGAGGCATCAACACGATGTTCGGATCTGATTTGAAGGGGCTGTTTGGTCTGCCGCTTAAGCTCTCGCAGTGCCGACCATGCGCGCACAACCCCTGCCAATGAATTGTGATCCGTGATGGCTATTGCCGACAATCCCAGCTCGGCGGCGCGCAGGACGAGCTCTTCGGGGTGGGAGGCCCCGGTCAGAAAGGTGAAATTCGTGGTGACGCACAGTTCGGCATACCCCAGCCCCTGTGCATGGGGTTTTGGCATGTGGCGATGCAGGGCGTCTATCGGGCGGTTTGCGGCGATCATGCGAACTCTCCCTGTACAAACCAGCCCGGATTCTGAGGCGTGTAAAACAGCCAGAGCCTGCGCCCCTGCGTGGTTTCCACTCGCCAGTAATCCCGCAGACCGGACCGCCAGCTTTCATCCTGATGCCACCACTCGGGCGCGATGCGTTCGGGGCCCGTGGCATGGCCGGTTGTCAGGGACATACGTCTCCAGCGGAACCGCGCGGGCGGATGCGGGCCGGTTGCCGCAATAGGTTCGGGTGGAAACAGGTAGAGCGGGCGTGGGTTCAGGATGCTCCAGCCGCTGGAGGGGTTGGAATAGGCGGCGGCCGCGATGATGAAACTGTGTTCGGGAATATGGCTGTCCGCAGGTAGGAAACGCTGTATGTTTTCAAGCCCGACCCGGGTGCCCAGCCGGGTGATCAGGTCATCCAGCCGGCTCTTGCTGTGGTCCGACACATGGCTGATTTGTTGTACTGGCAGCGCTTCAACCCCGGTGGCCTCCAACCGCATTTGATCAATGCCAAAACCGGCATCTATTTCCCCCAAACCGCGTTCGAACAAAGACAGGATACGCTGAGGATCGCGCAGAGGTCGGGCCAGACGCAGTTCAACCTGCTGGCAGTCCTGGTCCACCCGACGCAATGTCATGCAAAGTTTCCGGGCGCCCATCTCTTGCGCCTTCAGCTTGGTGCAGAGCTGGGCCAACAGCCGTTCGGTACCAGCCATCACGTCCGACAGTAATCCGATGGAGTCCGGCAGGGTCATGCGCACCGCGTAATGGGGGGGATCGGACAGCGGCGTGATTGCTTCGGGTTGCGCGCCCAGAGCCTGATCCAGCCTGAGCAGCAGACCGGGACCAAAACGCCGTGTCAGCGGTGCGCGCGGTGCTGCCGCCAATGTACCAATTTTGCGCAGGCCCATGCGCTGTAAGGCGACCGAGGTCTTCTCATCCAGACGCAAGGCCGCCACCGGCAGCGACTTTAGGGCCGTCAGCATATTGCCAGAGGCTGCGACCCCCTCGTTATAACGGGCAAGCGCCCAAGCCGCACCGCGCGTATCCCCCAACCCGATCTGCACCCAGAGCCCTGCGCGCGCAAACCGTCCGCGCATATCAGCCAACATCGCCTCTTCGCCGCCAAAGAGATGGGCTGACCCGGTGACGTCAAGCACCAGCCCATCCTCGCCTTCCATCCCCACCCAGGGGCAATAGCGCGTTGCCCAGCGACGCAGGATGTGCAGGAAACGCATATCGGCCTGAGGATCGGCTGTGCAGCTTTGCAAAGCGGGGCAAAAGGCGCGCGCATCCGCATAGGACATGCCCTGATGCAGCCCCTGTTCCGCAGCCTGAGCGTTCAGGCAATAAATACGATTGGCATTCTGTTGTTTGAGCGTCAGGACAAAGGGCCCATTCACCAGGCGTCGACGCAGAACCCGGTCGCTTGCCAACCGAGGAAACCACAATGAAACGACGCGACGCTGCATTCCATCGAACATGCCAGATACCAATATGTTCTTGATTTGTTCTTTTTATGCTTCCGCTTTTACAGAGTCGAGTCTTTTGGATCAAACGCCGGCAGATAGTGCCACCGGGATCAAGTTGTTTCGGCTTCGAAGGGAAAGGCGGCCCTTTTAGGCATCAAACCGCGGCAGCCATTATTCGGACTCTCATTCCTGTCGCAAAAATCTTTGGATCTTGAAAAAAGACAGGGCCGGTCCAAAGACCGGCCCTGCGACTGTTCATATGTATCGGTATTAGTTTGACGCGGCGTTCAGCTTTTCGTTCTGTTCACGCAGCGTGTCCGAAATGATCGCATACCATTCGCCGGATTCACGCATTTCGTTCAGGCCCTTGTTGACCATAGCGATGTATTCGCGTGCAAACGGGTTGGTGCGGTGCGCAAGGAAGCTCATCGAGGACAGCGTGGAAACATAGGGGTTTTCTACGATATCTTCCGAGGTCAGGCCCATGTCCTTCATGGTTGCAGCGAAAAGATCGACTTCGAACGCGGCCACATCGGCTGAGCCGGTCAAAACGGCATCCAGACACTCGCGGGCCGAGCTGGGGTGAACCAACGTCAGGTTCTCGGAATTCAAGCCGACTTCTTCAAGTACAACCATGCTCCAGCCGTCCATACGGCACAGGGTTGCACCTTTGAGGTCTTCGAAGGCCGTCGCTTGTGAGTATTCGCTTTCCGGCAGAGTGAAAAAGCCGCCGACGATGTCATAGACCGGAACCGAAGCAACAAACTCGTTGCACCGGGATTCAGTCGCTGCAGACCACTCATAGGTGTGGTTTGTACAATCTGGAACTGTCCAGGCGATCGAGATGTCGAATGCGCCGAGCGGCAAGAGAGTTTCCAAATGCGAAGTCCAGTCGTCGACAAAGCTGACCGAGAAATCACGGCTGTTGCCGGCACGCTGAAGACTTGTGGTCGCCAGGCGGGTCATGATCCCACCACCACTCAGACTTTCGGTTGTGAATGGCTCCCATCCGTTACCCGCTACCAGCTTGATTGGCGGGGCGTAGACGTTCGAACGTTTCACACTGGCCGCACGCTTTTCTTCTGCTGCGATCAGTTCCTGTGCTGACTGGCCATTCGGCAGACTACCGTCTTCACAGGGCAGGGACAGAACCAATCCAGGCGCCAGCGCGTTTGGGTTGGTGATGATGTTGCGGTTGGCGTTGAAGATCGGCTGATAGTTCGAGGTGCCATAAGCCGCGATGGCGATGGTCGCCATCGTGTCACCATCCGCGACGGTATAGTTGCTACAGGCTTCCTGTGCTGCGGCAGCTCCGGCGCTCAGGGCGGTGACGGCGGTGGCCGAAATCACGACTTTCTTCAGGTTAAATTTATACATGTCCACTTCCTCCAGACTTTTTTGAGTTTAGGCCAATAAGGGCCTTAGCCATTTTCCATTTGATAACGCAGAGCGGTTGAGACGATGTCGCGCCACTCTCCTGATTGCTGCATGATCGCCAGACCCTGATTAAGCGTTTCAAGGATCGCTTCTCCATCAGGATTATCCTTGTGAGTCATGATGTTAAGAGACTTGATCGCTGCCAAGTTGGGGTTTTCTACAATGCGATGCTCGTAACCCAGCCGACCGATTGCCTCGACGGCCAGATGGGCCTCAATTGCGGCGATGTCGGCGGTTCCATCCATCAATGCATGGAAACATTCATCCGGCGAAACCGGGCGCAGCATCGTGATCGCGGGCTCGTACAGCCCCACCGCGTCCATATGCGACAGGGACCAGCCCTCGGGTCGGCAGATGGTTGCACCGGCAAAGTCCGCATATGTCAGGGTCTCTTCATAGCCCGAACCTTCGCGAGCAAAGAACGTGTCCACAACTTCATAGAACGGGTTCGAGAAATTGTAGGTTTCACAACGTGAACGGTCATTTTCAGACAGTGCATCTGCGTCGTCACAATCTGGACGCGACCACGGGAAGGTTGCGTCAAATGCCAGCGTCGGCATCAACAGATCCAGATGTGAAGACCAGTCATTGACGAACTGGATCTTGTAGGACTGTTCCGGCGCTGCGCGCAACATCGCGGTTTCAACAAGATTTGTATATAGACCACGATGCGGCAGAGCTTCATCCGTGAACGGGGAATAGTTGCCGCCAGTGATCAAAATCAACTGACGGTCCCGGATTTCAGGACGTTCACCGGTACCTGCATTGCGGATTAGGGCAGCACCTTCAGCACGCGCGGCCTCGATCTCATCCTTGGCCGCAGCCTTGGCGGCGATGACCGCCTCTGCTTTGGCTTCGGCCACGCGGGACTCGGCTTCGGCGATAGCTTTGGCAGCGCGATCTTCCGCAGCCTTGACAAGTTCGGCGGCCATTTCGGCGGCCATTGCTTCGGCCTCTGTCAGCGGCACGGCAGCTGCGCGCCCGATATCTTCCAAACACGGCAGGGTCAAAACGTCGCCGACGCGGATGACATTGGGATTATTTCCGATTACATCGCGGTTTGCCTCGAAGATGATCCGAAAATCTTCGGTCGAATAGACTGCGATGGTCAGTTCCCGCAGGCTGTCGCCTCGCTGGATTTCATAGGTTGAGCATGCTTCTTGTGCCGAAGCAGCGCCCGTCGCGGCAGCTAGTGCCAGGCTGGATATGATCAGATGGAGTTTCATTGGTCCGGTTGCTTTGCCTCTAGTCGTTTCTTCTGAGTTTGATGACGCCAATCGACGTATTGTCTTGATCCGGGTCGTTCCTGGTTCTCAGTGCCCGCAACAGCGCATCCGCAATATCTTGAGCCAGCGCATCCTCGTTTTCCTCAAGAATTGCCTGAATTTCTGTGTTGCTCAGATATTGCAGACCATCACTTCCCACGATCAGCACATCCGCGGTGCTAAGACCCAATGGTTCTTCCGGGCAATCGACCTTGGGAATTGCGGCGCCCATTATCACCGAAGTCAGTTGGTTTCGGTCGGGGTGAGACGACGCCTGGTCTGGCGTAAGGGTACCTGCAGCAACCTGAGCATCAATCATCGGAGCCATCGAATGGTCTTCGTTGATTTGGCTGAGAGTACGGTCGCGATAGAGATATAGGGGGCTGTCGCCAATCGAAATCCAGAAGACGCGCTTTTCCAGCAGCAAAACTCCCAACATGGTTGATCCCATGTTGAAATCTTCACCCTGCTCCTCGCAGTAGGTCGAAATCGCGGCATTTGCCTGCATGGCTGCCAAGGGTAAGGCGTCGATCAGCGCTGTCTCAGCCGGAGCGTCTGCTTCAAGTTCGGTATCCAGTGCATCGCGCCAGGCTTTGACTACCAGTTCAGATGCCACTTCTCCTGCCGCATGCCCACCCATTCCGTCCGCGACGATGACATAGCCCGCATCCGCCGCGTCGAACATACGCGACGCGACCGCGTCTTCCTGCGTGTCGCGCTGACCCTGATCCAGGATCAGCGCAAGATCATATGCCGGGGTCGCCAGCATCAATTAAGCATCCCGCCAATCAAAGCCGTCATCGCAGAAGGCTGCAAAACGGATTGAGGTTTCACTGATCCGGATAAGATCGCCAGTGGAGAGTGGAACCGTGCTGAGAACGGGTTTGCCGTTCAGGCGCACCAGATTGGCCTTGCCGCCATGGCCCAAATAGCATTTGCGGTCTTCCGGGTCATAGGCAATTACCGCATGGTTGCTGCGGGAAATCCCAGTGTCGCCAAAGTCCAGCTGGATCGCCTGATCATCATTACGCCCAATCTGCATCAGGCCTTCTGTCAGCGTAACGCTGGAACCGCGGCCGGGGCCGGAAGTTACAACAAGCCATCCCACCGGGAATGTCGCCTGCGCGGCCTCGGTCTTGGCCATAGCCACCGGCTCGGCCGATTCCATCAGGTCCTGAACATGCGTATCCGCGCGCTCGAAGCCCAGGAAGGTGGTTTTCACACGGCTGCGTCTGTCTTCTTTTGCCGCAGGAGCAGGCTGAGGTTGTACCTCGACCTCTTGGGCAGAAGGCGCTTCTGGTTCCGGATCAACTGTCTCGACGACTACGTCTACGACCGGTTCTTCCATCGCCATTTCAGGCGCGGGATCTTCAATCGTGGCTGTCAGTTCTTCGGTTGACACATGCAGTGTCACAACCGGTTCGTCGTCCTTTGGGTCGGCATCAACTGTAACCTCGGTGGCGCTTTGCACTTCGGCGACCACTTCCTCGACGATAATCTCATCGGCAGTGGCTTGTTCTGCTTCGGAGAACTCCGGCATCTTGTCTTCGGGTAATAGTTCTTCGCTTTCATCGTAGCTATCAGCGGTAGTGTTGCCGCCTGCCAGTGCATTACGAAGTGCGTTGAAATCCGCAATCGGTTCAGCGTTATCAGACTCAGGTGCCGCGACCTCCTCGGTTTCGGTCTCTTGAGGTTTGCCGGCACCTTCGAGAAGCCGGCTAAGGGGGCTTTTATATTTAAACATGGTGTCGACACCTTTGTTTCTTGGCACAGGATCTACGTCCCATGGGGCTGCTACTCACCTCTGCACGTTCGGTACACAGGCACTGATGATTGGGAACAAAAAACTCATTTACCTTCTGCGACGGGCCGGTCCCCGTCAGAGTGATGGCTTTCGTTTCACTCTCAGCAAACACACACAGGCAGATCACAATCAGACCGGATCATTACTCCTGTACCAGGGGCATAACCGCACCCGTTTCAGTACCGTTGCGCAGAACTGTAAAGCGGGCTTCGGACTGGTTTTCAGAAACAAGGAGCTGCAAAAGCGCGTCCAGCCCTTCAGGGTTGGTAATGTTCTGACCGGTATGATTTTCCGAGATCAGTACATCGCCTTTGCGCAGGCTACCTGCTGCGGGCGCGTCTGGTGCAGTGTCAACAACAGTTGCCCAGCCGTTTCCATTGCTGTTTCTGATAGTGAACACATAACCATTCTCGAGACCCAACATGCGAATGGCGGGCAGGGCCAGCAATCCGTTCTGCGCACGGGTTTTTCCGAGTTCCCGATAACGGGCAGTGATGCGGATATACCCATCCGGATCGACCTTCAGGTCATCCAAAATCTGGGCGGCAAAACTTGCATCTGCCTGGACCGGCACTCCGTTCAGAGTATAAATCGACGCCCCATGCTGCACCCATTCTCCGATCACGGAAGTATCCAGCGTGGGGTCAATGCCGGTCACGACAACGACGCTGCCAGTCGAGGCGCGGCGTTTCGAGGTCTGGAACGGTATTTCCACATCCCAATGAGAATACGCAATCTGCGTTTCTGCCGGTTGGCCAGCAGCAGCGCTGATTTCTACCGGGTCAGCAGCAACTGGGGCTGCCTCGACAGGTAGCGCTTCGGCGTTTTGCGCCGTGAGGGTATCCGTCTGCTCAACAGGTTCTACGCTTGCGACTTCTTGTTCTGGTGCTTCAGCTTCCGCAGCGGCCGGTGCCGCCGTTTCCACGGCTTCTTCCGGCTGTTCCGAGGCTGGTGCCTCTGTCTCGGTCACTTGGACCGGCGCTGCTGTCGGTTCGGGGGTTTCTTCGCTGCCACTGAACAAAACGAATCCGCCTGCAGCCAAGGCAACCACCACCGCAGCAGCGCCTGCGATGACTTTACCGCTGCCGCCTGATCCGTTCTTGACGATCGTATCGACCGCAACCGCGGCCTCTTCTTTTTGTGCAAACTTGGCCAGATCGCCCTCAAACTTATCCTCATTACCCAGGGCAATGTCAGGGTTCCCAGCCAACAAGGCAGTCACCACCGCCTCGGCATTTTCACTTTCGGCTTTGATCCGGGCTTGCTCTTCGACTTCGTCCTTACGGTCCATCGCTACGATGACCGAGACCGGACGATAGGCGAACGAGTCAAACATGACGCCGGGACCACGGAACATCCGCAGCCAATCCAGGGCCGTTTGCAGACGATCTGTTGCGTGAACTTCCATCGCTTTGTCGATCGCTTCAAGGAACCCATCGGGATAGTCGCTGTACTGACCTGCGAGGGGCGTATAGGGATCATCCTGGCCATTGTTGAAGGCATTCAGTCGGGTTTGCCCGTCGATCGGACGTTCGCCACTGATGGCGTGATAAAGCGTCGCCGCGAGAACATAGAGGTCGCTGCTGGGTCCCTGATCTGCGCCGCGTACATAGAATTCGTGCGGGGAATATCCGTCTTTGATAACCCGCAAAGTCAACAGGGCAGCTGATTGATTGGCTGCCTGTTCCCGCGCGGCACCAAAGTCGATGAGGACCGGGTCTCCGTTTTGGTCAATCAGAATATTGTCCGGTGAGATATCGCGATGCAGCATTCCGCTTTGGTGGATGAACGAAACGGCCGACAGCATTTTCTCGGTGACTTGGACAATGAAATCCGGGCCAGCGTCGTTTTCGGGGTTCTCGGAATAATCTAGAAGATCGCAACCCCGGATCAGGTCCATAGCGATATACGCCGTGTCGTTGTCTTCAAAGACCTGATGTACGTCAACGATATTGGGATGAACCAGTCGGGCGTGATTGCGCGCTTCCTGAATGAACAGGTCGATGATCGCGCGCAGATCTTCTTTGTGGTCGGGATTGATGGGTTCAACCGCGTCACCATTCCGACGGCACAGAGCGCCCGGATAGCACTCTTTGATCACGACATCGCGCTCTAGGCTGTCGCGGGCCAGGTAGGTAATCCCAAACCCGCCATTGCTGAGGAAACGAAGAATCTCATACTGCCCGCGCAACAGCTTTGCGCCAGGTTCAAGTCCTTCAATCTTAGGTTCGTCGTGCGTTGCACCGACAGCCTGGTTATGGCTCATTTCATTCCGCCCGTTCTAATCGTTTTGCGGCAAAAAACCTGGGCAAATAGCCCGCAAACACACAACCAAAAACAACCGCAGGACACTCAAGTCGGTTAGACGATTCAAATTTGACTTTATTGGGGCCGCCTGATGGCTTCACTAAGGATCGTTTTTGCGATTGATCTATATGTGGTGTGTATTTGACAGTTTATACTACATATAGAAATATATTGTGATAAAATCGAAAGCTAAAAACAAATTCTTAAGGATTGGTCTACAAATTCGAAACAATAGATTCGTAGGAATCGCATCTACGATTCGCGGAATTTCCGCTCAGCCTTGAGCGGAAATTTCAGGTTCCGGTCTTTGGCTGTGCCGATTCAACCCGGCTGCCGGCCCAAGCAAGGTTGTCACTCAGCTGTGCCAGGATGCTAATCGCATCCTTCAGTGGCGCAACGCCGCTTTCGAACTGAAGCAAAAGCAACAAGTCCGTGGCCTTTTCGAACTCACCCGGAATCCAATCCGCCGTCGGGTCAATCTCGCCATCGTTTTCCAGGCGCTCGGCGAAATCCTCAACGATTTCCTGACAGCTTTGCAGGAAAGCCGCAGGCTCCATATTTGAGGTTTCCCGCAGGTCTTCATAGATACTGGCAATTGCGGCAAGCCAGTCTTCCAGGATCGGATTGTCGATAGGGGGTAGCACGTTTTCCAGCGTAGCCTGCATAGAGGGCGCGTCGAGGGCGGCTATGTCCGGCACCTGAACGTCAATCGATTTCAGATAGGGTAGAAAGTGCTGTTCCAGATCTTCGCGCGCCGAACTCAGGTCTGCCTGTCGCCGGTTCGAAGCAATATCAAGCACCTGTTCGGCCAGCCCCTGTCCACCGCAGGTTTCCCAAAGGGCGAAATCCGGTTCTGGCTCTTGCGCCATGGCACGGACAGCCACTGGGGTGCCGATCGGCACAACCGAGCGGAACATATTGCGCTTTTCTTTGTTCAAGCGGGCCAACACCCGGTCAAGCGCGTCGCGTACCGGAGGCAAATCTGTATGTGTCACAGCCAATATGCTGTTTGCTCGCAACTCTTCCGGAACCTTAGCCCAAAGATGGCGTTCCGTTTCGCGCCATGCATTTGTGCCGTTGGTGCACCAGATTGCGCAATCCACAAATTTGAGCAGATCGAGCGTCGGTTTATAGGTATCATCCAAAGCGCCTGACCCAGGCAGATCGTAGAGCGATATCTCTTGCAGGGCAGGGGTGTTCAATCCAACAGAGATAAAGTCGGGTTCGTCCTTGGCAGCTTTTTCAAGTGCAATTCCAGAATAGACTTTAGGTTCACGGTCCCACCACCCGACAGTTGTTTCGGGGGTTTCGGAATATGCCACAATAACGAGCGGCAGTTTCAGATGCTGCGGCCCGGTAGGCAGAATATCTGCCCCGGCCAGCATGTTGGCCAGGCTGGATTTTCCCGCGCCAAATTCTCCGGCGAATCCAATATTGACCGCGTTTGACAAGCGTTCGGCATGCGCCAAGGCACGGGCGCGCATATCTTCGAGCGCCACGTCGCTCGGCAGGCTTTCGGTCGCGGTCAGAAAGCGCTCGAGCTGCCTCACTTCCTTGTCGGTTCCGGGAAATTCGATCATTCCGCTGCCTCTGCTAGTCTTTCATCTGTTTGATGCTGGCTGAATAGGGTGCCCAGCTCGTCAGAAATATGTTGTGCGTGGTTGAAGGCGGCTTGCGCCTCGGCCCGGGCATTTGTTTCGCCGGTTCCGGCACGATGTTCAAGATGTGTGGCGAGCAGGGCCAGATAATGGTCCAGCACGGTATTGAGCCGCTCGGTCAAATCACCGCGGGCGGTATCCACCAGATCATCTCCGATCATCTCAAACTCCTGAACGATCATGCGTTCGGCACGGGACACGACACTTTTACGCGAAATCAGCCGGGACAACCAGTTTACCCGAAGTTCGACAGTGATGCCACGGGTCAAAGCGGACGTGTCCGGACGGAACCAGCGAACTGCGCTGGTGTTCATCCGGTTGTCGGTTGCGTCCTGCCAGCCGGGCAGAGCCCGCAGCGTGGCATTGCTTTGCATGTCGATTGCGTAGAGCTCGCTCAGCATTCTTTGGCGGACAACTTGGGTGGCCCCCTGAACAAGTTCGCGCATGCGGTCACGCAGCGGAGTGAAATTCAGCTCGGTTTCTCCGGTTTTCGACAACAGCGGAGAATCTCCGTTCGGGCCGCGAACAACGCCCGACACGGCCTCGGCCACGGTGTCATCCATTACGCCTCTCAGGTTGGCCAGGACGTCATCCATTTCGTCAATGATCTTGGTGGTCTTGTCGCTGACCGAGTTCCGCAGATCGGCCAATATCCTGTTGTTTTCACCAGCGTCTTCTGCCGAGGTTGTGGTGTCGTTCTCGATCGCGCGCAGATGCGCTTTGGACCGGTCCAATTCACCTTGGGCAAAGCTGTTGAGATGCTGCCAGGCCATACGCAGTTGTTCATCGCGCGGGCCTTCTGTCAGCGCTCGGGTCACATGCCGGCGCAGGTCGGGCAACCCGGAGGCAATCATTGCGGCAAAGCGCAAAACACCTTCGCGGCTGATCGGGCCGGGGCCTTGTTTGATCTCTTCGACACCGTCCAGATATTGCTTCATCTGATCGGGGTGCGCGCGCAGCCAGGCCAGGACATCGTCGTGATTGATACCGGCTTCGTCACCGGTCAGGGCGTAATGCGCCCATTGGGCACTGCCGGTCAGCACGTCAATGTTCGAGTTCCCAAGCGCCTTCTCAAGCCCGTCCAGAACATCGGCCCGCACCTTGAAGGCATCTTCGGCACCATTTCCCAATTCGTCCACGCGGTTGATAAAAACCACGATCTGGCCCAGCTCCAGCGCTTGCATTAGGCGGAACAGTTTCAAGTCCGCCCGAGAAAGCGCCTGATGCGCCGACAGGACAACCACAAAAAAGTCGGACTCTTTGAGGTATTGACGAGAGATCTCTTCGCGGATCAGCAGAGGGTCATTTACACCGGGCGTATCGGTGACCGTAAGCGGAAATGGGAAATGTCCGATGTCAAAATAGACCTCGGCCTTTCGGGTGATGTCGCTGTAAAGGCCCCGGTCCGATGCCGGATCATGTGTCCCACCCTCGGTCGGGTCATCGCCTGCGCAAACATAACGTGCCAAATCATCCGAATTCAGGTCTTCCAGATCATGATGTTGGCCCAGCAGCTGTTCATAGCTATCGCCCAGCCGAAGCTTGGCGCGGGTCTTCATTGCGTCGACCTGTTCTTCGATCATCTCGCGCTTATAACTGTCCTCGTCATCGGGGAACATGTTGCGCAGCTCTTCGCCTTCGGCAATCAGGGACTGCCACTGACGGTTGTCGAAGAAATGGAACTCGGCACCTTGCGTCCGGCCCGACGGGTGGCCGAAATGCATATCAGTGATTACGGTTGTCCAAGGGTTCACATCCGACGGCAGATATTCGGCCTGTCCGGTAAAACCATTGATCAGTCGGGATTTGCCGGCCTTGATCTGACCAACAAAAGCAATCGAGGGCTTCAGGTTCGAAAGATCACCAATGATCCGAGAGATAAACTGCCCGGTTTCGTCATTGCTGACGCCTTTCATCTCGTTGGCTATACGAAGTAACTCGCGACGATTATTCTCACTCATAACACATACCCTGACTACTTTATTTCACGGATCGAATTCGTTGAAAAATTGAACTGTTGGCACCGGATCATTTTTCCGATCCCGTAACTGATTTCCAAAGGTTTACGACGGCTCCCAGTTTGCGCGCTTCATGAATGGCCAGCGCAAATTGTGACCCGTCATGCAGAACGGCAAGCGCATCCCCTTTGCCCCCTGAAGGCCGCATTACAATCAGCTGAGGATGATCCAGCGCGGTGGCGGCGTCACCGTCCCACCCAACAAGATCCTGTGCAAACTGACGAAGCAGATCCTGATCGGCGTGCAGGGGTTGCCCGACGTCGCATACTCCTTCGAGCCGCGAGATGGCTGCACCGTCCACGGTGACTTCGGCGCGTCCCAATGCGAACCGTTCAGCGCCATCAAAAAACGCGCTGGCAATGGTTCCTGCTGTCGCCCCGGCGGCGGACGCTGGAATATCTGTTTCTTGCGGGGCAGGCGTGTCGGGAACCAAAGAAACGACCGTCTCGGGCGGCAGCTCGATAGTGCCGCAAGCCTTTGCAATCTCGCTGAAAGTCACACCGACATCATCAACCTCAAGCGCCGTGTCCGGCTGCAGAGAAAGCAACTCCAACGGGGCAGGGGCTGCTGCAATATCGGACACCAATTCGGCCAAGCGAGTCGCAAGCTCTTCACGCGGAGTAGTTTCAAAATCCGGTATCATGCCCGAGCGGACCCGGAAAACATCAGTTACCCGCGAGCTGTTGACCTCCATTGCCAGACAATCGCCATTGGCCGCGGTAAATTCCAGCCGACGCGGCAAAATGGTTCCGCGAATTGTACGCAGGATCTTTTCACGACGAATCTCACTCGTCTCAGCAGCTAATGTAACCGTCGGATTCAAACGGGCGACCGACAACCGCCCGATGTCTTCGAGCATGTCCAGTATGTCAGTATCCATCATGCCGTGACCCCCTCTGGTCCCGTTATACAGCGGCCGTAACCGGCCCTAGGCTTATGTGCGATTTAGTAAGCGCCAGCCCCACATTGGCACTGTCGCGACAGATGTAGCAGACCACATGGTCCGGGTAGTCCGGGGTCCGCAGGAAAATATTCAGCCGATCCTTTGAAAACACTGCGATTTCGCCAAACCCAGGATTTTCCGTATCGTCGGCGTCGGTCGAACGCAGCAGATTCTCAAACGCGATCACACCGCGCCCCTGAAAAAGGTTGGCCACCGCAATGGCCAGAGTATCCAAGGCTTCGGCACTTTCCGAGTCTGAGACATGGGTGCCTAGCAACATACCTGTCTTCATGTCGACATACCCGGCTGCTATGCAGTCGGGTATGGTCGCCATCGCATCGTTTAATGCTGTTTCGATAGACATCAGTTGCCCTGTCTCCTAGGTTTCTCACGGCTAAAGTACATGTCGTTCAACACCCGTGTCTTCAGAGGTATTGGCCATGGGCCTTACCGCGTTATCTGATTTTCGCGCATTGTGTTCGGCCGTGATTTGGTCAAACTCCTCAAGAAATGCTTGAAATACCTTCTTCAACGCTTCTGGGTTGGTGGGCATGTCTTCGCCATCCGTGACCTCGCGCCACATCGCCGCCGCGCTAAGCGGGGTGTCGACGGACACGTTTACAATGTCTTCAAACGAGCCCGCGATTTCCGGTCTGCTCTCTGGCATGGCGACAACCTGAGTGTTCATCAGGCCATTGGTTTCCGGCTCTGGTTCGAACTCATCCTCGGCATCATCCGATTGTTCAGCCATCAACGCTGTGATCGAGGACACGGAAAGTTCGACCGGGGTTTCTTCCGGCTCTGCCTGAGCGGTCTCTTCGGGCTCCGGAACATCTGTAAGCTGGTCCTCCAAAGAGGCCATGAATGTGTCAGCTTCGTCTTCGTCACTGAACAGGTTTTCTTCTTCAGCAACTTCGGCTTCCGCAGAAAGTGGCTGAACTTCAACAATGTCAGTTTCATCAATGACGGATACGGCCTGTGGGTCTGTTTCATCATCCTCGGTAGGAGCAACGGACAGATCGGCAACGTCCGAGTCCTCGGGAGTGGTCTCCCGGAAGAACGCCCGCAATTCGTCTTCTTTTTCTTCTTTTACGATCTCGGCGCCCGAGGTCATGTCGGCGCGCAGACGTTCGGCCTCTTGTGGGTCAATGCGCGGGGCACGTTCAACCTCATCAGGGCGCAGTTCGACCCGGGCAGGGCGCACTGGGAATTGTGTTACCACCTCGGGCTCTGTTCCCTCATGCAGCGGATTTACCAGCTTCAGCGGAGCGGTTCCCTGTACATTCGAGAAATTGCGCCGCGGGCGCAGCGGGTGTACCTGAGGAGCATCGGACAAGCTGGTGTCAATTTGATAACGCGCCAGCTGATGAGCGCGGCTGTCCATGATCAGTTCTGTGATTTCCAGGAAGCTGTCGACCATCTTGCCACCGCCACTGCGGGTCCACAATTCGGCGTCCCCACTTTTGTCGCGGGCCATGATGGCATCACGGGCTGAAAACAGGATCGAACGGTTGAACAGGTGACCTGCTTCGCGGTTCACACGACGAAGGACCTTTTGGCGATCCTTGACATCCAAAACGTCTGCACGTGTGACCAGCAGCAATGAATTATGTTGCAACCGTTCGGGCAGGGAAACCCAGGTTGCCCGTTCAGTTTCGCGCCATGCCTGCGTGGCGTGCGTACACCAAATAACGCCATTTGCCTGACCGACAGCCCGTCGCCAGACATCAGTAGAAATCTTGGGATCGGAAATACCCGGAGTGTCAATCAGGTCGACGGCTTCAAGAATGTCGGATTCCAGAAATATGCGAATAAACTGGGCATCATTCACCCCGACTTGTTCCAACTGGTCCAGGTTGATGTTTTCGCGAGTTCCGTCAGGGCGTTGTACATAGGCCGACCTTCTACCCCAACTGAACCAAACTGGTGGCAGCTGTGTGGCTGTAACCTGTGTAGGCAGTGCCTCCGAGCGCAGCAGAAAGTTCATCAAGGTTGATTTGCCGGCGCTGAATTCCCCCATAAGTGCGAAAACAGGTTTCCTGCGGGACCATTTCTCAATGCGGTCCCATGCTTTTGAAGAGACGAAGCGGGTTTGTGAATCTTTTGCCATATCGCTACTTATGCTGCCTCGTTACTAAGATCTTTCAGGATATCGCCGAGGATATCGTCGCGGGATTTCTGAGGGGCCAGCCCCTCCATCAGCGCTGCACTGCGACCGGGGTCCTTTTCGGCCGAGGCCGAAATGTTCAACAGAGTCTCCTTTTGCTCGCGCATAAAGTCGGAAAGGGCGGCGCGGACATTTTCAAGAACTGCTGCAATCTGGTTTTCTTCGATATCCTTGGTGATCGAATTCGCCTCTGATGTGATCAGGCGCGTATAATCCGCCGCATAGGCCTCGAAACCATTGCGGCGTTGCCACCAGCGGCGCCACCATGTGCTTTGCAAGTCCAGGGCAATCGTGCGTCCGATACCCAGTGGAGGTGGTACCCGCGGGACGATTGGTGCCTCGATGCTGAACTCTCCCAGATGGTTGCCCAGCAAGCTTTGATACAACGCTTCGATGTCAGCGGCTGCCGCTGAATACAACGCACCAACTTCTTTGCGCATCGACCGGGCAAAGCTAAAATAGGCCGCTTTTTGCAAGGTCCGCAGACCGGCAGGATCGTACTGCCACGTTCCTTGCTCGCCATTTTGCTCAAGATGCGCGATTAGAGAATCGGTGGCACGTTTAACAAAGTTGGCTTCGGCCGAGTTCAGACGCTCAAGCACTTTCGCGCGCAAGGAAGCAGTAAGCTCAGCGGCCTTTTTTTCATACTCTGCGTTGACCTCGGCCACGGCGTCTTCGGGTGCTACCCCGTTCAGCTCTCGCACGATCCCTTCGCTGTCGGATAGTTTTTTGGCCACGGCGGTCGCCCGGATCTGACTGGCGATGTTGCGCGCCCGGTGGCGTACACGGTCCAGAAGTCGAGTTCCTGCGCCTTCGGCAATGCGTTCATTCATCGCCAGCAATAGGTCGGGCAAACCGGACAACGCCCAAATCTTGTCCAGTGACGGGGCCTGATCGCCAAACCCGGCCGCCAGATAGAACGTGTTCAGGGCTTTCCGGGATTCCTCAGACAGAATATCGGGATTGCCAGTTATCGCGGCCTCGGCCCACAGGGCGCTGCCGAACACGACACTTGCCTTGGTGTCGATATTGTTGTGTTTCAGCGTGTCCAGAATCCGATCCCGAATCTCAGGAACCTGGGTGACCGGATCTGCAAGTTCGTCAATTCGGTTAACGAACAGGATAATCTGACGATTTTCGAACTGAGCGATGATCCGCATCAGCGCCATGTCCATTGTGGTCAGAGCCTGACTGGCTGCCAGAACCACAATGCAGACTTCGGACCCGCGCAGGCTGCGCAGGGTGATCTGTTCACGCACCATAAACGTATCGTTTACACCCGGTGTGTCGCACAGCTTGAGGGAAATCGGGTACTGGGGGATGTCCATGTACAGCTCAGCCGACTTTGTCACATCCGCAAAACGACCGGTCTTGGGGTTGATGTCCGGGTCGTCTTCATCACCCAGACACACATACCTTTGGATCAGTTCCTCATCGAAATAGTCGTATTGATGGCTTTGCCCCAGAATCAGGTCGAAATGCTTACCCAGTCGTTCCTCGGACTTAGCTTTCATTTCGCCGATCTGACGGCGGATATCGTCCATTTCATCGTCGGCGCCGGCCCGATTGGCCAGCTCTCCCAGCCGGCCGCCGCCAACCATCAGATTGTCCCATTCCTCTTGTTCGAAGAAAGTGAACCGGGATTTTGTATCACCCTGGGTTCTGGTGTTGATGTTCAGCGTGGTAACCACAGAGGTCCATGGGTTCACATCCGAAGGCAGCAGGGCAGGGCGTGCGGACAGAATGTTCACAAGCGAAGATTTTCCCGCCTTGACCTGACCGACCAGCGTGACGCTGGCAGTGAAATTCTCCATGCGTGTCTTGAGCGTCGCAAGACGTGCCGAGGAGCGCGCGTCCGCCACCTCTGTCAGTTGGTCAATCTGTGTCGTCAATGCCGACATGGCCGAAGTCATTGGGGTCAGCGCTTCGTTTCCAACAGACAAAAGATGATCGTTACGCGCCATGGTTAGCCTCCGGTTCCTGTAGCGGCGATATGAGGTTCGATCTGCCCGTGAGGTGCGCTAGTCAGCGTATCAATCCGGGCGATCAGGTTCAGGGCGTTGCCCAAAATTGCGGCTTCGGCGCTTGGTGTGATCGATTCATATGCGCGGGCATCGGCCAGCACTTCGATCGAGCTGAAGCAGTCGCTATTTTCCAGGCACGCAACACTGCGCCCTGTTGGGAAACCCTGGGATTTGACCTCGGGCAGGGGCATTCGGGAATTGGCAAGCAAATAATGCCCGCCAGAATGCGTACGCAGCGAGATGCCAAACCCGGTATTCGGGTGTTCGCGATTCAGGGTTTTGAGTTCACCAAGAAAACTTTCGCGTGCAAGACCAATCGCGTCTTGCTCGGCAGATGCAGAGTTCATCATGTTGGTCACGGTAAAGACCCTTGTACTGGAGTTGAGCGAACGAACTGGTAAGACGCCCGAAGGCAAAAGACTCATTAACTCCTTTCCACCCATCAACTACTGGCAAGGCGGTCTTATTTTGACGCGAATAAGATTTTTTGGCGTTTGAATTGTGGCGCAAGTATGGCTGCGGACTTGCCCGGGCCCACTACTAAACTAAAAAGCGTATAAAAATATGAGCATATCAGCTGAAGTTCACAGCGAGCCGAATTTGATAACTGGCCCCCAAATGGAGTGTAACTATTTATTAAATTATAGTTTTACATACATGTGGTCAGCTCCATATTTGGCAAAATCTTGTCATGAGACAGAATCCATCGCCCAAACAAAGTGCGCTTTCGGGAAAGGCAACAACAACACGGCACAACGTGAGGGTGTTTAAATTTGGCAGGTTCATCAATGGTGAATTTTAACAGGACGCTATGTTTCACATAGTCTTTTTTGGGTCTGCCTGGTCTACGAGATTTCTGTTTTGGGCGGCGTCAGGCAAAGCTTGGTCAGCTGCAAGTCCATTGGCCTTTCCGGTCGGTGTGGTCGTGCGGTCTTTCATATGTTTTCGGGTTGTTTGGTGCCTCTGAGCAGAGGTTGGATTTGCTCTGAAACGGGCATAAATTTTCTTCGTGTAAACTACAATTTCCCTCTCGCACTCGTTCAAAAGCTTTGCTATTGAGCGGCATTCCGGCAGCAGCTGCTGGTCGTGCGGGTGTGGCGAAATTGGTAGACGCACCAGATTTAGGTTCTGGCGCCGCAAGGCGTGGGGGTTCAAGTCCCTCCACCCGCACCATAGTTCAGTGTATTGCATTGATTATATTTTTTAAGTTAGACTCCATAGAGCAACTTTCCCGATTGCCCTGGGACCTTCGCACGAAAGAAGGCGCGCTTCTGACAGCTTTTCGAGACATTTTGGGTTTCCGGTCGCGCAGTAAATATCGCAGAATGAAGATTATGTTAAAATAATGCGGCATCCTTTGAATATCGTCGCTGCAATTCGATTTTAGGCGCTGGCTGCTGGGCACAGTTGGTTCCGCCCGCGCTTATCATTGTCCAGCAAGTAGATTGTCGTGTTGAGACAATTATGGGCGGCAGAGTTGACCCATATGAAATCATCCCCCATCCTGAGCTGATCCGGTCACCGGCATGTATTTTCGCCTAGTGGCCAATTTCTTTTGTTTTTGGCAAGGTTGCATCATGTCTGACGTATCGGAAAAGCAATATGTGCTTGATACTCATCGCCTGCGAAGCCCCAGCCAAACATTGGAAATCGTAGCGCCCTATCTGCGTGAAATGGGCATTACTCGAATTGCGAACTTAACCGGCCTGGATCGTATCGGATTGCCCACAGTCATGGTTGCGCGCCCGAATTCCCGATCGGTTTCGGTGTCGCTCGGCAAGGGATTGTCAGTCCCGGCCGCGCAAGCGTCGGGGGTTATGGAAGCGATCGAAAGCTGGCACGCGGAACGGGTAACGGCGCCTCAACGTCTGGCACGATTTACCGATATAGCGCGCGATGCGCCGGTGGTGGATGTTGATAAGCTACCTCGGGTAACTGGTGGCCGATTTGATCCTGATGCGAACAGATTGTGGGTAGAGGGTCGGGATTTGAATTCCGCTTGCGCCCGTTGGGTTCCAATGGAGATGGTCGATACCGATTATACGTCTTTGCCGATGGGTGGGCAGGTTGCTTTTCCCAGAACGACAAACGGTTTGGCATCCGGCAACAACCTGTTTGAAGCCAGTTGCCATGCGATCTTTGAACTCATCGAACGCGATGCCACCACACTGTGGCAATTTCAGTCCGCGCCAGCACGGATCCACCCAGACACTATCGATGATGACAGGTGCAAGGACGCAATAAGCATGGTTGAGGCGGCGGGCCTGAACCTGGGCATCTGGGACACCACCTCGGACATCGGAATCGCCTGTTTCCGCTGTACGATCTGCGAGCCGGACGGGCAGAACGGCCACATCGGTATCGGTGATGGCTGCCATCCAGATCGCGCCATTGCTTTGTTGCGGGCCCTGACCGAAGCGGCACAAACCCGCCTCACCTATATCTCTGGCGCGCGTGATGATCTGGACCCAGAAGAGTTTACTGACCAGGCGCAGATAGAAAGATGTGCCTATATTCGCAATCAGATAGACAGTTCGGACGCGACGCAGGATTTTTCGAATACTCCGACATATGCCACCGGATCATTCCAAGAGGATTTGAACTTGCTGACTACCCGCCTCGAAACTGTAGGTATTTCGCAGGTGATCACGGTCGATCTATCGCGCCCGGAGTATGAGATCGCCGTTGTCCGAGCTGTCATACCGGGGCTTGAAGCGCCTCATGACGACCCCGATTACATCGCCGGGGAACGCGCGCAGCGTGTAATGGAAACATACGGATGAGTGTCGTTATTTTTGTGGGCCCGACGTTGACAGCCGATGCTGTGGCCCAATGCTTAGACCCTGTGATCTTGCCCCCGGTCCGGCAGGGGGACGTATATCGCGTGGCACGTGATCGTCCGCGCGCGATCGGGATAATAGACGGCTTTTTTGAGGGCGTCCCGTCGGTCTGGCACAAAGAGATTCTTTGGGCCATGAATCAGGGAATCCCCGTTTATGGCAGTGCCAGCATGGGTGCTTTGCGCGCGGCAGAGTTGGCTGATTTTGGTATGATCGGCGTGGGTCGAATCTTTGAGGATTTCTACAGCCGAACCCTGCAGGATGACGACGAAGTTGCGGTCCTGCACAGCCCGGCAGAATTGGGTTATTTGCCATTGAGCGAACCCATGGTCTCGGTCCGAGCAACGGTTGAGGAGGCGCATAATCTAGGCATGTTGGTCGCTGAACGTGCCGCAGAGGTTCTGCGGATTGCCAAAGGCATGAACTATCGTCAGCGCAGTTGGCCTAACATAATTGACGCGTTGAACGGGCTTTCTGATATCCAGAGTTTTGTGGACTGGCTGCCAAACGGCAAGGTTGATGCAAAAGCGCGTGATGCCATTGAGATGCTTGGGCGTATGGCCGAAGATCTGGCAAACGACCTTCCCTTCCCGGCGACGCAGCAACCGACCGAAGAAACGCTGATGTGGAAAGGGCTGCGTGCCCGAGTGGATGCCGATCAGAAGGCCGATCAGGCGGTTATCGACGAAGTCAGGCTGAACCCGGACATGTATACGCGGCTGCGTGAACGGGCCGCGCTGACTCTGCTGGCGCGGGAAGAGGCTGATCGGCGGGATGAAGAGCCTGACCGCCCTGCCCTGATGGCACAGATGGATGCGCACAGGCAAAAAGCCGGCCTGTCGCGCCGCGCCGCTTTGATGGCATGGCTGGACGAGAATGATCTGAGTGTCGAGGAATACGAGGCGATGCTGGCCGATGCCGCTCGGGTGCATGGCCACATTACCTCTCGGGCTTCGGTCCTTGAGTCATCGCTTTTGCGCGAGTTGCGCCGTGACGGGAGCTATGCCGAATTGCGGGATCGTGCCCATCGCAAGGCACTAAGGGGAGCTGAATCATTGACTGCCCGAGGCGGTCCTGCAAGCGGGCGCCTACCTATGGTTATGTGGTATTTTGAAACACAGCTTGACCAACCAGTGCCGGATGATCTTGAATCATATGCAGTTTCACTTGGATTGGCCGGGCGGGAAGCATTTTTTGATTTGATAGAAGCAGAGTATTTGTTTTGTCACGCGGATGCCGGATTAAATAGTACCGTTGACTAGCCGCCCCAAGGCGGATCCGAGGCGTGGCCTGAAAGGGGGGTATTGTGAACTTACCAGATCACCTTGATGACGAAGAGCCTGGAACGCGATTTCTGCTGTATCCGCAATCCCCTTTTCTGGAAGAGGACCCACAGCTTGAGCTAGTCGAAATATCGGCTCCGCAGGGCAGTATCGGCCCTGGTCCATCGGGTCCGCGCATGTACACGGTTAACCCTGTCGGAAAGACTACACCCTATGGGGCCATCGTGCCCGGACCGGATGGTCCGGGAATGTATCTGCCGCCCTGGAACGGATATATCCATCCCCCGGCAATGCCTGATGAGTTCGGTAACTTTATCCATATTGGCCCGTCGGACCCGGCTTTTGAGGCAGCGCATCTGTTTGGCTCGGCGCATTTCACGATGGACGTCTGGCAGGGCTATTTTGACCGACCAATCCCATGGCATTTCGCCCGTGATTTTAACCGGCTCGAACTGTCGCTGCTGCCAAGCCTGGACAATGCGCATATCGGTTGGGGTTTCCTTGAAACCGGGGGCACCCATGAACACGGGGACGAATATCGCCCCTACAGCCTGAATTTCGACGTGGTCGCACATGAAATCGGCCACTCAATCATTTACAGCGTCGTGGGCATGCCCACCGACGGAGATGTCTCGGGTGAGTATTACGGGTTCCATGAATCCGCCGCCGATATGGTGGCGCTTCTGGCCTCTTTGCATTTTGGCTCGGTGGTAGAGGCGCTGTTGGAAAACACCAAAGGCAATCTCTACAGCTTCAATCGACTGAATCGCTTTGCCGAGCTTTCGGAAAATGCACAGATCAGAACGGCCGCAAACAACCGGTCACTATCGGAATTCGCTGCCGGATGGTCCAGTGAACATGCACTTTCCGAGCCACTGACAGGTGCAATGTTCGACATTTTGGTGGACATCTATCATGAGCGCCTGTTGGTTCATGGCCTTATCACACAGGCAGAGGAAGACCTGTCCGATCAGCTAGAGGATTCACCCGATTACAGCGAGGTCATGCAGGGTATTTTTGACAAGCGATATGCCGAAAACCCCGATGGATTCCGCGTAGCACTTCTTGAGGCGCGCGATTTCCTGGGCACCTATCTGGCCGACGCCTGGAGCATGTTGGACGCCGATATGCTCAGCTATTTCGGTGTCGAAAAGGCCATGCTGGCGGTGGATCAGGAAATTACCGGGGGTGCCTTCCGGCGGATCATCGAAGGAAACTTTCGGATGCGTGATATCGGGGTGGCAACTGCCGGTCCGCGGCTGCCTGACCCTGATGAAGACAGTCACGCACACTCCGTCCGCACGCAGGTTCCAGACTGATGACAGCAAAATTCTTTTTTTTTCGGCAGATTTATGGCATTTAGAGGCGGGGTGATTTTTGAGGAGACACCGATGCGGTCATCCTCGGGATTTAATCGAAGGGGGTTCGGGTGATGGACCCATATTTGGGAGATGAGTTTATGGCGGAATCCTTGCTCAGTTTTTCGGAAGTGTTGATTTACGGCAGAGTTATCGACGATTTGGATTACGACCCTGCGAAAAAGAAAAGCAGAGGAAAAGGCAACAACAAACATCTTGATGAGCAACTCGCGAATTCAGGAAATGACGAAGCCAAATTTGCCAAGATCTACGGGTTTGCCTATGAAGGCACCTACTACGACCTGCCCGAGCCGGTGATTTTTCTGGTTCACGGCGATGGTCAAGATGTCGCCAAAAAGGGCGAGCCACCAAACCAGGCCTCGCGCGCGCCCACGGATCCTTCGATTGGCGGTGTTGCGGCGGCGGACTATCAGGTCGCTGACGGTATCAAGTTCTGGAGCTATGATAAGTCCGATCAGACCATGCGCATGGATGTCATGACAGGCCAGTTCGAACAGGTTCTTCTAGACCTCTATTTTGGCTTTGACAGCCCTGCTATCAGCGGTGCAAAGGTCAGCGGTGCCAAAGTGAGTGGTGCCAAGGTCAGTGGCGCGAAAGTCAGCGGTGCCAAGGTCAGTGGCGCCAAGGTTAGCGGAGCCAAAGTACGCGGCGGCGACTGATCTTCGGACAAAGTCAGCAAAGAAGGCGCGGGATCTCGCGCCTTTTTTTCCGTTCTAAAATCCCGCTTTTTTCAGCCCTTCGACAAAGTGCTGCGTGTCGTCTTCCAGACGGTCGGGCAGCACCTTGGCCCAGCGTGACAAAGAAAAGTTCGGGTGTGCGGCGCGGTGCTTTTCAGCAATCATACGTGCCATATCCATGTTGCCCAGCTGCGCATGGCTGGCGGCCAGCATCCGTTGACCCTCGGTTGGATTGTTCATCTTGTTGACGGTTTCGATAACATCTTCATAGCGCCTGAGATTGTAATAGGCGCCGCCGAGGTGCCAGAGATACTGATCCGGAAAGTACGGGTTCAGACGCATGGCCTGTTGCAGATGCGTGATGGCGGTCTCATTTTCCCCCGAATGTGCAAGCGCATCGGCGAAATCCGAATGCATATCCGCATCATTGGGGTTGAGAGCCAAAGCACGTTGGTAAGACTGTAGCGCCGCACTATGCTCCTTGCGATACAGATGGACAAATCCCAGCTCGCCAAATCCCCGTGCGTCTGTTGGGTCCAATTCGATCGACCGCTGTGCCAAAGACAGCGCCTGCTCGAAAGCACTGCCTGGATCTTCGGTCCACGAGTATCGCCAATCCAGATTCAACGTTCGGGACAAGGCGGCGGCGGCACGGGCATAGTTGCCGTCCCGTTCCAGCGCAGATTGATAGAAATTCTGTGCCTTGCGGTTGTCGTTGCGCGTGTATTTGAAGATGTGCTGCTGCCCCTGCAGGACAGAGCCATATGCCTCCAGATCTGAAGGAACGGCCTGAACCATAACTTGGCGCTCATGGGATTCGATCATTACGGCCGTGGCCGCGACGATACATTCAGTCACCTCGTCCAGAATATCAAATATATCGTCAATGTTTCGATCAAACCGCTCACCCCAAATCGTGCGTTCAGTGTTTGCATCGACCAGTTCCGCAGTAATGCGGATTCGACTGGAAGAGCGACGCACACTGCCACGGGCGATATACCGGACATTCAGCTTTCTTGCGGCTTCCTTCGGTGGCATGGACTGCGCCCTGAAGAAGAATGATGAGTTTCGGGCGATGACGAAAAGGTTTCTGAATTTGGAAAGGTTCAGAATGATGTCGTCGGTCAGACCATCGGCAATCCAGCCGTCAGACTCATCCCCGCCGCTGATGCTAAACGGTAGCACAGCGACCGACGGAGTGTCCGGGCGTTCCAACAGATCGACGATAGCGTCGGGACGCATGGTGCCCGCCAAAGTAGCACCGGCAACCTCGCTGCGGACACAGTAGGTAGAAACCGGCGAAAGAATGTTCTTCAGATGCTGCGGACCGAGAAATTCGTACCCATACCGCAACCGGTTACAAACCTGATCATACACCGCAGAGCTGACATAGACCCGCTCGGGTTCCGCAATTTCTTGCAATCGCGCTGCAATGTTGACGTTGTCGCCATGAATTCCACGCTCATCTATCAGGATCTCTCCAAGATGGATGCCAACGCGAAACTTGATTTGCTGTTGATCTGATCCTGAATCGTTGTGCTGGGCAGAAATTTGGTGCAGCTCAACACCAAATTCGACCGCGCTGGTCGCTGTTTCAAACAGGGCCAGGATGCCGTCACCGCGCACTTCGACCACACGCCCCTGATAACGGGCGCATGCGGCTTCGATCTGCGATAGAAGTGTCTTCAAAGCGTTGTAGGTGTCGAGTTCGTTCTCACTCATCAGGCGAGAATAGCCGACGACATCTGCAAATAAGACTGCACCCAGCTTCTGAGTGATTGATGAATTCGGGTTAACTGTATTCACTGGCGGTACTCGATTCCTGAGTTCTGAACGAACCCTAACTTTTGTATAACAAAAAAAGATTTGAAATGATTGGTAATAACGTCTCTTAGTCCGACCCAGTCTCTTGCGGGGGCCAACACCAGCAATCCGAGGCATTATTGCCAAGCTTAACGATGGTTTCACCGCCCAATTCTTTCGCCAGTGAATTTCGGTTTTCGAACCAATCGCTGCTCAGCAACCCGACCACAACCATATCGTGAAATTGACCATCTGCAAACCAGGCCTGACGCATCGACCCCTCGATCTGACACCCCAGTCTGGCAACCAGGTCTCTGCTGCTGACATTATCCGCTCTATAATATGAAGTCAGCCGGTTCAGCCCCAGTTGCCGAAAGGCGAAATCGGCGACCAAAGCCGTCGCCCTGATACCAACTCCATGGCGGCGCACCGAATGATCGACGAACATCGCAACGACAGCATCGCGATTGATCGGCGATATCCCCTCGAGGCCGCTCATGCCGACCAGTTTTCCCGCCGAATTCTCAACAACAAACCAACACCTGCGGCCGATGGCTGAGCCGGTGAACATGTCGCTCCAGCTTTCCTCTGTCTGTGCAAGATTAAGAGGAATGCGGGACACGCGTTCGAATTTGGCTAAATCCTCTACATTTTGAAACCAGGGCAGAATTGTCTCAAGGTCGGATTTTTCCAGGGGACGCAGGACATAGGTCTTGTTGCTGGGCTTTTTTTTCACCGGAATTTCAACCTTTAATAAACATCAAAAAAATAACCTGTAGAGGATAGCATGAAAACGCCGCAAACAGAAAAGATGATTGTTGCAACCCAGTAAGACAAAAAAACCGGTCCGCCGATCGGGCGAACCGGTCCGTATTAAGCTGTCAGGCTCTTAGTCGTAAAGAACTGCCGCGATCTTCGGATCGTCAATATTGGAAGCATCGTAATAGTAAAAGCCGGTGTCGATTAGGGCGGGGACTTCTTCGCCTTTCATCGCCGCGACGGCCGCCTTGACCGTTTCATAGCCGATACCAACCGGGTTCTGGGTGATTGCCCCGGTCATCAGACCACTTTTGATCGCGTCTTTTTGGGCTTTGCCGCTGTCATAGCCAATGATGACAAGGCCTTCGGTGCCCAATTCCTGTACCCCGTTCACGACACCAATGGCAGAGCCTTCATTGGTGCCAAAAATACCATCCAGATCGGGGTTTGCAGTGAGGATCGCTTTTGTCACCTCGGTTGATTTCAGATGATCGCCCTGCCCGTACTGAACGGTGACAACCTCGATATCAGGGTATTTTTCCGCAATGCGGTTCACAAATCCATCGCGGCGGTCAATGCCAGTGCGGCTGGTCTGGTCGTGGGCTACCACTGCAACTTTGCCTTTTCCACCAATCTTTTCGGCCATTTTGTCAGCGGCAAGCCCCGCTGCAGCTAGGTTGTCGGTTGTGGCAGTAGAAACAGGAATATCACTGTCGACACCGCTGTCAAAAGCGATGATCGGGATACCCTTGTCATTTGCCTGCTTCAGCAACGGAATGGCGGCCTGACTGTCGAGTGCGGCAAAGCCGATGGCTTTTGGATTGTTTGCCAGTGCTGCGGCCAGCATGTCGATCTGACGGTCGACCATCGTTTCGTTGTCCGGTCCTTCGAATGTGATTGTGACGTCAAACTCTTCGGCTGCCTGTTCGGCGCCCTGCTTTACCGCCTGCCAGAATTGGTGCTGGAACCCTTTGGATACCAGCGGAATATAGATTTCTTCCGCCATGGCCATCGAGGCCGGAGCTGCGAGGGTGGCTGCGCTGAGCACCCCCAGAACGAAACGACGTGTTAACATGATATTCTCCTCCAGTTGGTCGTTATCTTCTTTGGTCCTAAAAATTGTTCAGCCGGTCTTTTTGCGCCGCGCCATGTCGGCATAGACGGCCAGAATGATGATCGCGCCAGTGACAACGGTCTGCCATTCCTGCGCGACAGACAGAACGCGCAGCCCATTGGTCAGGACAGCCATGATAAGCGCGCCGATGAGCGTTCCCAGGATCGTGCCGCGCCCGCCGGACAGAGAGGTTCCGCCAATGACCACAGCCGCGATGGCCTCAAGTTCGTATCCCAGCCCCAAAGCGGGTTGTGCCGAGTTCAGGCGCGAGGCGATCAGGATGCCGCCGATGCCGCAAATTCCCCCGGCCAGCGCGTAGATTCGCATCTTCCAGGCGTCGGTGTTGACACCCGACAAGCGGACCGCCTCTTCGTTTGATCCCAAAGCGAACGTATAGCGGCCCAAAACAGTGCGGCTGAGGATATAGGATGCTGCAACCGCGACCAAAAACAAGATCAGCACGCCGTTCGGGATAGGTACCGAGGGAACGATTTCTCCGATCAGAGACCCGCGCGAGATCTGATCGAAACCAGGCGTGTCATTGAAATAGATCGGTCGTGTGCCCGAGATAACCAGCGATAGACCCTTGAGGATCAGCATCATGCCCAGCGTCGCGATGAAGGGCGGGATTTTCATTTTGGCCACAAATGTGCCCGAACACAGACCACAAAACGCACCCGCTGCAATGGCTGCAGCAACACCCAAAAGCAGGGGCATGCCGAGATAAGTCAGGGTTACGCCCGCAATCACGGCGCAGAAGGTCATCAAAGTGCCAACCGACAGGTCGATTCCGCCCGTGATGATCACCAGAGTTGCGGCAACGGCCAGTACGCCGTTGACCGAAGTTGCCTGCAGAATGGCTATCATGTTCGAGGTCTGCATGAAGTTCGGCGATGCGATCGAAAAGCCGATCAACAGGGCGATGAGACTGGCAAAGGCCAGCAGCTTTTGATACGCGCCGCTTTCCGACAGGCCCGCCAGGGGCTTTTTCTTGTCTATATCCGTTGCTGTGGTCATATTGCTGTCCCTGTGACCTGCATCGCCGCCGTGCGTTGGGTGGCCAGATGCATGATGTCTTCCTGAGTGGTGTTGTTTCCGCCGGGTAGAATTCCGGTCAGCCGGCCTTCGCACATGACGGCGATTCGGTGGCTGAGGCGCATGATTTCCGGCAATTCGGATGAGATCACGATGATCGTCTTTCCCTGCGCGGCCAGTTCTTCGAGCAGTTTGTAGATTTCCGATTTTGCACCGACATCAATACCGCGCGTGGGTTCGTCAAAGATCAGGATGTCGCAATCTCGCAGAAGCCATTTTGCGATGACTACCTTTTGCTGATTGCCGCCGGACAACAGACGCACCTCTTGCACATCCGAGGGTGTGCGAATGCCAAGCTGGGCGATATAGCCTTTGGCCGTAGTGCTGATTTTGCTATCGTTCAGAACACCGGTGGCACTGGTAAACCTATCCATCGAAGCCAGAGCGATATTGTCGCGGACGTTCATTCCCGTGGCGAGGCCGAAATGCTTGCGATCCTCGGAAAGGTACCCGATCCCGGCCCGCACGGCATCCACAGGGGAACGGATGGGCACGATCTGCCCATGTACCCGGATTTCACCGCCATCGATAGTGTCAGCCCCAAAGATTGCCCGCGCAACTTCGGTCCGCCCTGCCCCCATCAGCCCAGCAAAGCCCAAGATTTCACCCTTCCGGACCGAAAAGCTGACATCTTTCAGATCCGTGCCCCGCGTCAGTCCTGCGACTTCCAGAGAAACCTCGGCATCGCTCAGGTCCGGCACATCCAGAGGGTCTTCGGATACTTCGCGCCCAACCATCATCGCAATGATTTTGCTGATCGGCGTGTCACTGGCACCGACAGTGCCAACATATTCACCATCGCGCATGACAGTCACACGGTCGGCGATTTGTTTCAGCTCGTCCATTTTGTGGCTGATATAGACAATCCCCACCCCTTCCGCCCTCAGGCGGCGGATGATGACGAACAGCTCGGCAATCTCGGCGTCGTTCAGGGCTGCGGTCGGTTCGTCCATGACCAGAACCTTGGAGCGATAGGACAGCGCCTTGGCAATTTCGACCATCTGCTGCTTGGCAATGGTCAACCCGCCGACCAGCGCTTTGGGATCAAGGTTCAGGTTCATCGCCCCGAAGATTTCAGCGGTTTGAGCGTTCAGCGCGGCCTCGTCCAGGCGACCAAAACGTTTCCGGGGCTCGCGTCCGATAAAGATGTTCTGCGCTACGGTCAGATCATTCATCAGACTCAGTTCCTGATGGATGATCCCGATCCCGAGGTTCTGAGCCTCACGCGGGGATGTGGGACTGGCTGATTTGCCTTGAATGGCCAAGTCGCCGCCATCGCGCTGATAGATCCCGGACAGGATTTTCATCAACGTACTCTTCCCCGCCCCGTTTTCCCCCATAAGCGCGTGGACTTCGCCCGAAAACAGATCGAACTGCACGGATTTCAGCGCGTGCACACCGGGGAAATACTTTTCGATCCCTTTCATTTCGACCAGTTTTTCCATCTCTCCTCCCATTTTGCCCCTACCTCTGACGAACCTGCGGCTACATAACAGCGCCGATTTGCCAGGGGACAAATTCAACGCCCCCAAAACCAAGCTCTTCGCTTTTTGTTTGTTCGCCCGATGCGACACGGATCAACATTTCGAACAACTCTTCGCCCTTGGCCTCGATACTGACCCCGTCAGTGACGATGTCGCCGCAATTCAGATCCATGTCTTCGGACATGCGGGCGTACATTTCCGAATTCGTCGCCAGCTTGATGCAGGGCGTGGGTTGATATCCGGAGACCGACCCCCTGCCTGTGGTAAACACGATCAAATTGGCACCCGCCGCCACCTGACCAGTGACCGAGCAAGGATCGAACCCGGGACTGTCCATGAAGACAAAGCCCTTTTTGTCGATAATTTCGCCAAATCTGTAGACGTCGCGCATCGGGGCCGTGCCCCCCTTGGCCACCGCACCCAGAGACTTTTCAAGAATGGTCGTCAGGCCACCGCGCTTGTTTCCGGGGCTTGGATTGTTGTCCATCTCGCCGCCATTGCGCTTGGTGTAATCTTCCCACCAATGAATACGGTCGATCAGTTTTTCGCCGATTTCCGGCGTTTCTGCGCGCCGGGTCAAAAGATGCTCGGCGCCATAAATTTCAGAGGTTTCCGACAGGATTGTTGTTCCGCCATGGCGCACAAGCAGATCAGAGGCATATCCAAGCGCCGGATTGGCAGTGATGCCGGAATAACCATCCGAGCCTCCGCATTGCATCCCGACCGTAATCGCACTGATCCGAGCGGGCTTGCGCACCGCCTGATTGGCGAGCCGAGCGATCCCCTCCAGCTCGGCAAGCCCGCGCTCGATCGTGCGGCGCGTACCGCCTTCGTTTTGGATGGTCATATAGCGCAAGGCACCGTCCTCGCGGATGGGGCGGCCATCAACCAGACCGGCCACTTGCATGACCTCACATCCCAGCCCGATCAGCAGAATGCCGGCAAAGTTCGGGTGCTGGGCGTACCCGGCCAGGGTGCGCATCAACGTAGCATAGCCGTCATCCTTGGCCGACATACCGCAGCCCGTGCCATGCACGATGGGCACCATCCCGTCCACGTTGGGATATGGATCAAGCAACCCACGTTTTAAGGCCGCTTCGGCGATGAACCGGGCTACTGAACCCGAACAATTCACTGTCGTCAGAATTCCGATATAATTGCGCGTGCCAACCTTCCCATCGGACCGGTGATACCCAAGAAAACTCCGCTCTTCGTCGAAATGCGGCAAAGGGGTATTTGCGGTCGCATGGGCATAATCCTGCTGATGGGCCCCCATACCAAGATTGTGGACATGGACGTGATCTCCGGCTGCGATATCTGCCTTTGCCTGACCAATGATCTGACCATAGCGAATGACGTTTTCTCCGGCAGAAATTGGGGCAATAGCAATCTTGTGCCCACGCAGAACCTGATCCCGAAGCGGGACATTCAGCCCGGAAGGCTGCGTGTCGATTTTCAGATCTCGGAGTGCAATGACGATATTGTCGTCCGGGTTCAACCTGACTGTATCGCGCGCTGCGGGCTCAGAAGCCTTTATTTTCTGATCTGGTTGCATCATTTTCCTGTTTGCTGATCCCGACTGCTAATCGTCGGACACGCACTTGTCAACTAACATGTTAGTATGCTAGGTCACCAAATATGAATAAACCACAGGACATAAACGCTCTGCACCTGCGCGATATTTCTACGTCTGAGGGCTCGTTGTCTCAGCGCGTTTACCTCTCAATCAAGCATGCAATCCTGTCGCTGGACTTCGCGCCGGGCGACAACCTCAGGAAGGCGCCGATATGCGAACGCCTTGGCGTTTCGCGTGCGCCCGTGACCGAGGCGATTGCCCGACTTGCTTCCGAGGGTCTGGTGGATGTCGTGCCCCAATCCGGCACGCGTGTATCCTATTTCTCGATGTCCGAAATTCGCGAGGGCATGTTCCTGCGTGAAGCACTTGAACTTGCGACGGTCGCCAAAGTCGCGCGCGATTTGACCGAGGATCAGCGCAAGATACTGGGCCGCAACATGCGTCTGCAAGAGCTGCTGATCGAAGATGAAGATGTCCCCGGCTTTTACGAGGCGGATGAAGAATTCCACGGCCTGCTAATGAAATTCACAGGATTCAACAGGTTAAGCGACGTCGCGCAAACCGTTTCACTGCAAGTGACCAGAGCACGAATGCTGCTGCTGCCCACCCCGGGCCGGGTTGTGGAAACGCTGACCGAACACCGTACCATTTTCAACGCGATTCTTGAGAGAGATGAAAAAGCTGCACAGGACGCCATGCGACGTCATCTGGGGCAGTTGATGCCTCGGATTCAACGCTTGCAGCAGGAACAGTCCCACCTTTTCACGGACTCCCCTCATCCAATACGCGAGGCAGGATGACAGTTACCGCAACAGAGCTTCTAAATGGCCGCACGGCGCGACCCGTTCCGCTGACCAGGATGGGTTTTGGTGGCGCGCCTTTGGGGAATCTCTATCGCAAAGTATCAGATGAGGATGCGCAGGCTGCGCTGCAGGCAGCCTTTGATTTGGGCATCCGATTTTTTGACACCGCACCGCAATATGGGCTGGGCCGCTCCGAGCAACGATTTGGCCAGGCTATTGCCCGGTTCGGACGCGAAGAGATTCAACTTTCGACCAAGATCGGGCGTCTGCTGCTGGATTGCGCACCGCATCAGGTCACACCCGAAGCCTTTGTTGATGTGCCGCAGAAACGTATCGTTTTCGACTATACCTATGACGGGGTCATGCGATCCTACGACGCCAGCCGCGACCGGTTGGGTGTCTCATGCGCCGATATCCTGCTTGTGCATGACGTCTGTGCGTTCAGTCAGGGCAGTCAGGAGGCATCTGATGCCAAGATCCGGGAACTGTTCGATGGCGGCGGATACAAAGCTCTGGTCGAACTTCGTGAAGCCGGTGAAATCTCCGCCATTGGAGCCGGTGTAAATGAATGGCAGGTCTGCGAAAGATTATTGGGCTTGGGCGACTTTGACGGGTTTCTTCTGGCAGGCCGTTATACCCTCTTGGAACAAGACGCTTTAGACAGCTTTCTACCCCTTTGCGAAAAGCGGGACGTGGGCATAATTCTTGGCGGGCCGTACAACTCGGGTATCCTCGCAACCGGCGCTGTTTCCGGTGCGAAATACAATTATGCTGATGCACCCGAAGACATCCTTGCCCGAGTTCGCCAGATCGAGGCTGTCTGCTCAGCCCATGATACACCACTGATCGCTGCTGCCTTGCAATTTGTCCTTGGCCATCCCT
Source organism: Ruegeria sp. YTSA108 (assembly GCF_059610185.1). Taxonomy (NCBI): domain Bacteria; kingdom Pseudomonadati; phylum Pseudomonadota; class Alphaproteobacteria; order Rhodobacterales; family Roseobacteraceae; genus Ruegeria; species Ruegeria sp. YTSA108. The sequence goes on along the minus strand of NZ_JBXWND010000004.1, from coordinate 170,802 downwards.
GCGTCAAAACCGTTGTCCCCGGCGCGGTGAATGCGGCCGAGGTGCAGGCCAATGCGGCCCTGCTCGAACGTCAAATCCCCGCTGCGCTTTGGTCTGATCTGTGTTCGGAAGGATTGATCCGTTCCGACGCCCCCCTTCCCGGAGAGACTGCCTATGCTGCGTAATATTGATCCCATCCTGTCGCCTGACCTGTTGTACACCCTGCGCGCTATGGGGCATGGCGATGAAATCGTGATTGCGGATGCGAATTTCCCCGGCTCCAGCTCTGGGCCGGGCTGCATACGTGCCGACGGGTCAAGCGCCAGCGAAATCCTAAGAGCTATTTTGTCTGTCATGCCGTTGGACACATTTGTGCCTGACCCGGCCCTGACCATGCAGGTTGTTGGCGATCCGGATGCTATACCTGAGGCCATAGCCGATTTTCAGACCATTATCAGCGAAATAGCGGACCACCCGGCCACGATTCAGGGCCTTGAACGTTTCGCCTTTTACGACCGGGCGGCCACAGCTTTTGCGATCGTGCAAACCGGCGAACGTCGGCTGTATGGCAACATCATCCTGAAAAAGGGTGTTCTTGGATGAAGATCGACGCCCATCAGCATTTTTGGACATTGGCGCGCGAAGACTATGGCTGGCTGACACCGGATCTGGGGCCGATTTACGCGGATTTCGCGCCCGCGGATCTGGCCCCATTGCTGAAAGGAGCGGGAATTGACGGTACGGTCTTAGTACAGGCTGCGCCGACAGCTGCTGAGACCGAATATCTGCTGTCACTCGCCGAGCAGGCCCCGTTCATAAAAGGCGTTGTCGGATGGGTTGATTTTGAGGCCGCCGACGCACCGGAACAAATCGCACGACTGGCTGCCCACCCGGTTTTTGTCGGTTTGCGCCCCATGGTTCAGGACATTCCCGACCCATTATGGATGCTCAAGGATTGGCTGACACCGGCTTTTGACTCTCTGCAACAGTCAAACCTTACCTTTGATGCGCTGACCCTGCCGCGACATCTGGGGCCGCTTCAACAGCTGCTGGATCGGCACCCACATATGCGCACGGTGATTGATCACGGTGCCAAGCCCCTGATCCGGGAGGGAGTCATGGAGGGCTGGCAAGAAGACATGTCGACATTGGCCCGAAATACAAATGCCTGGTGCAAACTTTCCGGGTTGGTGACCGAGGCCGGGGCGAATTGGACGGTAGAAGATTTGAAGCCTTATGTGAATCACCTGCTGAACACATTCGGGCCCTATCGCCTGATCTGGGGCAGCGACTGGCCGGTTTGCACATTAAACAGCAGTTATGAACGATGGCTCGAGGCGACCGATACGCTGTTAACCGGTCTGTCACCACACGAGCATCAGGCGATACGGGGCGGTAATGCTGCCCATGCCTATGATCTCAGGAACTAGATTGATCTTTCCGAGGCTGTATGCCGATGGGATTTTGCCGTCGTGGTTCCCAGAAGCTTGGATTTTAGAAGGAGAGTGAATTAGATATGACATCATCCGAAAACCTTGGCCGTCTGGCTGGAAAAACTGCTCTGATCACCGCCGCGGGACAGGGCATAGGGCGTGCAACAGCCGAATTGTTCGCCGCCGAAGGTGCACAGGTTTTTGCCAGCGACATTAATGATACCTCTCTGGCAGAGTTGCAAAATATCCAAGGCGTTACGTCGGTAAAACTTGACGTAACCGATGCGGCGGCAGTGCAGGACTTCGTCGCGGGCACGCCCCCGTTGGATGTTTTGTTCAACTGCGCAGGATATGTGGCTGGCGGGTCCATTCTGGAATGTGATGAACGTGACTGGGATTCCAGTTTTGAGCTGAACGTCAAATCGATGTACCGGCTGATCCAATGTGCCCTGCCAACAATGCTGGAACATGGTGGCGGGTCTATCATCAACATGTCTTCGGTCGCCTCTTCGTTGAAGGGCGTTCCAAACAGGTTTGCATACTGCGCCTCGAAAGCCGCCGTATTCGGACTGACGAAATCGATCGCAGCCGATTTCGTTACTCAAGGCATCCGGTGCAATGCGATCTGCCCCGGCACTGTCGACAGCCCCAGCTTGCACGACCGGTTGCGCGCAACTGGGGATTACGAGAAAGCAATGACTGATTTTATCGCGCGGCAACCCATGGGCCGCATCGGAACCGCAGATGAGATCGCGGAACTTGCGCTCTATCTGGCCAGCGATGCCAGCAAATACACAACCGGACAGCCCTTTGCCATTGATGGCGGCTGGACGATCTGAAGCAAATGAGGAATGTGAAATGAAATTGCTACGATACGGCCCAGCAGGCGCGGAAAAGCCGGGCATAGTTGATAAAGACGGCACTATCCGGGACCTGTCGGGGATCGTCGCCGACATTGCTGGGGAAGCGCTTAGCGATGAAACCCTCGCACGGCTGCGCGCGCTGGATCTTGAAACCCTGCCACCCGTCGATGCCGACAGCCGTATCGGCGCCTGTGTTGGACGTGTCGGCAAGTTCATCTGCATCGGTTTAAACTTTGCCGATCACGCGGCCGAAAGCGGCATGGACCTACCTGCTGAGCCGGTGGTCTTTTTCAAAGCGACATCCGCCATCATAGGCCCCGATGACACGGTTGAAATCCCCCGCGGGTCAGTCAAGACCGACTGGGAGGTGGAACTGGGCGTCGTCATCGGAAAAGAAGCAAAATACATCTCGGAGGATGAAGCACTGGCCCATGTGGCAGGATATTGTGTGATCAATGACCTGTCAGAACGGGATTTTCAGTTGCACCGTTCAGGTCAGTGGGTCAAAGGTAAATCCGCAGATACGTTCGGCCCAATCGGTCCCTGGCTGGTGACACGGGACGAAATCCCTGATCCCCAAGACCTGCCAATGTTTCTTGAGGTGAACGGGCATCGGTATCAGGATGGCTCGACCAGAACGATGCATTTCAGTGTCACAGCGGTGATCTCGCACCTGTCGCAATTCATGTCACTGCAACCCGGCGACGTGATCTCGACCGGGACACCCCCCGGTGTGGGTCTGGGGCAAAATCCGCAGGTTTACCTCAAACCTGGAGACAAGATGGAACTGGGGATCGAAGGTCTGGGGGTTCAACGTCAGAACGTTATACAGGGATAGTCCCTGGGACCTATCAAGTGGTGCTCATCCAGTCATTCTGGGTGGGTTTCCTCGGACCAGGATCGCCGGAAATTATGCGGTGATATTCTGAATCGGTTCCGGAAATGCACAGAAAGCCTATCCGTACTGGAAAACCCGGATGCAAAGGCTATCTCAGAAACGCTCAGGTTTGTTTCATTCAACAGGGCAAAAGCACGGTCCAGCCTGAGTTCATTATAGAACCGTCCCGGCGACATGTTAGTGTGCTGCCTGAACAGCCGCTCCATATGCCGGCGGGACAGGGACGCCTGATCCGCTATTGCCTCGAGGCTAAGCTGCGTTTCAATATTCTCGCGCATGATTTGCACCGCTTCGATCAATTTGGCATTTCGCGTGCCCAAAAGCGCCGAAACCGGCGATACCTGTTTGCTGCCGCCTTCTCCCAGCCTTCTGTGCAGGCACATTTCCGAAACATTGTTCGCCAAGGCGTTGCCAAACAATTCCTCGATAACTTCAAGCATCATGTCAGTGCTGGCGTGCCCGCCCCCGCATGTTCTAAGTTTCCCGTCAATTTCATAGAGGTTCTGGGTCGGCTCCATTGTTGGGAAGTTCTCACAAAAGCCAGGCCGGTTTTCCCAATGGACGGTAAAGTTTCTGGTTCCGATCACGCCCGCCTTTGCTAAGGCAAATGCACCGGTACAAATCCCACCGAACTCACATCCATGCGCCTTTTGTCGCCGAATCCAGTTCAGGACATTTGTGTTGAAAGACCTCATCGGTTGCGTTCCGGAACACACAAAGACAAACGCTCCCTTCTCCAGGTCATGGACCGAGTGATCCGCCTGAACACGTATGCCGTTGGAACAGGTCACGGGTTCTCCGTCGGTGGAGAGCACGTACCATTCGAACAGCTGCTTTCTGGACAGTTGATTTGATATGCGCAGAGGCTCAATCGCGGCACTGAAAGCCAGCATCGTCGTGTTGGGTAAAAGCAGAAAATAGAAGGCCTTGGGCGGCCCGTCATAGGAAACGTCCACGGAAATTGCGCCTTTTGGCAAAAAGCGCGGATTATCCATACGATCCTCTTTCATGTTTAATCCTTATAGAACGTGACCATTTTTACTGTGGCAGCCGAGACGGCTTGAAATCAATCAACACTTTATATTCATTAGTGAATGCAAGGCTCTTGGAAAATCGGTGTCTATTTTGTATTTTGGATACAAAATTACACCAGCAGAGACTGTAACAATGCCAAGAACCCGCGCAATTCCCAGGCAAAGTTTGCCCGATGTCATCACAAATGACCTGCGCGAGCGGATTCTAAGCGGTGAGATGGCAGAAGGTGAAGCCATCCGTCAAGAAGCCCTGGCAGAAGACTATGACGTGTCACGCATGCCCATACGAGAAGCGTTAAAACGGCTTGATGCAGAGGGTCTTGTGCAGCTGACCAACAATCGCGGCGCTGCGGTGACAAGACATTCGCTGTCAGAAATCGGTGAGATATTTGACCTGCGGATAATGTTGGAGGTCGACCTGTTCAGGCGTGCAATTCCACAGATGACCGAGGCAAATTTTGCCGAATGCGAAAGGTTTCTGGACGAAATGGAAACGTCCTACGAAGCCTATGATGTCGGGCGGTGGGGTGGTTTGAACTACGAATACCACAATGCGCTTTACGCTGCAGCAGGCCGTGGGATCACCAATGATATACTACAACGGATCAATCTACAGTCCGATCGCTATGTCCGTATGCACCTGAGCGTTATGGAACAACGCGAGCCCGCGAAAAAGGACCATCGCCAACTGCTGACGCTGGCCGAGAATGGGCAAGTTGAGGAAGCCTGCGCGCTGTTGACCCAACATATTGGGCGTACAAAAGACCATTTGCTTGCGATGGTCACCGCAACGCGCAGTTCCGAGAGCTAACCTAACCCAGCGGATGCAGGCATGCAGCCTGATGGGTTGTTCCTTGCAGATCGGGTGGTGCCGCACGGCATTCGTCAGTTGCCAGCCAGCATCGCTGAGCAAAGGCACATCCCTTGGGGATATTCATCGGTGAGGGCAACTCACCTTCCAGCTTGATCCGTTCCTTACGCGCATCGGGGTCGGCACGCGGTGTCGTCGACAACAACGTTTTGGAGTAAGGATGCCGGGGCGCCGCGAACAACTGTTCTTTCGGAGCTTTCTCGACTGCACGTCCCAGATACATGACGATTACGTCATCAGCGAAATGCTTCACCACCGACAGGTCATGCGAGATGAACAGATAGGCCAGGTTCAGACGCTCTTGCAGTTCAACCAGCAGGTTCAGGATTTGTGACTGGATCGAAACATCCAGCGCCGATACCGGCTCATCCAAAACCAGAACCTTGGGGTTCAGCATCAGGGCTCGGGCAATCGCAATCCGCTGCCGTTGGCCGCCCGAAAACATGTGGGGGTAGCGATCAAAATGCTCGGGGCGCAGACCGACAAGATCAATCATTTCGCGTGCGCGAGTTTCCCGTTCCGCAGTGGTCATATCGGGCCGGTTGATGATCAGAGGTTCCTGCAGGATCTGACCGATCCGTTGTCGCGGATTAAGCGAACCATAGGGATCCTGAAACACGATCTGCACGTTTTCGCGCATCTCAGCCCATTTTGACGGGGTGATATCGACGCCGTCGATGGTCAGTGTTCCCGAAGTGGGCTCTTCAATCATCGTTACGACGCGAGCGAGGGTGGATTTACCGCACCCGGACTCTCCTACAATGGCCAGCGTCTTGCCAGGCTCTAGGGCAAAATCCACACCGGAAAGGGCTTTGACCGTTGCCGATTTCGACAGCAATCCCCCTTTGACCTCATAGTGCCGGGCCAACGCGTTTGCCTGAACGATCGGGGCGGTCATGCCAATTCTCCAGCGGTGATTTCCTTGACGTGGTGACAGCGGGCCTTGCCGAAATCTGCTCCATGCGGAGCGGGTGGTGTGTTCCGGCACAAGTCATCGGCGAATTGGCATCGCGGGCTGAACAAGCAACCTTTGGGACGGTCAAATTGACCAGGAACAACACCTGGAATCGTCGGCAGCAATTTCGAGGTTGCCCGTTCAGGCAAAGCGTTCAGCAAAGCTGAGGTATAAGGATGGCGCGGTGTGCGGAACAGATCGCGTACCGGCTGTTCCTCGACCTTTTGACCGGCATATTGGACCTGAACCCGCTCGGCGGTTTCTGCCACAACACCCATGTCATGGGTAATCAGAACAAGGCCCATCCCCTGCTCATCGCGCAATCGGACCAACAGATCCAGAATCTGCGCCTGAATTGTTACATCAAGCGCGGTAGTGGGTTCGTCCGCGATCAGAAGCTTCGGGGTGCAGGCAATCGCCATCGCGATCATGACCCGCTGATTCATGCCGCCCGACATCTGGTGAGGAAACGTATTCAGACGGCTCTCGGGTGCCGGGATACCCACCAGGTCAAACAGCTCAATCGCGCGCTGATGACGGTCTTTGCGGTTTAGCCCAAGATGGATACGCAGTGCTTCTTTGATCTGGAAACCGACCGTGAAACAGGGGTTTAGCGAAGACATCGGCTCTTGAAAGATCATGGCAATATCTTTGCCGATGATCTTGCGCCGATCCCGTGCCGAGATTTTGGTCAGGTCGCGACCCTCAAAGCTCATTTCATCTGCCGTGATCGTCGCCGTCCATGGCAGCAACCCCATCAGCGCCAGCATTGACACGGATTTCCCCGAGCCGCTTTCTCCGACGATGGCCATCAACTCGCCCTTGTTGACAGACAGATCAACGCCATCCACAGCGCGGAACTCACCCGATGCAGTAGCAAACTCGACCGAAAGATTTCGGATTTCCAACAGGCTCATGTCTTCAGCTCCGTTTCAGCTTGGGGTCCAGCGCGTCGCGCAGACCGTCGCCCATCAGGTTGATTGCCAGCACCGTGACCAGAATGGCCAGGCCAGGGAAAGTTACCACCCACCAGGCGCGCAGAATGAATTCGCGCGCTTCGGCCAGCATTGTGCCCCATTCCGGCGTGGGCGGCTGCGCCCCCATGCCCAGAAAGCCAAGTGCCGCAGCATCCAGAATCGCGGTCGAGAAGGACAGCGCCGCCTGGACAATGATCGGCGCCAGACAGTTCGGCAGCACGGTTTTGAACATCAGGCGTGCCTTGCTTGCACCGGCCACACGGGCCGAGGTCACATAATCCTTTTGCCGTTCGGCCAGAACCGAGGCGCGGGTGAGGCGCACGTAATGTGGTTGAAACACAATGGCGATGGCGATCATTGCATTGGTCAGAGACGGGCCCAGAATGGCGACCAGAACCAGTGCCAGCAGCAGCGACGGAAAGGACAGGATAATATCCATCACGCGCATGATCATCGTATCGACCCATTTGGGTGCAAACCCGGAAAGCAGGCCAAGAACCACACCGCCTGACACGGCCACACAAACCACGACGATCCCGACAAAGAAGGAATAGCGAGATCCCATAATCAGCCGCGACAGCATATCCCGGCCCAGCGGATCAGTTCCCAGCGGGAAGGCCCAACTGCCGCCTTCCTGCCACGCCGGAGGCTGCAGGATATGCTCGCGGAACTGTTCGGTTGGATCGTAGGGGGCCAGCAAAGGTGCGAAGGCAGCGCAAAAGACAAAGGCCGCGAATACCCACAGGCCAATCACCGCGCCGCGGTTTTCACTGAAATAAAACCAGAATTCGCGCAAGGCGCTTGGGCGGTCTTCGGTTTTGGGTGCGTTTGCAGATAGTTCAGCCATCACCGCCTCCGGATTTTTGGATTGATGATGCCATAAAGGACATCGACCAGTAGGTTCACCAGCATCACGATCACGGCGATCATCAGAAGACCGCCCTGCACCACCGGGTAATCGCGCCGGAAGATGCTGTCGACCATCCACTTGCCGATGCCCGGCCAGCTAAAGATCGTCTCGGTCAGAATTGCACCAGCCAGCAAAGTTCCAACCGACAGGCCGATCACCGTAATCACGGGGATCAACGCATTACGCAGAGCATGCAGCCCGTTAATCCGAGTGGGTGACAGGCCTTTTGCCCGCGCGGTACGAATGTAGTCCTCGCCCAGAACCTCAAGCATCGCCGAGCGCGTCTGACGCGCAATGACAGCCAGCGGGATCGTCCCCAGAACAATCGTTGGCAGAATCAAATGCCGAACAGCCGACGTGAATGCCCCGGGTTGCCCCGACAAAAGACTGTCGATCAGCATAAAGCCGGTCACGCTGGGGAAGTAATACAGAAGGTCGATCCGGCCCGAAACAGGCGTCCAACCCAGATTGCCCGAGAACACGATGATCAGCAGCAGCGCCCACCAGAAGATCGGCATTGAATACCCAACCAGCGCCGAAGACATCAGCGCCCGGTCAAAGAATTTGCCCCGGTTGACTGCGGCAATGACACCGGCGGGCAACCCAAGGGCCACCGCGAAGATCATCGCGCAGATCGACAATTCCAGCGTCGCTGGGAACAGGGCAAAAAACTCGTCCCAGACCGGTTTCTTGGTGACAAAGCTTTCGCCCAGATCGCCCTGCATAACGCCGGTCAGATAGTCCCAATATTGTTGGAGGACCGGCTTGTCGAAGCCCAGTTTGACCACCATTTCCTGATAGCGTTCCTCGGACATTCCGCGTTCACCGGCCATGACGATGATCGGATCACCGGGCAAAACCCGAATGAACATGAAGGAGATAAGCGTTACACCCAGGAATGTCGGAATGAACATACCGAGACGAGAAAGAAAGTAGCCAAACATCAGCGACCTATGATTGTGAGATCTTTGGGAAAGTGGGTCAGCGACCGACAGCCATCCCCTGTAACAAGCACGTCATCTTCTATGCGCACGCCGAAATTGTCCAGCGCGTAAAGGCCCGGCTCGTTTGTCCAAACCATGCCCGGCAGGATTTTCTGGTCGTTTCCACGCATGATATACGGCGCTTCGTGAACGTCGCGGCCCAGCCCGTGGCCCGTTTTAGTGCGGATCCGGTCGGCATAGGGTGACGCTTCGAGCACGCCGATCACGGCATCGTCGATATCATGCGCCGTGGCACCGGGACGGCAGGCTTTGAACCCTGCCAGATTGGCGCGCAGAACGGTGTCATAGACCGCCCTGCCCTCGTCCGAGACCTCTTCGACAAAGAACGTGCGGGTGATGTCGGCGGCAAACCCATGTTTGCGGGCTCCGAAATCAAACAAAAGCGCATCGCCCGGTTTGATCTGGTAATCCGCCCGCGCCTTACCATGGGGCCGCGCCGAGTTATCCCCGGCGGCAACAATCGGCGAAAATGCCAGCGAGGCGGCGCCTTCCGCAAACAGCGCCTGAATCAAGGCCTGTTCAATCTGCAATTCGGTCTGACCGACGCGCACATCCGCAATCACGCGCTCTAACGCGCGTTCAGAGATGTCGATCGCGGCTTGAAGCGCTGCGATATCGTCTTCTGTCTTGATGATGCGCAAGCCAGAAATTTCACGCTCGGCATCGACAATCTGCAGGTCCGGTAACGCGTTGGTAAACGCCTTCGACACAAAGACTCGCATCACCTGCCCTTCCACAGCCAGCGATGTCAGCGGCATATGCTTGGCGAGGGCTGCAAAGGCGTCATCATACCCGGTCTGGTCGAACCAGTCGAAAACGGCGCCTTCAAATCCAACCAGGTCCCAACTGCCGAGCTCAAGGTTGGGAACGATGGCCGCAGGAGAACCTTCGCCGGGGACCACGACCACAAAGGGCCGTTCGTGGCTCATGAAAGGTTTTCCCAATGCGCGGGTGAAATTCGGGCCGGGCACAAGGGCCACGGCATCAACTGACATGTCCTTTGCCAGTTGACGGTACTCGGACAAATTCGGCATCAGGGCCGACCTCCAATAAGAAACCGGAGCCGCCACGCGGGCGGCTCCGGTCGGTAAGTGATGAATTATTCGACGCTCACACCGTAGAAGATGTGGCCGCCCAGCGGGTGCACTTTATAGCCCTGCACTTCGTTGCGCATCGGCATAAAGACCACCGAGTGTGCGATCGTTGCCCAAGGCGCCTGCTCTTTGAAGACCACCTGAGCGTCTTCATACAGCTTGGTGCGTTCGGCCTGATCGGTGGACTGCTTGGCTTTGAGGATCAGCTCTTCGAAGGGTTCGTGGCACCACTGCGCCCGGTTCGAGGCTTCGCGTCCGTCACAACCCAGCAGAACCGCCAAGAAGTTGTCTGGATCGCCATTGTCACCGGTCCAACCCAGCAGAACGGCTCCGTCACGGTCCAGATCTTTCGAACGCGACAGGTATTCACCCCATTCATAGGACACGATTTCGACGTCGACACCAACCTTGGCAAAATCCGCTTGGATCAGCTCGGCCATACGGCGTGCATTCGGGTTATAGGGACGCTGTACCGGCATCGCCCAAACCTTCATCGACAGGTCGGATACGCCTTCGGCTTCCAGCATCGCCTTGGCCGCTTCGGGATCATACGCGTCATCGGTGATGGCGTCGTTATAGCCCCACATGGTTGGCGGGATCGGGTTCTTGGCAACCTGGCCCGAGCCCTGGAACACGACGTCGATGATCGCATTCTTGTCGATCGCCATGTTCAGCGCCTTGCGGACCTTCGGATTGTCGAAAGGTGCCATAGTGGTGTTGTAGGCGAGGTAGCCGACGTTCAGGCCTTCCTGCTCCAACATGTTGATATCCGCATCGTCCTGCATCGCCTGAATGTCGGCCGGGTTCGGATAAGGCATGATATGACATTCGCCCGCTTTCAGCTTTTGATAGCGAACCGATGCATCCGGCGTGATCGCGAAGATCAGGTTCTCCACATCCGCAGGGGCCTTCCAGTAGTCGGCATTCTGCGCATAGCGGATCACCGCGTCTTTCTGATAGGCTACAAACGAGAACGGACCAGTCCCGATCGGTGCTGTGTTCAGCTTCTCAGGCGTACCCGCGGCCATCATCGCATCCGCATATTCCGCAGACAGGATCGAGGCAAAGTCCATCGCCATGTTGGCCACAAAAGGCGCTTCAGGCTTGGACAGGGTGAACTTCACTGTGTAGTCGTCGACTTTTTCAATCGACTCGACCAGGTCCGGCATACCCATGCCCTGGAAATATTCCCAGGTACCACCAGATACCTGATTATAGGCATGGCCTTCATCCTTCTGGCGCACGAACGAGAAGATCACGTCATCAGCATTGAAATCACGCGTCGGCGTGAATTCGTTATTCGAATGGAATTTGACGCCCTGACGCAATTTGAAGGTATATTCCAGACCATCATCGCTGGCCTCAACGCTTTCCGCCAGACCGGGGATAACATTGGTAGTACCGGTCTCAAACTCGAGCAGACGGTTGTAAATCGGGTGTGACGAGGCATCAAAGGTTGTCCCTGCGGTAAATAGCGCCGGGTCAAAGCCTTCGGGTGATCCTTCCGAGCAATATACCAAAGTATTTGCTTGGGCCGCAGCACTGGACAACGCAATCGCTGCAGTTGCGGCCATCAATCTAAGTTTCATGAGTTTCTCCCAGAAATGTTTTTTCTTCAGATTTTCGCGTTGTTCTAATTTCTAGTCAGAACAATCTTTGATGACTGTCACCGCCGCGAAATCCCTGCCCAATGTATCCAAAATACAAAATCCATTGTCAACTGAGTTCACCGCCCAGCGATCAGGAAGTAAAAAAGAGGGCAGGTACAGCGTTATGATTTGCCTGGTCGGGCCTGTTTTCTAACTGATTTCGGTTCTTTGGCGATTAGAGCCAAGCAGTGGCGAAGCCACCGGGCAGGAGCCTCCGAACTCTTGAATGCCATCAATCCTAAATGCCGCGGGCTTCAGGGATCGACCTCCACATCCATATCTTGAATCGAGTCGATCCGACCCAAATGTCAGGCGCCGTAACGGGCCATGAACATGTCGACAGCCTGCAGCGCGACCTCTTCAATCTCAGCCTCTGAAAAGCTGCTTTGAATGCCGAATGTGGATCGGGGCCAAAGGCGGACCTTGCACAATTCCGAAAACTGTTCAGCGGCAAATTGAAGGTCCTCGATAACCAATTCGCCTTTATTCACCGCTTTTTGCAGATATTCTGCAAGTTGCCGGGTGCCATTTTGCGGCCCCGCCTCATAGAAGGCGCGGCCAAGTTCGGGGAACCGATCTTGCTCGGCCACGCAGATGCGGAACACCTGCTGCGCAAAATCCGACACCAGAAATGCGGCCAGCTGGGTCGCAGCGATGGTCAGCACCTCGCGTGCGGGTTTTGTATCGTCAACCATCGAAACGACATTCTCGGCCATACGGCAGCACTCGTTCTGAGCGACCTCCATGAAAAGAAGACGCTTATCCGGGAAATAGCTGTACAAAGTCGCCTTGGAAACACCCGCCGCGCGCGCAATGTCATCTACACTAGCTCCTTCGAAACCATCTGCCATGAACACTGATCGGGCTCCTTGCAGGACCTGATCAAATTTTCGGCCTGTTCGCAAAATGGCAGTTGCTTCGGACATGCGCTCTCCTTCAGGGGTGAATTCGTCGAATCTATAAACTGATCAGTTCAGATACAACGATTCGCATAGGATTTCGGCCATGGGCAGGCGGGATTATGGTAATTTTTCCGTTAGGTCAGTCCGCGAAGGTCGTTCGGCGGGGCCTGATTGGCTAGGGGTTGCCGCCAGAGAAAACCGTGCTAACACTCTGGCCATGGCTGATATTTTTCTGCGTACGCTGCCGTTCTTTGCGATTATCGGCCTGGGGTATTGGGCTGGGCGCAGTCGGTTCTTTTCGGAAGAAGCCACGGCCTATCTGACGAAATTCGTGTTCTATTTCGCGCTTTCGGCAATGTTGTTCCGCTTTGCCGCCACCCTGCCCTTTGCCGAGATATTCGACGGCAGATTGGTCGCGGGCTATCTGCTGGGAACGCTTACGGTTTATGCTCTGGCCAGTCTGATCGCGTGGATGCGCGGCCTTGACATACCAACCTCGGCCGTCGAGGCCCAATGCGCTGCGATCGGCAATGTGGGCTTTCTGGGGCTGCCGATGCTTGCGCTTTTGTTCACCGAAGCAGCAATCGGCCCGGTCATGCTGGTATTGACTGTCGACCTTGTGGTGTTTTCCTCGCTGATCGTGATTTTGATCAATGCCGGACGCGATGGGCGGCTGACGCCGGCAACATTTAGGTTGATTGGCCTCGGTTTGCTCAAAAACCCGATGATCGTATCTATTTCAGCGGGGCTTTTGTGGTCAGCCTTCCAAATTCCCGTGCCCGTTCCACTGAACGATTTTCTGACAATCCTGGGCGGGGCAGCCACTCCGGGAGCCTTGTTTGCGATAGGGGCATCGCTCGCCAGCAAATCCGCCGAGCGTGTTCAGATCGCTGCCTGGCTGAGTTTTTGCAAGCTGATCATTCATCCGCTCTGCGTTGCTGTCTTCGTAATCTGGCTGATCCCGGCGGAAAGCTTCTCGGCTTCGGTTGCCATTGCAGCGGCAGCACTGCCGGTCGCTGGGAATGTCTATATGCTGGCGGCCTATTACGGGGTCGCACCCCATCGGGCTTCGGCCGCAATTCTCTTGTCTACCGTGGTCAGCATCCTGACACTGCCACTGGTGATTGCCATAGCCGGAAAATTCTAAGCCACAGATAGGGAAAATACTCGCTGGCCGCAGGAACACAGACTTTACGCACGGACCGAGTAACGATAGCCATGGCGCGAACCTAACGTAAGGACGGAACCAAATGGAAACCCTTTCGGAAAACGCTTGTTTCGGAGGCGTCCAGGGCGTCTATCGCCACGCCTCGGCTGCCTGCCAATGCGACATGACTTTTGGACTGTTCCTGCCCGCCGAGGCAAAGGACGGCCCGGTTCCGGTTCTATGGTATCTGTCTGGTCTGACCTGCACCCATGAAAACGCCATGACCAAGGCCGGGGCGCAGGCCTGGGCCGCGGAACAGGGTATCGCCCTTGTTTTCCCTGACACATCCCCGCGCGGCGAAGGCGTCGCCGATCACGAGGACTACGATCTGGGCCAGGGCGCGGGGTTTTATGTGAATGCCACGCAATCACCCTGGGCACCGCACTTCAACATGTGGGACTATGTGGCCGAGGAATTGCCCGCTCTGCTGGTTGAAACCTTTGCAATCGACGCAGACCGCCAGGCCATTACCGGCCATTCCATGGGCGGCCATGGCGCCCTGACATTGGCAATGAACCTACCGGGTCGGTTCCGATCGGTTTCGGCATTTGCACCGATTTCAAACCCAACAAGCGCCGATTGGGGCCGCAAACAACTGAAGGCATATCTGGGCGATGACGCGGCCCAATGGGCCAAGCACGACGCATCGCTGATGATGAAGAACACCGGTTTCGACGGCCCTGTCCTGATCGACACCGGCGACAATGACCAGTTCATCGACCTGTTGCGCCCCGAGGCGCTGGCCCAGGCGATAGCCGAACGTCGCCAACAGGCAGTTTTCCGTCTGCAGCCCGGCTATGACCATTCTTACTTCTTTGTGTCGACCTTCATGGAAGACCACATCACTTTCCACGCCGAAGCACTGTATGGAGACTGAGGCATGAGCAAATACGACTATGACCTGATCATTGTCGGGTCCGGCCCTTCCGGTCGTTCGGCGGCGATTCAGGCAGGCAAGCTGAAACGCCGGGTGCTGGTTATCGACCGCAAGGATCGATTGGGTGGGGTCTCGGTCCATACCGGGACCATCCCGTCAAAAACTCTCCGCGAGACAGTGCTGAACCTGTCTGGCTGGCGCGAGCGCAGCTTTTACGGGCGCTCGTACCGGGTAAAGGATCAGATCCGGGCCGAAGACCTCAAGGCTCGGTTGCACATGACGCTGGACCATGAGGTCGACGTGCTGGAACATCAGTTCAACCGGAACCACGTGGAAACCTTAAATGGTCTGGCAAGATTTGTCGGTCCCCACGAGATTGAGGTTGCAACCGACGCAGGCGAAACCACACGTCTGTCCGCCGCAAAGTTCCTGATCGCCACCGGAACCAAGACCTATCGTCCCGATTATGTGCCCTTCAACGGGAAGACCATCGTCGATGGCGATGATTTTCTGGAGATGGCCGAGATACCGCGCTCGCTATGCGTGATCGGGGCCGGTGTAATCGGTGTTGAATATGCCACGATGTTTTCCGCGCTTGATGTACGTGTCACCCTGATTGAACCCCGCGAGACGTTTCTGGATTTCATCGACAGCCGGCTGATCCACGACTTTACCCACCAAATCCGCGAAAACGGCGTGGATTTGCGGCTGGGCTCTGCCGTTGAAAAGATCGAAGATGGAGGTAGCCACGTAGAAGTGACGCTCGAGAATGGACGGCATGTCCGGGCCGAGATGTTGCTGTTTGCCGCCGGGCGGATGGGCGCGACCTCGGCCTTGAATCTGGATGCGGTCGGGCTGACAACCGATCACCGCAACCGGATTGAGGTCGATCGCAAGACCTATCAGACAACGGTACCGCATATCTATGCGACCGGAGATGTAATCGGACATCCCTCGTTGGCATCAACCTCGCTGCAGCAGGGGCGCGTGGCGGCATGTCACGCGTTGGAGACCCCAACCCTGCCGGAAAGCCCCTGGTACCCTTACGGCATCTATTCGGTGCCCGAGATATCCACCTGCGGCATGTCCGAAGAGGAGCTACAGGAGCGCGATATCCCTTACGAGGTCGGCGTCGCGCGATTCCGCGAAACTTCTCGCGGGCATATCATGGGGTTGGAACATGGCATGTTGAAGATGCTGTTTTCGCTGAAAACCCGCCGGGTTCTTGGTGTGCAAATCGTAGGCGAAGGCGCGACTGAGCTGATCCATATCGCACAGGCTGTATTGAACCTGAAAGGTACAGTGGATTATTTCGTTCAAAACACATTCAACTACCCGACCTTGGCCGAGGCCTATAAGATTGCTGGTCTGGATGCGTTTAACCGGATGCCCATCCCTGAGGAGTTCAAGGTCAAGAAGAAGCCTGCCGAGAAACAGGCAAAGAAAGCGTGACAACCCTGTACATAGACGCAGATGCCTGTCCAGTGAAGGCCGAGGCCGAGCGTGTAGCGACCCGACATAAGATTCCGATGGCTCTGGTATCGAACGGGGGCTTGAGGCCTTCGGCCAATCCTCTGGTACAGGTTGTGATCGTGTCTGCAGGTGCGGATGAGGCCGATAAATGGATCGCAGACCGTTGTGGTATAGGGGACGTGGTTGTGACCTCTGACATTCCTTTAGCCGCGAAATGTGTTGAAGCAGGTGCGCGTGTATTACGTCACAACGGCGAGGCCTTTACCGCCGCCAATATTGGTCAGCAACTGGCGATGCGCGACCTGATGGCAGACCTGCGTTCAGCAAACCCTCTGGGCGCCGGGGGCGGTGGCAAGCCTTTTGGCAAGGCCGATAGGTCCCGGTTTTTGGATGCGTTGGAACGGGAATTGCGGGCGGCACTAAGGGCATGACCTTCCCGCCCGTCACAGACGCATAGGAGATGCTTCTCCTCCGGTTGGGCCGGGCAGCGCTGCGCGCTGCAGTTCCTGTCTTGAAAAGCGCAGCAAGGATTGATTCAGTCAGCCCCAGCAGAGATTCTAAGAAGGATTATTCATGCCAATAGAAGCGGTGGTTTTCGACATCGGGAATGTCCTGATAGAATGGCAGCCAGAACGGTACTACGACGCGGTTATTGGTGAAGACCGTCGCCGGGCCCTGTTTGCCGAGGTTGACCTGCATGGAATGAATGATCTTGTTGATCAGGGGCAACATTTCACTGACACCATCTATGGCTGGGCTGATAAATATCCCCAATGGCGGGATGAAATTCGGATGTGGCACGACAAGTGGATCGAATTGGCCACGCCCGAAATTCCCCACTCGGTACGGTTGCAACGTGCGCTGCGCGCCAAAGGCATCTCGGTCTTTGCGCTCACAAATTTCGGGGTGCAGAATTTTGAGTATGCAACCACGGTCTATCCATTCCTCAACGAGTTTGACCGGCTGTATGTTTCAGGTCGCATGCAGACCGTGAAACCGCATGTCCCGATTTACGAGAAGGTAGAGGTCGATTGTGGTCTGGCGCCTGAGGCGTTGTTGTTCACCGACGACCGGATCGACAATATCGAAACGGCGCAGGCGCGAGGCTGGCAAACGCATCATTTTGAGGGCCCGCAAGGATGGGCAGACCGGTTGGTGGCAGAGGGGCTTTTGACCCGCGAAGAGGCCCGCTAGATCAGGCTGCGACGGAGAGCGGCCGGTTCTCGCGGATGGGAAGGTGAACGATGGCGCTGAAGGCGCCGATGGCCACGCCGACCCACCAGACAAAGGTGTAATCTCCGTACTGGTCATACATACGGCCGCCTAGCCAGACGCCAAGAAAACTGCCGACCTGATGGCTGAAGAAGATGATGCCGTAAAGCGTACCCATGTAGCGCAACCCGTACAAATGTGCGACAAGCCCCGAGGTCAGTGGAACCGTTGCCAGCCAGAGCGAACCCATGACCAATGAGAATACAACGACCGTGATTGGCGTGATTGGCAGGATTATGAAAGCCGCCGCTGTAAGCGTGCGGGCGGCATAAATAGAGGCCAGAAGGTATTTCTTGGGAAAGTGCATTCCGGCCCACCCCGCCAGCAATGTCCCTCCGATATTGGCCAACCCGATCAATGAAATCGACACAGCCCCTAATGCGGAAGTTGTCGTTATACCAATGGAATGCAGTATTCCACCCGGCTGAATCGGGCCGCACATTTCGGTAACGAAAGCGGGAAAATGCGCTGTGATAAAGCCAAGCTG
The DNA here is from genome assembly GCF_059610185.1 of Ruegeria sp. YTSA108. Lineage (NCBI taxonomy): Bacteria > Pseudomonadati > Pseudomonadota > Alphaproteobacteria > Rhodobacterales > Roseobacteraceae > Ruegeria > Ruegeria sp. YTSA108. The sequence goes on along the minus strand of NZ_JBXWND010000004.1, from coordinate 152,917 downwards.
ATAACCACAGCTGAAAAATCCCAGGAAAATCAGGGTATAAGACGGGTCCCGGAAGGCCTTACCCAGAATCTGGCCCATGTTCTCTTCGATTTCGGCTTTGGTTGCGGCTTGGGGCGCGCGCATGAAGGGCAGAGTCAAGACCAGTGCCAGGATGGCAACGGCAAACACGATGAAAACCTGTTGCCAGGGCATAAAAGACAAAAGCCATTCCGCCGTTGGAGCACCCAAAACCTGGCCAAAGCTTCCTGCCGCTGTCACGACGGCCAGAGACATAGAGCGGTTATGATCAGAGGACGCCCGTCCAACTACGGCAAGCACGACACCAAACCCCGTGCCGGCAATCCCAAAGCCCACAAGCCAGGCGTACATCTGATGCTCGAAAGGGGTAACGGACCACGCCGACAACACCATGCCCGCTGCATAGGTCAATGCCCCGAGCACAATCGCACGGCGATCCCCCACCTTCTCAGCGATGGCGGCAAAAATGGGTTGTCCAATTCCCCAAGCGAGATTCTGGATGGCAATCGCCATCGAAAAATCGGTGCGCAGCCAGCCGAATTCAGTCGCAATGGGGATCTGGAATACGCCAAAGGATGCCCGCACTGCAAAACTGACTGCGATAATGATGCAGCCGACGATCAAGATCGGGTTTAGCAGGCGCGCGTGTTGGGGCATTGAATCCTCGGGATGGCAGAGCCGCGACGGTACGCAAATTTGTACAGTGGTCAATTCAGGAGTTTTGACGCCGCGGATAAGCAAAATTGATGCATCTTCCAAATGCCTTCTTTTCAACGCCCTGAGGTGAAGGTATCCCTCGGGATATGTCAGATTTGATATCGATTTACGAGGCACGCATCGCCGATGACACTTTGACGCGGGACGATGCGCAAGAGGCTGTCCTTCCGCATTTCGAACGCATTCGCGCGGCCTTGGCTACCCCGGTCAAGCGTGGTTTCTTTCGCAAGGCACCCCCGCCGCCCCAGGGACTTTATCTGTGGGGCGGAGTTGGTCGTGGCAAGTCGATGTTGATGGATATGTTTGTCGACGCGCTTGGCGACATCCCCGCCCGTCGCGTCCATTTTCATGCTTTCATGCAGGAAATCCACGCGGGAATGCACAAAGCTCGTAAGGACGGAGTTGAGGATGCGCTTGCACCGGTCGCGGACTCGGTTGTCAAATCCGTAAAACTGCTGGCATTTGACGAGATGCAGATCACCGATATCACCGATGCGATGATCGTCGGGCGGCTGTTTGATCTTTTGCATGCTGGCGGGGTCGTGGTCATCACCACATCCAACCGGCACCCGGACGAATTGTACAAGAACGGCTTGAACCGCCAGCTCTTTTTGCCATTCATCGCGCATATCAAGGAACAGCTTCAGATATGGGAGCTGGTCTCGCCCACTGATTACCGACAGAACCGTCTTGAAGGTGCGCCAGTCTATTTCACGCCGATCGGCCCCGAGGCTCGACAGAATATCCGATCCGTCTGGAACGATCTCGCGGGCGGTGCGGCGGAACCGCTGGTGTTGCAGGTAAATGGCCGTGCTGTCGAATTGCCGGCCTTTCGGAACGGGATAGCCCGAGCAAGCTTCTATGATCTGTGCGGACGGATGCTGGGCCCTGCAGATTATCTGGCCGTTGCCGAGGCGGTCAAAGTCCTGGTTCTGGAGGACATCCCGCGCCTGTCCCGGAATAATTTCAATGAGGCCAAGCGCTTTGTGACGTTGATTGACGCCTTGTATGAGGCGCGGGTTCGCCTGATCTGTTCGGCGGCCGCAGAGCCCGAGATGTTGTATGTCGAGGGTGAAGGGACGTTCGAGTTCGAACGCACTGCCTCGCGACTGTGCGAGATGCAGGCCGAGGATTGGGGGGCATAGGGGCGCTGCCCCGTCACGTTTTGCGCGCCTCCCCCAAGGTATTTCAGCCAGGTGAAGACTTATCCGTTTTCGCGTAGGATGTTGCCCGCCAAATAGAGTGATCCGCAAATCAGGATACGGGCCTGAGGGTCTTGGTCTGTGATTTTCTGCAGGGCCGCGGATACACTCTCTGCTGTGTCGGCTTTCAAGCCAACCTGGTCAGCAGCCTGCGCCGTATCTTCAGTGCTAAGCGTTGCGGCCTCACCCGGTATCGACACTGCGGTCAGGCTTTGAGCCTGCGTGGCAAGCGGTGCAAGATAGCCAGCGACATCTTTGGTGTTGAGCATTCCGCAGATCAAATGTGTCGGAGATTGCGGTAATTTTCTCAGCACTTCAGCAAGCGCAATTCCCGCGGCGGCATTGTGCCCACCATCCAGCCACAGCTCGGCCTGTGCGGCCTGTTCAACAAGCGGGCCGGATTTCAGACGCTGCATCCGTGCTGGCCACTCGGCCTTGGTAACGGCGGCCTCATAGGCCTGATCACCAAGTTCGAGATGGCGCAATACCGCTATTGCCGCACCCGCATTCTGAATTTGATGTGCGCCAAGCAGGTTGGGCAGCGGCAGATCCCGCAGCCCGATTTCGTCCTGATACACAAGACGTCCGTTTTCCTCGGTCACATGCCAGTGCTGACCGTGTACCAGCAATGGGGCGCCCAGACGGGCCGCTGTATATTCGATGACCTCAAGCGCTTCGTCCTGCTGTGGGCCGACGATACAAGGGACGCCCGGCTTGATGATCCCGGCTTTTTCGGCTGCGATCTTGCCCAACGTGTCGCCTAGAAACTGTTCATGGTCGATGGAAACCGGCGTGATAACCGTCACGGCGGGTTCGTGCACTACGTTTGTTGCATCCAGGCGCCCGCCAAGGCCGACCTCAAGCAAGGTATAATCAGCCTGTTTGCGGGCAAAGGCCAGCAGGGCCGCACAGGTCGTAATCTCGAAATAGGTGATGTTCTCACCACCATTGGCGGCATAGCACTCATCAAGGACGTTTGTCAGTTCGGCTTCCGAAATCAACTCACCTGCCAGCCGAATACGCTCGTGAAACCGGGCAAGATGCGGAGAGGTATAGGCGTGAACCGTTTTCCCCGCCCCTTCCATACCGGCGCGGATCATAGCCTGCGTAGACCCCTTGCCATTTGTCCCTGCGATATGAACGACCGGAGGCAATTTGGTCTGAGGGCTTTCCAGTGCGGCAAGCAGACGCCACACCCGATCCAGCGTCAGGTCAATGATCTTGGGATGCAGCGCCATCATCCGATCAAGGATGACGTCTGACGATGGCGAAGTCATTCCTGATCCGCGTCTTTCTCTGGGGCTTCGGGGGTGGGCGCGGGCAAATCACCTTTGACCGCAGGAGGCTGATTCATCAGCATGCGGGTAATCGTGATCAATTCGTCACGCATTTCGGTACGCTTCGTTACCCGGTCCAGCATTCCGTGGTCCAGCAGGTATTCTGCGCGCTGAAATCCTTCGGGCAGCTTTTCCCGAATGGTCTGTTCGATCACGCGCGGGCCTGCAAAGCAGATTAGCGCATTGGGTTCCGAGATATGGACGTCGCCCAGCATCGCATAAGAAGCGGTCACGCCTCCGGTGGTAGGATGGGTGAGTACAACGATATAGGGCAGTTTTGCCTCTTTCAGCATCTCAACCGCCACGGTGGTTCGCGGCATCTGCATCAAGCTCAGGATGCCTTCCTGCATTCGCGCGCCACCCGCTGCCGAGAACAGGATCAGCGGGCGTTTCAACTTCACTGCCTCTTGCGCCGCCGCAATGATGGCATTGCCGACATACATACCCATCGAGCCGCCCATGAACGAGAAATCCTGGGCCGCTGCCACGATCGGCGTACGTCCGATATCACCTTTGGCGACCAGCATCGCCTCTTGCTCGCCAGTTTTCTTCTGCGCTGCTTTCATTCGGTCGGGGTATCTCTTCTGGTCCCGGAACTGCAGCGGATCATCTTTGGGAGCGGGAACATCGACCTCGGTAAATATACCACCGTCAAACAGGTGCCCGAACCGGTCGCGCGGAGTGATCGCCATATGATGATCACATTGGGTGCAGACATTCTGGTTTTCCGCCAATTCGCGGTGGAACAGCATCGTGCCGCATTCGTCACACTTGTGCCAAAGGTTTTCCGGGACTTCCCGGCGTGAGAAGATCGAATTAATCCGGGGACGGACGTAGTTTGTGATCCAGTTCATGTCGGAACCTTGCTAGTACGGCGTTGACGTCACATAAGACGCTACGGAAAGAATTGCAATCAGCGCCTGAGCGCAAGGCGCGCGATAAACCAGCTGACAATCATCACGGCAAAATCCACATATAACCATTGCCGCAATGTCAGAGTATCGGTCATATCAAAGGGCAGTACAAATAAGGCAAGACCGCTGAGGGTGTCAGGTAGCGAGACAAACAAGAGCGCTATGACATTGTTGAAAAAATGCAGCGCTATGGCCGGGCCCAGGGTTCCCGCCCGCGCGGTCAAATCCGCAGCCAAAAGTCCAAACAGACCAGTCCACAGCACCAGCAACTCTGCATTGCCGCCCGCCGCATCGGGCGAATAGTGCCCCACCGCGAATAGAAGCGACGGTACCCCCATCCAGATGATCGGAGAACGGAATCGCGCCGCCAGGCTTTGCTGCATATATCCGCGGAAAAGCAGCTCCTCCGCACTGATTTGGACAAACACAGCCAATAGCGACAGAGGCAGGAATACCAGCCAAACCGAAAAGGACAGGTTTTGAACAAGCGGCGCGTCCATAATGACGTGCGGCACGGTTACGATAACCACGCCAAGCACCATCAGGGCGCGCAGCACAAGCCAGAACTGTCTGGCCGCTTTGCCCCGAGTCCCTAAAATAGAACCCAGGGACCGTTTCTGAAACTGTCGCGCTGCGGTCCACACACCAAATGTGACAAACCCAAAGCTTGACAGCAGGATCACCATCGAGATCGGGGTCGAGCCGTTCATCAACCCGCTGGCCCATTCCTGCGGTCCGGCCACGGTTACGACTGCAAACAGGATCAGATTGAAGACGGTTGCAACGACTACGATTGTTGCCAGGCCGGCCAGCAGGCGCCACAGCTGTGGTTTGTCGCGTGCGTCGGCGACCAGTTGCTCATGCGGGGCGTAAGAGGGCGCGCGGATTTCAGACATTCTGGTGGGAGCTTTCGGTCTGGTCCTCATCATCGAAGAACAAGGTCGATGCTTTGGTGGCGTTGATCTTTTCCGAAATGGTTGTCAGGTATCCGGCAACTGTTTCAAGCAACTGAACCGCAACGCTTGCATCGCTTTCGATCACCGCGCGCAGTTCCACTGCACCAATCCGCAGGAATGAACAGTTTTCGCCTGCCACAAGATCCAACTGCCTGGTCTCACCGGTGATAACAGACAGGTCACCGATCAGGCGCCCGGGTTCAATGACAGATATGGACCGGGTCGAACCGTCCTCTTCGTGCCACATCAGCTTCGCATGACCCGAAATGCACAGATAGGCCGCATCCGGCGCCTGCCCACGAGAGAAAATGACCTGACCAGCGGCAGCATCATACCACTGCGCCGAAAACGCCAGCAATCTCTGGTTGCGACCGTCGATATTGGCAAAAAGCGGAGTTGACGAGATAATCTTCAGCTTTCGGCTGAGGTCAGCGGTGGTGCCGGATTCTTGTTCGAGCTGCGTTTTCGAGACACCGTCAATGCGGCCATCCTTGATTTCAACAAACAGATCATAGGCCTCGGGATGGGCGAAACTGTCCTCCATGAAAATCATGATGGAATCGGGCAGCAGTTCGCGCAGTTTCAACCGGGTGCGTAAACGGCTCTCAGAGTCATGGCTGGCCAACGCTTTATCCAGGATTAGCAAATCCGGCCGTTTAATCCCGGCGCGCGAGAAGGCAATTCGTTCCTGAAAGACGGTTGTCAGATTGTTCCCACCCAGCCCTGCGGACAGATCATAGACGATGGCCGCTGCCTGTCTGCGCAGACCTGCGGCATTGATCACTTCGGCAACCACATCCTCTATCTCGTCAGCATGAGCTCCCGCCGTCACAGATACCCGCCCGAAAAGCGCATTTTCCATAACCGTCATGCGCGCGATGTATGTGTTCGGTGTGACCGGTACAAATATCTCCTGCAGGCTTCCACGTAGCCTCTCGCCCTGTTCAGTGCGGATTTTCAGAATCTTCTGTTTGTATTCATCCGGGAAATCTGGGCCAATCTGTTCGGCGGTCAGCAGGAACGGAACGGTCAGAAGAAAGGCGTGTTCGCGCTGCGACAGCTCGTCCACTCCTTTTGCCTTGCGCTTGTCTTCGATTGCCAGCAGCCGGTGGAACATATCCTTGCTCAAGCCCAGGCGCAGGAACAGCGGATGGTCGGTTCCGTCCCGCCCAAAAGCATGGCTAAGCGTTTCCAGAACAGCGCTTGAGATACTCAGCGCGTCGTCATCAAGCTCATGTGTACGCAGCATTTGCATGAACCGATTATCGCCGGCCAAAATGTCCGGCGAGATTTCTTGCGACGGTGCTGCATAAAGAAGGTTGCCACCCAAAGGCACAGTTGGGTTGAACCTGTCCGGATCGAACCGGTAGACAAAGCGGTCCAAATCTTTTTCCACCAACTTGTCATGGATGGGGCCACGGAGGTCGATGATATTTTGCACAAACTCGGGATGCTGATCCGGATTCAACTGGCTGCGCAGGGTGCGGCGGAACATGAATTCATCCGTTCCCATCGCCTCGACCAGCTTGAACCACCAATCCTGGATGTCGTCAGTGTTGTTGAGCCCGGCCAGACCGGGATCAATCCATTCATCTGACAGCGAATCCACCGAGTTTCCCGCTCGCGCGGCCTCGATCTGGCGGCGGCTAGGGGCCCTGACGGCGTCGGCTTCATGCTGAGGGCGTGTTTTCAGGGGCATCATCAAGTTGTCCCCAATCGACCCATCAAACAGATATGGTCGAGAATAGGCATATCCGATCCGCGCCGCGATGACGGATTGGTGCAAGGATTGGATGTCATGTCCAGCAATCGTGACGTCGCCCTGAACCGGCAGCAATTCGCGGGTCAGCAGCTGAGCCAATGCCCCTCTTTCGGCCGCATTCGAGGATTTGATGGCCACGCGGGCCCCTTTGGGTATGACGAGGTCTATATCCTCGAGAACAGTTTTCCCATCGTTATCCCGAACGGTAATATTCTGCAGCTTGATCTCGCCAGTCAGATGCGGAATGGAATCAGGCTCGCCCTCGAACAGCTCTTCGGGCACCATGTTGTCGGGCGCGAAGCGTTCGGTCACGATTTCCCACCGCAACGACATGTCCTGAACCTGATTGTAATAGGTCAGCAGATCCTTCCAAGGTCCGCTAAGATCCTTATATGCTCCCAGTGCCGCCACCAGCGCGCCCACTGTTACCTCGCCCGTGATCGCCAGGTATCCGCCCACCGAATAAAACAGAAACGGGGTCATCTGAGTGATCAGATTGTTGAGAAACTTCATGAAGAACTTTTTGTTATAGATCTTGAATCGGATCTCGAACAAAGTTCCCAAACGATGGCTGAACTGGGCCAATCTGTGCCGCCAGCCTCCGTTGGTGCGCAGATCGCTGATCCCGGCTGCGCTTTCGCCGATTTCTGAGCTCAAGCGCCTAACTTCCTGGATTCGGTCTTTGTTCAACAGGTTGATCTGGCGCTGCAATTTTGGAATCAACCAAGCCTGCAGCGGGATCAGCGCAATACTTGCAAGACCAAACCACACGCTTTGCATGAACAGAAACGTCACAATGGTCATCATCTGACCAAACTGGAATACGGGTTGTGCGATCGCATCCCCCATCAGGCCGCCCATCGGTTCAGCCTCGGACGTGATCATCGACACCAACTCGCCCTGACTGGTGGTGGCAAAATAGGATTTCGGGAACCGCAGAGTTCGGTGGATCAGCGTGTACCTCAGTCGGCGCAACATGCGTTCGGCCAACACACCTTTCATCGTGTTGATCCGCATTTTCATCAGACCGCTGGCGATGACCGTCGCCAGAAAGGCCAGACACAGAATCAACAAATACTGCACCTGCGTCACCGTAACTCCTAAGAAAGTTACCGAGCTGCCTGGAGCACCAATCGCATCGTTAATGATCTGCTTGGGCAGCTCCAGTGATGCATAGAGGAAGGGAAAAGAAAACAATGTCAGCAGCAACAATACCAGTTGCTGTTTCTTGGAATGCTTCCAGATGAATGCGAATAGAGTGGGTTCCATGCCCCGTCTTTGCCTCGGAAATATTGCTATAGGGTTGTAACGGATGGTCCACTGCAATCAGGTGTCAGACGGTACGCACTGACCGGGTCGATTGCAAGAACGGCGCCCTCCGTAACAGGTCACAACTTTGCTGCCTAGCCAAAAGCGTGTTCACATTTTCGGTAATTTACCGACGCTATGATGCAAATCGGCTTTATCCTCGGGTGGATATCCGACAAAAGATGTGTGGAGCAATAGATTGGGATCATGGGCAAGCTACTGGATCGCTATATTCACCGCAAAGCACTGACGCGCTGGCAGCGGGACGCCCGGGCAGCGCCCGAGGCTGTGCTTTCTGAATTGCGGCAGCAGCGTGATGATGCACGTCGCTTGCGATCCGAGCTGGATGCGCTGATCCTTCAGGCCAACAGCCGCCTTACACGGCCTGTGGCGGGATCAACCCATTTCCCGAAACCGTTGGGCACCGACTGGAGCTGGAGGCCCGAGCTGTGGCGCTATCCTCAGCCCCGCCCCGGTGTCGCCTCGGCCCCGCGTAAGGCACGTATCAACGATGAGGCAACGCTGTTTCACGACTGTCCGCGCCAGGAAATCAGCACGCGCCAGATCCGGAACACGCGCAAGCATGATCTGTCACCGTTCAGCTTGGCGGTCGAGGTTTTCGGGTTCGAGGGATCATTTCTCTCTCTCTCTATCGAGCTTCCACAAGAGGCTGTGCAAGGGCTGACGCAGCAGCATCTGATCCGAGTCGATTGCCATATTGAGGCCGAACGCCCACAGGAATTGTTCGCGCGGCTCAATATTCGACACGGCCCAAACGCCGAACAGGTTCTGCGCAAACTTGATCCCACTGGTCCTTCAAACAGCGTGGATTTTGATCTTGCACATTTACCACTGAATGAACGCCGCATGGACAAAGTCTGGCTGGATATCATTCTGGATAATCCTCGGATGAACCGGATAGTGTTGCAGGACCTGACCGTCTGTCGTCACCATCGCGCCGATTTATGAGAACCCAGCCATGACTAATCTGATACTCACATCACTGGGCCTGGAAAATGGCACCTGGATGGGCCACCTGCAGGCCGATACGCAGCCCGAGATCAGCGTGTCCTACCGTGGTGACGCGCTGGATGAGGTTCACCTGTCACCAGCCGACACCGGGTGGGAGCTTTGTGTACAGGTGCCTGATGTGGCCCTGTCTGACGGGGTCCACAGTTTTGTAATCTCAGATTCCGTTTCAGGGCTTAAACTGGGCGGGTTCTCGATCATTGCAGGAAACGCCGCCGCCGATGACCTGCGCGCCGAACTGGACCTGATGCGAGCAGAGCTTGATATGCTAAAACGAGTCTTTCGCCGGTCTCAGTAGGCGGTAGAAGTGCGTGCCTATAATTCAGGCGTCATTGTCCGCATACGGTTGGCCATGACCCGATCACATCGAAGAATCATCAATTACCAATGAGGGTTGAAATTTTTCTTTCGGCAGCAGCTTGAAGCGCGTTTCGCCCATTGAGGCCCCAAGCATCCGGTCGCACCGAAATGTCCTTGGTTCGTTTCTCAGACGGTCGATCGCAACGACGTACCAAATGGGATACTTCAACAAGAGATACTGAGGCTCAATTTGCCGGTTGGAAATAACACCGTCTTCTCTTTGATATCGCAGCTCCAAGACCTTTTGATCGACGAAAGCCTGATGAACCGCTTGCACAATCCTTTTTGGTGGGGCGCTCGCGCTGGCTTGAACATAAGTCGAAGCCGTGACGCCTATGAGAATACGGGACTTGAGCTGGTTCACCTTGTTGCGTTTCCCGGGTGAAAACGAGGCCACAAGCTGCCGCCTTACCGATGCCAAGTTCGCAAGCAACATTGGTGATTTCATCTGCTCTGCGACAGCGATGCTGATTAGCAGATCGACCGCCTCAGCGTATGTCAGGTTCATGCGACCAACGCCCCAGTTGCGGTCGAGGCGCACACCTCCTCCACGACCGCGATCAGCGTCTATCTGCATGCCTTGGTCCCGCATAAGCACAAGGTCGCGGGCTATCGTGCGCATACTGACACCATGCTGTTGCGCCAAGTCTCTACCCGTACAATGGGCATCTTGCTTGAGTTGAACCGCAAGCAATTCCAATCGCCTCAGTCTGTTGTGTGTATTAGCCCGTGCCATGAATCAAATAAGACATAAAATGGCACATTAGTCGATATAGCTTGGGTCACTGAAACCAATACCTGACGCAGGCCACTCACTTGCAGGAGCTAAATCGATGAAAATGAATTACTTTGTTGTCGGAACGAATGACATGGCAGCTGCAAGAACCTTCTACGACACACTGTTTTCGCAATCGGGTCTCCAAAGCATGTCGCCTTCAGAAAGAATGACTTACTGGCTTGGAAAGGATTTTGCCTTCGCCGTGGCCAAACCCTTCGACACGTTGCCGGCCACTAACGGTAATGGAACGATGGTTGGATTTTGCGTTGGTGGCCACGCAGAAGTCAGAAGGCTGCACGCTTTAGCTACAGATCTCGGGGGTGATTGTGAGGGGGCCCCCAACCAACGCGGGCCAAAGTTCTCTGCATACGTTCGAGACCTGGATGGAAACAAGATGTGTTTTTCTGACTAGCTTTTCACAGAGCGGACGTTGGTTGGGAGACAACATAGGTGGCATCGGGCTCTAATCAGCCACCCTACCTCGATCGGCAGCGGCCCCATCAGGAAAAGGGCCGCCTGTCAGGCGGCCCGGTTTTTTTATTGCGATGGCCCGTCCGGGTTGAAGGCTGACAGCCCCTTGAGGATGTCGATGGCATAGGCCAGCTGGTAATCCTCTTCCCGCAATTCGGCGGTGGCTTCGGCCTTGGCCCTATCTTCTTCGATCTGGCGGATTTCATCCTCGCTCAGGCTGTCATTGTTCAGACTGCCACGCAGATCAGCCTCGGAACGGGTGTTCCCATTGGCCTCTTCTTCCTCGGTCTCCGGGGCTGGGCGGGGCTGTTCAACGATGATGTCCGGGCTGACACCAAGCGCCTGAATAGACCGGCCCGACGGAGTGTAGTAGCGCGACGTGGTCAAACGCATCGCGCCATCGCTCCGCAGTGGCATGACAGTCTGGACCGAGCCTTTGCCGAAACTTTTGGTTCCCACAACGATTGCGCGGCGATGATCCTGCAGCGCGCCGGCTACAATCTCGGATGCTGAGGCGGACCCACCATTGATCAGCACCACAATCGGCTTTCCTTCTGCCAGATCACCCACTGTTGCGTTGAAACGCTCACCATCGCTTGGATCGCGGCCACGGGTTGATACGATCTCACCCTCGTTTAGGAATGCGTCCGAAACCTTGATTGCCTGTGTCAGCAGACCACCGGGATTGTTGCGCAGGTCCAGAACGACACCATTCACCTTGTCGATCCCTCCGGCCTCTTCGATCTGCTCGGCCAGACCTTCCTGCAAGTTGGGATAGGTTTGGTCGTTAAAGGTGGTCACACGCAGAACCACACTGGTCCCTTCGGTGCGCGCGCGTACTGCCGTCAGTTTGATTGTGTCGCGGATGATAGGCACGTCAAAAGGTTCCTGTTCACCCTCGCGGACAACGGTGATCACGATTTCCGAGCCCACCGGCCCGCGCATCAGATCGACCGCTTTGTCCAGGGTCAGGCCCAGTATGCTTTCGCCATCGACATGGGTGATGAAATCTCCGGCTTCGATCCCGGCCTCATCCGCAGGCGTATCGTCGATCGGCGAGACAACTTTGACAAAGCCCTCTTCCTGCGTGACTTCGATACCCAGACCGCCAAACTCGCCACGGGTCTGGACCCGCATTTGTTCGGCATCATCCGGCGACAGATAGCTGGAATGCGGATCCAGCGAGGTCAGCATACCGTCAATGGCCGCCTCAATCAGGTCTTCGGGCTCAACCTCTTCGACATATTGCGCGCGGATGCGTTCGAAAATATCGCCAAACAGATCCAGCTGTTCATAGACACTGGCCTTGTTTTCGGCTTCTTGGGCAAGCAACGGACCGGCGATCTGCGTCGTTACAATCAGGCCTGCAATAGTTCCAGCCAAACCGGCCATCACAAATTTCTTCATACTCGTTTATCCATCCTTGTCGGTCCGAAACCACGATTCCGGGTCCACGGGGCTGTTATCCTGTCTTACCTCTATATAGAGCGTTTCTGACCGGTCAGTTCCAGTGCCATCACCGCTTGTTGACAAAATTGCGCCGATTTCCTTCGATTCTGCAGGCATCAATCCGACTGGCGTCCCCCGGGGAATCACCTGACCGGCTTCTCCGTAGACCTCTTGTAGCCCGGAAAAGACAAATAGAAGCCCCGGTTGCGGCTCGAGGATCACCAGATTCCCCAACTCCAGTAGTGGCCCGCGATACCGTATCGTGGCCGCCGTTGGCGAGGTGACTATTGCGCGCGGTCGGGTGCCCAATACGATACCAGGGCGTTTGACACCGGCCGCATCGGTTTCATTTGCCCGGTGCAGGATGATGCCCTGCGTCGGCAGCGCAATTTGACCCTTGATACTTGATATATCCGCATCCGTTTCGGCGATTTGCCCTTCGGAGATCTGGGAAAGCCCGCTGGCAAAACCGTCAAGCGTTTCAGTCGATGAGATCAGGATCGCTGTGCGGATCGGGTCCTCGACAAAGCGGCGCGGCAAATCCGTTCGGTCTGCGATGGCGGTGCTGAGCTGGGTGCGGGCATTCTGAACGCCGGTCAAGCCCTCGACCAAGGTTTCCGAGGCGCTTTGCTGCAACAATCGCAGCGTGCGCACTTCTTGAAGATCACGCGCAAGAGACTGCGCTTTTGCGTTCAGACCCGGCGTAACCTCGGACAGCATCATACCGGCCCGGGCCGAGCCCAACGGCCCTGACGGGTGTAGCATCAGAACCGGAGGCGCCGTGGTTTCGATCGTTTGTAATACGCCCAACAGCTGTGCCACGTCCTTTTCCCGACTGCGCAACTCGGCTGTTAACTGGGCTTCGCGTGTTGCCGCCCGTCGTAGGCCATCCCGCATGGCCGACAGGCCCGCCTCATACGCCTGTATGGTTTCGGTCAGGGCACGGACTCGGTCGCGGGCGCTTTCGGCCTCGGTCAACGATACTGATGCCTGCTCAAGCATCTGCGCTGCATTCAATGCAGCGGTCGCGGGGTCGGTCTGGGCAACCGCCCTGGATGTAAAGAAAATCGCCAGAAGCAGCGCACGAAGCGTCATGAAAGCAGGCTCTTTCCAGTCATTTCAGGGGGCTGATCCAACGCCATCAGTTCCAGCAGTGTGGGCGCCAGATCGGACAGGCGACCATCCCGCAAGGATACCTCTGCTGGTCCCCCGACTAACGCCACGGGCACGGGGTTCAGCGTATGGGCTGTATGCGGCCCGCCGGTTTCGGGATCGACCATCATCTCGCAATTTCCATGATCGGCCGTTACAATCATTGCGCCCCCCACTTTTTCCAACGCGGCGACCACTTGCGCCAGCCCTTGATCCACAGCCTCACAGGCGCGGATTGCCGCTTGCAGGTCGCCAGTATGCCCAACCATATCCGGATTGGCATAGTTGGTTATGATCAGATCATAGCCCGCCCCGATGGCTTCGACGAATTTTGCGGTTACTTCGGCCGATGACATCTCGGGTTGCAGGTCGTAGGTCGCCACTTTGGGCGATTTAGGCATAAAGCGGTCTTCGTTCGCCTCAGGCACTTCCTTGCCGCCATTGAGGAAGAAGGTCACATGCGGGTATTTCTCGGTCTCGGCGAGACGGAACTGGCTCAACCCATGTTTTGCCACCCATTCGCCCAGTGTATTGATGATGTCACGTTTGGGGAAAACAGTGGTCATATAGGCGCTGTGCCCGTCGGAATATTCGACCATGCCCAGCAGGGCTGAAAGCTGTGGACGCGGGCCGGTGTCGAAATCATCAAAGCCGGGTTCGCCAATCGCCCGCAGAATCTCGCGGGCCCGGTCGGCGCGGAAGTTGAGGCAGAAGAACCCATCTCCGTCTTTGATGCCGTGATAGCCGTCGAGGACGGTCGGGACGATAAATTCGTCCGTTTCCGACTGCTGATAGGCCTGATCCACGGCATTGCGCGCCGAAACAGCGCTGCGCCCCTGCCCTTTGATCATTGCACCATAGGCTTCGCTGACACGTTCCCATCGGTTGTCGCGATCCATTGCAAAATAGCGCCCGCAGACCGAGGCAACACGGGCGCCGTCGGGCAAGCGCTCCTCAAGCTCTGTGATATAGGTCAGCGCTGATTTCGGGGCCACATCCCGGCCATCCGTAACCGCGTGCAAGGCAACGGGCACACCAGCATCCGTTATCGCCTTTGCCGCAGCAATGATATGGTTCAGGTGGCCATGCACTCCCCCGTCCGAGACCACCCCCAACAGATGTGCGGTGCCACCTGCAGCCTTTACCTTACCGATAAAGTTCTGCAGCGCGGAGTTGGCAAAGAAAGAACCGTCCTCAATCGCCAGATCAATCTGGCCCAAATCCATCGCAACAACGCGGCCAGCCCCAATATTTGTGTGACCGACTTCGGAATTGCCCATCTGACCACTTGGCAGACCAACATCCGGACCATGGGTGATCAGCTTGGCGTGTGGGCCCTTGGCCATGATCGCATCAAATGTTGGCGTGTCGGCAAGGTAAGGCGCATTGGCCTCGGTGTCCTCGGACAGGCCCCAGCCATCAAGAATACACAGGACGACGGGTTTCGGGGCGGTCATTTCGGCTCTCCGGGTTTGCTGCTCTTGGTTGGTCTTGTATCGCCTGCCCCGCGCAGGGTGAACCGCCTTTTGCCCTGATCAGTCAGAATTCATGTTACAAAGGCTATTCCTTGCCGGTATGGTCCTGATAGGGGCGCGCTTTGCGGCCTCTGTATTTCACGGTCAAATCCAGTGGTGCGTCGTTTTCGTCATAGATTCCAATAACCACCCCTCTGCCCCGACTATTGGTGCGCATATCGATCAGTTGCTGTTCGGAACGTGTTGTGCGCTGCGACGGGCGACGCGCCCAAGTGAACAGATGGTCATACATCTTGGCGATGATATCCGCGTGTTCAGCACTGTTGCCAAGGTCTGTTAGTTCATTCGGGTCGTTTTCAAGATCGAACAGCAGTGGCCGATGCCCGCCTTCGCAATGGATCAGCTTCCATTTCTTGTTGGCCACCATGAACATCACTGCATCCCGAACCGAGGCATTCAGCTTTTCCGCCATGGGCGAGGCGGAATAGTCATACTCACTGATTGCCACTTCCCGAGGTGTCTCGACCTGATGGCCACGCAAGATCGGCAACAAGGAGTGACCTTCCAGAATGTGACCCGACGCTTCGCCTCCGGCTATGTCCAAAAATGTTGGGGCGAGGTCGATGGACTCGACCAGCGCGTCGCTGACAGTGCCACGGGTTGCCTCAGCCTCGGGGGATGGGTCATAGATGATCAACGGCACCTTGACCGATGCGTCCTGGAAAAAGGTCTTCTCACCCATCCAGTGATCGCCCAGAAAATCCCCGTGGTCCGAGGTTAACACGATCATCGTGTCCTCCATCCGACCCGTCTTTTCCAGCCATGCGAACAGCCGGCCCATTTGGTCGTCGGCCTGCTTGATCAGACCCATATAAGCGGGGATCACGGCCTCGCGCACCTCTTGTCGGGAAAACGCCTCGCCCACCTTGGTGCCCATGAACGCGCTCAGCACTGGGTGGGCATTCTGGCGTTCCGCCTCAGACCGGACCACGGGCAGGACATGTTCGGGGCCATACATCGAGGCATAGGGCTCTGGCACCACATAGGGCCAATGCGGCTTGATAAAGCTCAGGTGGCAACACCAGGGGCCGTCATGGGCTTCCATGAATTCGATCCCGCGCCCGGTCAGATAGGGCGTTTCGCTGTCTTCCTCGGCAATATTCGCCGGCTGGGAAGAGTTCTTGAGAAACCAGCCCGACAGAACATTGCCCTCAGCGTCGAGACCTGAATTGGCGAAGTCATGCCAGGGGTTGTCGCTGTCATATCCTTTGGCCGATAGGTATTTGTTGTATTCCTTGGCCCCGTCCGGGTCATAATACCCATCCGGCCCTTCGGGCAGCATTCCGTCATCACGCTCGAACACGTCGAACCCGCATTCGGCCACGCGGGCACCGATCAGACTGTCCGGTTCCAGCCCCAACCGCGCCATGCCTTCGGCATCCGCGCGCATATGGGTCTTGCCCACCAGCCAACAGTCCATCCCAACCTTGCGCAGATGATCACCCATGGTCGTCTCACCCACTTTCAGCGGGATACCGTTCCAAGAAGCCCCATGCGAATGCACATAGCGCCCGGTATAGGTCGACATACGGGAGGAACCGCAAATAGGAGACTGAATATAGGCCCTGTCGAACCGCACACCACGCGCAGCCAAGCGGTCTATGTTGGGGGTGTGCAGATGCGGATGCCCGTAACAGCTCAGATAGTCCCAGCGCAGCTGGTCGAACATGATGAACAGGATGTTTCTTGCTTTGGCCAAATCTGCGCCCCCGTTATTCAGGGACCTGCTTAGCCAATTCCAACCGTCAAACGAAGCGCTAAGTTATTAGGCCTGCCGTTCCATCTGCTCAAGCATCTTTTGGGCGCGTTTGCACTGAAGCTTGTCGCGCAAGGGGCTGTTAGGGTCCACGTCCTTTTGGCAGACCACACATTTATCCGCCCCCGAGATCGCATTCAGGCCACCGCAGCTGCCCTTGATGGTCTTACCCATCAACATCACACCCAGCGACATGCCAACCATAATGATCAGCAGCAGAATGAAGGCCAGAATAAAAGTGCTCATCTCAGCTCAACCCGTCAGTTGGTGCCCAACGCCTCTTTGAACGCTGTGCTGTGCACCGTGATATAGGCATCCTCACCGCCTGTCACATCCCGCGAGATGAAATACACGGCAAGTTTATGCGTCTCGGCAAGTTTCAAACCCTTTTCCTGACCCAAGGCCAACATCGCTGTCGCCCAAGCATCTGCCATCATAGCATTTTCGGCCAGTACCGTGACCGAAGTGGTCCGATGCGTGATCGGGCGGCCAGTAGTTGGGTCAATGATATGCGAATACCGCACACCATCTTGTTCAAAGAAATTCTTGTAATCGCCGGATGTCGCCATACCCAGATCATCAAGCTGTACGATCAACTGCAGATTCTGCGCATCGGCCTGGGGTTTTTCGATCCCGATCCGCCAAGTTTCACCCTTGTCGTTATCGCCTCTTGTGACCAGATCGCCGCCGATCTCGACCATATAGTCCTCAATCCCAGCCGAGCGCAGCGTTTCGGCCACGGCGTCGATGCCATACCCCTTGGCAATAGCGGACAGGTTAATGCCGACTCCGGCATCGGCCTTCGCCAAAGTTCCGGCATCGCGATCCAGTTGCAGCAATCTGGCCTGTCCGACCCTGCCCAAAGCCGCCTGGATGTCAGCATCTGCGGGCACCGGATCTTCCGGTTTGCGCGGACCAAAGCCCCAAAGCTCTATCAGCGGGCCGAGAGTCACGTCGAATGTACCCCCGGATTTCTCGTGCACATCATTCGCGGCATCAAGCACCAGCGCAAATTCATCCGAAACGGCTACAGGTTCAGTGCTGCCCGAGTCCGAGAAGGTCGAAACCTCGGAATTCGGGTCCCAGTTCGACATCTTTGCGTTAACTTCGGCCAGTGTCTGTTCGACCGCACCCGCCAGCGCTTCTTCATCAACATCGACACCGATGGCCGTGATGTTGAATGTCGTCCCCATCGTTTCGCCTGACAGACGTACCACCTCGGGCTCTTTGTCGAACAAGCAGCCGGAAATAAGTGTGGCGACAGCCAGGACTGGCAAGAAACGCATACGGGTCCCTCCTGAGGAAAAGCGTGCCCGGCATATGACAGCGGCCCCAATCAGAGTCAAACCTGCATCAGGCTTTCAGCGGCAGGAAGCCTAGCGCCAACAAACCGATTCCGGCGGGCACCCCGAACAGCCATGCTTTCTTCTGCCATCCCGGAGCCTGTTGTTTCCAGGTCATGCGAAAATTATGGCCACAAACGACAACCGCAAAAAATATCAGCGCGGCAACAGGGGGGGTCAGATAAAAGTTGGACAACGGGCCGGATTTCCTTGGTTTTTGGCAGTTTTCCCCGGTTAGGGCATTTGTACCCTATACAGGTCATATGGCTGCGGTAAGGTGAAAAGCAAAGCAAGAGGAGATTGCCCATGGCCCCAAGCTCTTACCAGCCACCGACACGCGGCGACAAGGCCGCGGCTGCCTCGCATAGCCAGTCGGTTGAATCGAACCTTTCTCATACACAGACAACAGTCGAAAAGCTGCTTGTTGGCAAAGGGGACGCGGTTTTTACCGTGCGCCCGAAAGACACAATTCATTCGGTGGTGAATATCCTCAAGGAAAAGCGGATCGGCGCTGTGGTGGTGACAGATCAGAATGGTACGCTTCAGGGTATCCTGTCCGAGCGTGATATTGTGCGCCGTATGGCCGATACTCCCGGCCAGACCCTGCCCCAATCTGTCGAAGATCTGATGACCCGCAGTGTACAGACCTGCGCGCCCGAGGATCTGTTGAACGATGTGCTGAAAACCATGACAGAGGGGCGCTTTCGCCACATGCCCGTCCTCAGCGATGGCCATCTTCGTGGCGTGATCACGATCGGTGATGTCGTGCATTTCCGCCTCAAAGAGCTGGAGTATGAAGCCCTTCGCATGAAGCAGATGATCGTCGGTTGACAGCTATTCCGGCTGCTCGTTGGTTGCGATGAACCGGACCTCGCCGGCGCGAATATCAGTGGCGGTCAACCTGCCACTGAAGAAGGCGCCGGTGTCGATCGAAACAACGCCATTCTCAGCGCGGGGCTCTGACGTGATCGTATGACCATGGACAACCCACTGGCCATCTTCCCGCATCTGCCGTGAGAAATTCGGATGGCCCCACAGGCGGACTTGGCGTGTCTGCTCATCCAATGGCTTGCCTGGGTCCAGCCCTGCATGCACCACGGTGACATTGCCGCTGGTCCAGGTCAGGGGACGGTCGTGCAGCCATGACAGCAAATCTTCTCCCATTGCGCGTCGCAATCTGTCAGCCACCGAGACAGCATCCGCACCAACCGTGTCTTCATCCACACCGGTAATTCCAAATGAGGCGAGCGTTTGCAGGCCACCGTTTTGCAGCCAAAGCCTGCCGACCCGTTTTGGGTCATCGGTGAACCGCAACAGCATCTCCTCGTGATTACCCAGCAGGCAAATGAAATCATTGCCCCGGACCCGGCTAAGGTGCCGTAACTGGTGCAGCACCTGGGCGCTGTAATTGCCACGATCAATGTAGTCCCCGACAAAGATTGTGGGGCAATCTGGATCCAGCCTTGCCAGCAAAGTCTGCAACAGATCCAATCGCCCGTGGATATCCCCCACGGCATA
Organism: Ruegeria sp. YTSA108; assembly: GCF_059610185.1. Lineage (NCBI taxonomy): Bacteria > Pseudomonadati > Pseudomonadota > Alphaproteobacteria > Rhodobacterales > Roseobacteraceae > Ruegeria > Ruegeria sp. YTSA108. Next base: position 133,312 of record NZ_JBXWND010000004.1, on the reverse strand, counting down.
AAACCTCTGGTCAGGCGCGATGTCAGAAACTGAATTCTGTGCCGCCTGAGGTTTTTTCCACCTGGTTTTGATCCAATCCCACACCATCGCAATTTCCTACCCTGACTGGCGGGCAACAACAATCCGCAAGTGAATTCGGGTTCTGGATTGCCCCATTGGCGCGGTTTGTAGGAAAATCCCCTTGACCTTGAGGGGCTGAAAGTATCCCTGATGTTTCAAACGGTTTTGGTTTGGGTCGAGGGTTAAATGAAGCGCGTATTAGTCACAGGCACAGCAGGGTTCATCGGTTTTCACCTGGCAAAACTGCTACTGGCCGAGGGGTTTCAGGTTCACGGCTACGATGGGATGACGGATTATTACGACGTCTCGCTCAAGCAGCGCCGCCATCAGATGCTCTTGCAATCCCCTGGGTTTTCCGCAACCGAGGATCTTTTGGAAAACTACGACCAGCTTGCAAAGGTCGCTGAGGAGTTCCAGCCCGAGGTGATCGTGCATCTCGCGGCGCAGGCTGGTGTCCGCTATAGCCTTGAGGACCCACGCAGCTATATCAATTCCAACGTGGTCGGCACGTTCAACGTCATGGAGATCGCGCGCGAGCATAAGGTGGATCACCTTCTGATGGCCTCGACATCCTCGGTCTATGGCGCCAACGAGGTCATGCCCTTTACTGAGGTCGAAAAGGCCGACACACCGCTGACGATTTACGCCGCAACCAAAAAGGCAAATGAGGCGATGGGCCATTCCTATGCCCATTTGTGGAACCTGCCCACGACCATGTTCCGGTTCTTCACCGTTTACGGCACATGGGGGCGACCCGATCTGGCACTCTATAAATTCGTGGATGCAATTCTGGATGACCGCCCGATCGATATCTATAACCACGGCGACATGTATCGGGATTTCACCAATGTCGAAGACCTTGTCCGCGGTATCCGACTGCTGATTGACGCCCCTCCGGTGCGGCCGGACAGCGCAGATGAGATTGAAGAAGGTGACAGCCTGTCGCCAGCGGCGCCCTGGCGCGTGGTGAATATAGGCAATGGCGACAAAGTGCGCCTGATGGATTTTATCGAAGCCATTGAGGAAGCTATCGGCAAGAAAGCCATCCGCAATTACATGCCTATGCAGATGGGTGATGTTCCTGCCACTTGGGCGAATAGTGATCTGCTGCAAAAGCTGACCGGCTATCGTCCGCAGACAAACTTCAAAGATGGAATCGCCCAGTTTGTCGAATGGTTCCGCGACTATCATGGTAAGTGACGCATATGCTTGAAACCGACCCCAATTCCCGAAAGATTGCTGTGATCGGGCTGGGTTATGTCGGCCTGCCCTTGGCCGTGGCCTTCGGCAAAATTGGCAAGGTGATCGGATTTGACATCAATGCGGCGCGGGTCGAGGCACTACGCGCTGGCGTAGATGCAACGCATGAGGTTGAGCCACATGACCTGAGCGCGGGGGGCGGCCTGAAATTCACAACCAACCCCTCGGAGATTGCCGATTGCGATACCTATGTCGTAACCGTCCCCACGCCGATCACCGCAGGTAAGCAGCCTGATTTAGCCCCCCTTCTGGCTGCGTCGGAAACAGTTGGCCACGTATTGAAACCCGGTGATTTGGTGATCTACGAATCCACCGTCTATCCCGGCGCAACCGAAGAAGATTGCGTTCCGGTGCTGGAACGCGCCTCGGGCCTGACTTTCAACACGGATTTCTTTGCAGGCTACAGCCCCGAGCGGATCAACCCCGGTGACAAGACCCACCGTATCGCGGACATCTGCAAAGTCACCGCTGGTTCAACCCCGCAGGTCGCTGATCTAGTTGACGCGCTCTATGCCCGGATCATCACCGCTGGAACCTACAAGGCCGAAAGCATCCGCGTGGCTGAGGCCGCGAAGGTGATCGAAAACACCCAGCGCGACCTGAATATCGCTCTGGTGAACGAGTTGGCGATGATCTTCGGTCGCATGGGCATCGATACCGAGGCTGTGCTGCGCGCAGCCGGAACCAAATGGAACTTCCTGCCCTTCCGCCCCGGTCTGGTCGGCGGGCATTGCATCGGCGTGGATCCTTACTACCTGACGCACAAGGCCGAGGCCGTGGGCCATCACCCGCAGATCATCCTTGCAGGGCGGCGCCTGAATGACAGGATGGGCAGCTATGTAGTGTCGCAACTGGTCAAACGTATGACCCGTTGCGGTATCAATGTTGGCGCCGCCCGTGTTCTGGTGATGGGCCTGACGTTCAAGGAAAACTGCCCCGACCTGCGCAACACCCGTGTCGTCGACATTATCGAAGAATTGCAAAGCTATGGCATCAGCGTCGATGTCCACGACCCTCATGCCGACCCCAAAGCCGCGCACGAAGAATACGACCTGGCCCTGATCGACCAACCTGAGCCAGGGCTCTATGATGGGGTCGTCCTGGCCGTCGCGCATGCGGAATATCGGGCACTCGATCCTTTGCAGTTTCGAGCCTATGGCAAAGAAAACAGCGTAGTCTTCGACATCAAATCCTGCCTGCCACGCGAGGCAAGCGACCTGCGCCTGTAATCGAACCAAAAGACCTAAAATGAAACCGGCGCCACAGGGCGCCGGATAACTGATTACCCGCCGAAATCGTCGAGCATGATATCTTCGCGGTCCACACCCAGATCCAGCAGCATGTTGATGACCGACTGGTTCATGATCGGCGGTCCGCACATGTAGAACTCGCAATCCTCGGGTGCCGGGTGGTTCTTGAGGTATTCGTCGAACAGCACGTTATGGATAAAGCCGGTATAGCCTTTCCAGTCATCCTCGGGCTGGGCATCCGACAGGGCGACATGCCATTCGAAATTGTCGAACTCTTCCGCGAGGCTGTCGAAATCCTCGACAAAGAACATCTCTTTCTTGGACCGGGCACCGTACCAGAAGGTGATCTTACGGTCGCGATTCTCAAGCCGTTTGAGCTGGTCGAAAATATGGCTGCGCATGGGCGCCATACCAGCACCACCACCGATGAACACCATCTCTCTTCCGGTCTCGCGGGCGAAGAATTCACCGAATGGACCCGAGATCGTGACCTTGTCACCCGGTTTCAGGTTGAAGATATACGACGACATCTGGCCCGCCGGTATCCCTTCGGAACCCGGAGGCGGTGAGGCAACCCGGACGTTCAGCATGATCATGCCCTTTTCGTCCGGATAGTTGGCCATGGAATAGGCGCGTTCGATGGGTTCGGCAACGACCGAGTCGTATTGCCACAGATTGAAGCGATCCCAATCTTCGCGATATTCCTCCTCGACATCGAAATCAGTGTATTTCAGCGCATGGGCGGGGGCTTCGATCTGGATATAGCCACCAGCGCGGAAATTCACATCCTCACCTTCGGGCAGGTCCAGCGTCAGCGCTTTGATAAAGGTGGCAACGTTTTCGTTCGACCGAACCGTGCATTCCCATTTCTTGACGCCAAAGACCTCTTCGGGGACCTCGATATCCATGTCTTGTTTAACTGCAACCTGACAAGACAGACGGTCGCCACAAGCGGCCTCGCGCTTGGTGATATGGCTTTCTTCGGTCGGCAGGATCGAGCCACCGCCGGAATGGACGCGTACGCGGCATTGTGCGCAGGTCCCGCCGCCGCCACAGGCCGATGGCACGAACAGTTTCTCAGCTGCCAGGGTTTGCAACAGCTTGCCACCGGCGGGCACGGACACGGTTTTCTCACCATTGATGGTGATGTTGACATTGCCCGTCGACACCAACCGCGACCGGGCGGCCATGATAAGGGCGACAAGCGCCAGAACGATCAGCGTGAAAAGAACGACGCCTAGGCTAAAGGTTTCCATTGCCGCCCCCTTACAGTTTCACGCCCGAGAAGGACATGAAGGCCATCGCCATCAGACCCGCGGTGATAAAGGTGATCCCCAGACCCTGCAGGCCATCAGGAATGTCCGAATATTTCAGCTTTTCGCGCACCCCCGCCATAGCGGTAATCGCCAGCGCCCAGCCAAAGCCGGAGGACAGACCATAGGTCGTGGCCTCGGCAAAGTTATAATTCCGCTCGACCATGAACAGCGAGCCACCCAGGATGGCGCAGTTCACCGTGATCAGCGGCAGAAAAATACCCAGCGCGTTGTAGAGCGGGGGGAAATACTTGTCCAAGACCATCTCGAGGATCTGAACCATCGCGGCTATCACGCCGATATACGAGATCAGGCCAAGGAAGGTCAGGTCCACATCCGGGAACCCGGCCCAGGCCAGCGCGCCCGGCTTCAGCAGATAGGTCAGCAACAGGTTGTTGGCGGGAACGGTGATCGCCTGCACGACCATGACCGAGATCCCAAGACCCAGCGCGGTCGAGATCTTCTTGGACACGGCGATGAAGGTACACATGCCAAGAAAGAAGCTGAGCGCAAGGTTTTCGACAAAGATGGCCTTTACGGCCAGTGAGATAAGCCCTTCCATCAGTGCGCCTCTACCTGCTGGATTTTGTATTCACGTTCTTCGACCTGGTTCGGCTTCCATGTACGGAAGACCCAGATGATCAGGCCGATGATGAAGAACGCCGAAGGTGGCAACAGCAGCATACCGTTGGGTACGTACCAGCCGCCATTGTTCACAGTCTGCAAGATGGTGACACCGAACAGCGACCCGGCCCCCAACAGCTCGCGGATAAAGCCGACTAGCAGCAGGATCAGCCCATAGCCCATGCCGTTGCCAACACCGTCGATAAAAGATGCTATCGGGGGGTTCTTCATCGCAAATGCCTCGGCACGGCCCATCACGATACAGTTTGTGATAATCAGCCCAACGAAAACCGACAGGGTTTTCGAAATCTGGAAGGCATAGGCCTTGAGAACCTGATCCACCAGGATCACCAGCGACGCGATGATCACCATCTGAACGATGATCCGGATTGAGCCGGGTATCTGGTTGCGCAACATCGAAATGAACATCGACGAGAAGGCGGTCACGAAGGTCACAGCCAGCGCCATTACAAAGGCCACCTGCAACGAAGAAGTCACGGCCAGCGCGGAACAGATGCCCAGGACCTGCAGCGTGATCGGGTTATTGTCGACAAGCGGGTCGACCAGCATCTCTTTCTTGGTCTGAGACATCAAAACTCTCCTGCTTGCAGTTTGGCCAGGAACCGGGCGTAGCCCGCGTCACCCATCCAGAATTTCACTAGGTTATCGACACCAACCGAGGTCAGAGTGGCCCCAGCAAGCGCGTCGACATAGAAATCGGGACCGGCGGCGGGCTGCGACTTGGCGACGGTAATCTGCAGCTCGCCTGCATCGTCGCGCAATTTCTTGCCATTCCACAGACCTTTCCATCGCGGGTTGTCCACCTCGGCGCCAAGGCCGGGGGTCTCACCATGCTGATAGAACTGCAGGCCGTAGATGTCGTTGCCGTTACTTTCTAGAGCGATAAAACCATAGAGCGTCGACCACAGGCCATAACCATGCAGCGGCAGGATCACTTTGTCTAAATCGCCCGCATCATCGCGCAACAGATAGATCACTCGGTACTTGGCCTGACGACCAATACCCGCCGGGTCAGTGTCCAATGCTACGCTGAGTTCAGGATCACTTGCAGCAGCCTGGTCATCAAAGGTTGCCGGATCGAACTGATCGTCGACAAATTCGCCGGTGGCAAGCTCGAGCACATGCGGCTCGAACGCAGCGAAGGCTTCGGTCACATCTATGCCCGGCTCGAAGACACCAGCCACCTGCAAAACGTTAACCTGTTTGTCCTTCAGCGCGTTGGCTTCTTGCACCGGGCGCAGGCTGACCGCAGCGGCGGAGACCACCATCGAGGCAACAAGACAGACAGCAACGGCGACGAAGATCGTCTTGCCAACCGAATCCGGCGAGGCGGCCAGAAAGCGAGCCAATGCGCCCTTGGGTTCTTGAGGTTGCGGATCAGACATGGCGACGCGCCCTCCGTTTGATATTGGCCTGCACGACGAAATAGTCGATCAGCGGTGCAAAGACATTGCCGAACAGGATGGCCAGCATCATGCCTTCGGGGAAGGCCGGATTGATCACGCGTATCATCACAACCATCACTCCGATCAAGGCGCCATAGATATAGCGGCCCAGGTTGGTGTGGCTGGCGGAAACCGGTTCGGTCACCATGAAGGCCAGGCCAAATGCATACCCACCCAGAACCACATGCCAATACCACGGCATCGCGAACATCGGGTTGGTATCCGACCCGATCAGGTTCAGCAGCAGAGTAAATCCGATGGTCCCGGCCAGACAGCCAACGATCAGGCGGTAATTGGCAATCTTGGTCATCAGCAGGAAGGCCATACCAATCAAGCAGGCCAAGGTCGAGGTCTCGCCAAAGCTGCCCTGAATGGTGCCGTAAAAAGCGCTGGACCATGTGATCCCTTCGGCAGCAAGAGCCTGTACGCCCTCGGCCGCTGACACCGCCAGCGCGGTTGCACCCGAGAACCCGTCAACCGGGGTCCAAACCGAGTCACCCGACATCTGAGCAGGATAAGCGAAGTACAAAAACGCACGACCAACCAGCGCGGGGTTAAGGAAGTTCTTGCCGGTGCCGCCAAATACCTCTTTGCCGATCACCACACCGAAGATAATGCCCAAAGCCACCTGCCACAAGGGTGTAGTGGCCGGCATAATCAGAGTGTAAAGCATTGATGTTACAAGGAAACCTTCGTTCACCTCATGGCCGCGCACGGTGGCAAAGATGACCTCGAATATACCGCCTGCGACCAGTGTGACGATGTAGATAGGCAGAAAATACATCAACCCGTGCATCACATTTGCAAAGACACTGCTGGGGTCCAGCGAGATACCAAACATCTGCAGCAGAGCGATGCGCCAACCGGTGGCAGAGTCCGGCCCGAGGCTGGCGATGGCCGAGTTGGCCTGATAGCCGGTGTTCCACATCCCCCAAAGGATACAGGGAATGGTCGCGATCACGACATAGGTCATGATCCGCTTCATATCCACGTAAGACCGCGCATGCGGGGCCACAGAGGTCACGGTTTTCGGAGTGTAGATAAAGCTTTCGACCATCTCGTAGATGGGGAAATACTTTTCGTACTTGCCGCCCTTGGTAAAGTTCGGCTCGATCCGATCGAAGAAGCTGCGCAAACCCATTTGGATCAGCCCTCCTTTTCAATCTTGTTCAGGCAGTCGCGCAGCGCCAGCCCGTATTCATATTTTGCCGGACAGGCAAAGCCGACAAGGCCCAGATCCTCTTCGTCCAGCTCTAGCGCGCCCAGAGCTTGCGCAGTATCGGTGTCCATCACCAGTAGTGCCCGCAGCAGTTGCGTCGGCAGATAGTCCTGCGGCATCAGCTCTTCGAACGTACCCGTGGGCACCATGGCGCGGCGCCCCCCATTCAGATTCGAGCTGAGCGCGTACAGCTTTTTGGCGAAAGCAGAACCCAGCACCGGCTGAACCGCAAATTTCGAAGGCATCGGGCGGATCCAACCCATCGGAATCTGGTCGTGATCCTCACGGATGATGGTCATCTGCCTTGCAAAACGCCCCAGATAAGCCGTTGGGCCATCCGCATGCTGACCAGATAGGATCGAGCCCGAAATGATCCGTGCCGTGCCCTCCACATCAATCTCATCCCTGGTCAGGTCTTCGGTCGACGCTCCCATCACCGTACGGATCAGGCGCGGCTGACGGGCACCCGGGCCAGTCAGGGCGATCACCAGATTAGGGTCCAGATGGCCCGTCTGCATCAGGCGGCCAATGGCGATGACATCCTGATACCCGATGGTCCAGACCTGCTTTTCGCCCGCAAGCGGTTCGAGGAAATGGATGTGGGTTCCGGCCAAACCCGCAGGATGCGGACCAGAGAATGCCGCCGCCTCTACGTCTGGCAGATCGCTACCCGGAACTGAAGCACCGTCCTGCTGGCACAAATAGGTTTTGCCCTCGGTCAGCTTGGATACGACTACCAGACCATCCGCAAATGCTTTGCCCGCGTCATTGATGATGAGTTCTGCATCTCCGGCCAGTGGCTCGCTATCCATGGCGGTGACGAAAATCGCTGCTGGCTTGGTGCCCGGAACTGGCATCTTGGAATAGGGACGCGTACGGAAAGCGGTCCACAGCCCCGCGGCGCATAGCTTGGCGGTAACACCCTCGGCGCTGTCCGCATCACCAACACCCGAGAAATCGATACCCGTGTCGTTGGCATCCGCAACCTCGATCACAACGCTTTGCAAAACCCGGCGCGCACCACGGTTGATGGCAACGATCTTACCACTTAGCGGGGCGACCATCATCGCCTCGGGTGCGTCCTTGTGACAGAAAAGCGGAGTGCCACGTTGAACGTCATCCCCCTCCTGAACCAGCATTCGCGGTTTCAAGCCAAGGTAATCGCCCCCCAAAACCCCAACAGTCTTGAATTCTGGACCCGGATGGATGGTTTGTTCCGGTGCGCCTTGCACCGGCAGCTCTAACCCTTTTTTCAGTTTGAAAGTTTGCATGTCGCTACGGTCTTCCAAGCCTCTTTACCTGTGCCGGCTGAGCCAACACCTATCTAGTGTCAGACAATAACGCGAGAATTCCAAGCAGTCGTCGCAAAAGCGTCGAATTGCGACTGAAATCCGCGGCCGTCCCTCTGATTGTGGCCCCTTTACGCGGGGATGATACCAAAAGCAAACCTGTAACCGTCAAAATTCCCTCACGGTATTCACTTTCTTGTATCACTTTCGCTGAAATTGCCTGTCGCGCCCCGATCATGTCCGGTGTAAGCACCCTTGATGGAACAAATGAACGATCTGGAAATTTTTCTGGTAGCAACGCCCGGACTAGAGGCGCCGCTGCATGCCGAGGCCACCGAACAGGGATTCGCCGATGCTAAGGTCATTGCTGGTGGTGTGGTTTGTCGGGGCGGGTGGCCCGAAGTCTGGCGTGCCAACCTTTGCCTTCGGGGCGCAAATAAAGTTCTGATTCGGATTGGCAGCTTTCCCGCTGTCCATCTGGCACAACTGGACAAACGCGCCAGAAAATTTCCGTGGTCAGATTTCCTGCGCGCGGAAGTGCCGGTAAAAGTCGAGGCGACAAGCCGCAAATCGCGCATCTATCATGCGGGTGCCGCGCGCCAAAGGATCGAACGAGCGCTGGCCGAGACACTGGGGACTCCAATCTCGACAGATGCAGCCCTGCGCGTGCTTTTGCGGATTGAGAAAGACATCTGCACATTCTCGATCGACACCTCCGGAGAGCCCCTGCACAAGCGAGGTCACAAGACTTCCGTCGCCAAGGCCCCCATGCGCGAGACAATGGCGGCCATGTTCCTGCGCGAATGTGGCTATCACGGGACCGAACCGGTGCTGGATCCCATGTGCGGGTCGGGCACTTTCGTCATCGAGGCTGCCGAGATCTCGTTGGGCCTGCTTCCCGGTCGCACGCGTAATTTTGCATTCGAAAGCCTAAGGAGTTTTGATCCCGACATCTGGTCCGACATGCGCGCCGGGTCACCCTCCCCTGCCCCCGAGGTTCAGTTCTTCGGCTCCGACAGGAATGCAGGCGCAGTCGAGGCCGCAAAAGCCAACGCGGAACAAGCCGGTGTTTCGACCAATACAACATTTCATTGCCACTCCATCAGCGATCTGAAGCCCCCGCAAGGTGCTGAAGGGTTGGTGATCGTAAACCCTCCTTATGGCGCCCGGATAGGCGATGAAAAACGGCTGCGATCCTTGTATGGGAGTTTCGGCAAGGTTCTGATGTCACGCTTCAAAGGATGGCGCGTTGGCATCGTAACAAGCACCCCATCCCTGGCCCATGCCACGCGCCTTCCTTTGCTTCCGGCAGGGCCGGTAGTGGATCACGGTGGCACAAAAATCCGACTTTATCGCACTGACCGCCTGGTCTGACATGGGTCTAATCGCGGGGATTTTGAGCCTGTCCAAAGCCTGTTATTAATCACAAACCAGACCCAGAATCCCTCTTGCACATCCAAACCCTCAGGTATAGATCACCCGCCACGGTCGGAGTGTAGCTCAGCCTGGTAGAGCACTGTCTTCGGGAGGCAGGGGCCGGAGGTTCGAATCCTCTCACTCCGACCAATAAAGCAAGGTTTCAACTGCAAAAATTTTTTGCTGTTTGACCAATAAACCTACTTTTCCGCACAATTTGGTTCGAGGATTCACTGCATGAATCCAAGGTGATAGCTGTGTGGTATGAACTGCTTTACTCCCACGAAGTCAAAATGACGAACTGGTTGGCCTACAATGAAGCGTTGAAACGGCTCGGCGCAAGGAATGAGGCCCTGCGAGCCTCTATAAACCTCTGTCGCGCCATCAGGTAAAATTGAGACAACGAGCATCGCTGGAGGCGCGTCGAGGGCAAGATAAATTGTATCAAATTGCTCGGCCGGTGCTTGATGGCTTGCGACTTCAACCAGCAAGTCACAGAGTTACTGGCCCCTATCGACATCCTGAACGGTTACACAGCGAACGACATACAAATCACAAAGCGCGCAGGATATATTTGCCTACGCCCGTGGGCGGCGGCGATCATGCAGCTGTCATGAGAATGTTGATCAAGACTTCAAAGCTCCGCGATGTTGATATCCGTCGCGTGTGCGAAGTGGCACACCATGTCCTGGGCGTCGTCATTCCATCGCCCGCGCACGCCCCTGAGGCTCTTTCGCCGAAGGTGAGATAGGCCCCAAGATCAGGTCCGTAATTAACTGTGGTCGATGAACAGGAACCGGTTTCTCTGTATCGCTGGCTTCTGGAAAACAACCTGTAACCGCAAGCCTTGTTTCTTGGTGGCTCTGCCAAATCTGTCGCTCTGTCTGGCGTAATAGTCGTATTTAGCTTTCGCAATTTTTGATTATTGCTGATCATCAGGGTGTATTTGATGTATTCTTGCTGAATGTGCTGGGAATTGACCAGGAGGACGACCCAAACAAAGCGCTTATACAAAATTAGAAGCGACTAGGGAGGAATTTGATGATGTACTATAGGCTAAAGGCGGTCAGGGGCTGTCGGATAATGATAGCTGCGCTGTTTTCTACTCTCTCTTTGAGTAATGCGATGGCGCAAAGTAACTCTGAGAGCGAAACCACAATCCCAGAGCCCGGGCCGTCCATCACCTTCACATCCTGGACCGGCCCTTACATGCGAAGTCAGATGCTTGGGTTTGTGCGCCCTTATGAGCAAGCCAAAAACGCTGATGTGCATGTTGCACATTACAATGGTGGCATCTCGGAAATCCGCGATCAGGTCGAAAGCGCAAATGTGATTTGGGATGTGGTCGACCTTACGCAAGCAGATTCACTTCGCGCCTGCGAAGAGGGCTTGCTGGAGAACATATCTGACATAGAACTGCCTGATGGCGTCGATGGCACACCATTTCGAGAGGATTTTGTCGAAGGTGCCCTAAATGATTGTGGCGTAGGAGTCATCGTATGGGGCACCGCATATGCGTATAACAATTCTCAATTCGCAGAAACGCCTCCATCAACCATTTCGGATTTCTTCGACACAGAAACCTATCCTGGGCCACGTGCCATCCGAAATGATCCGACAGTGATCATGGAATGGGCCCTTATGGCCGACGGCGTAGCCCGCGATGATGTGTATCCAACGCTAGAAACCGAAGAAGGTGTTGAGCGCGCGCTGAAAAAGATGGACGACATAAAAACCGGCCTGCAAATCTGGGAAACCGGGCGTGAACCCGTACGTCTGCTGAACTCTGGCGACATTGCGATGTCATCGATCTGGGCCACTACCGGTGCAACGGCCGCCCAGGAAGACGGTTCCGATTTTACGGTCAACATGGACGGCCGTGTGATTGAGCTGGATCTGTTCGGAATACCAAAAGGAAGCCAGAATAAAGAAGAAGCCATTGATTTTATTCGCTTTGCTAGCAGCTCAAATTCGCTGGCCGATATGGTCGGGTACCTGCCAAATGGTCCAACCCGAAAATCTTCGATGACACTCCTGTCAGACGACGTTTTGGAGCGCATCCCGAACGGTCCGGCGTATGAAGACAATCTTTACATTCTGTCGGACGCCGAGTGGTGGGCCACCAACCACGGGCGCCTGGAAGAGGCGTTCCAGTCCTGGCTCGCAACCTCCGCCCGTCAGGGCGCTGCGGGTTCTACACGGTAAGCCGAAACAACAGGTCTAAGAGGTGCAAAATGAGTGATCAATCAACACAGAAACCTGACAATCTTGTAGCAAAGAGCGGCTTGTTCAAAGGTATGAATCCGACGATGGGTATCGCGTCGATGGTGATGATATTGGGGTTTGTGTTCTTCACGATCCGTGATGTTGAAGCTTCAAGTGCGATCTTTGCGACAGGTAAAGACTTCATCATCGGTAGCCTGGACTGGTTCTATGTACTGGTCGTTAACGCGGCACTGTTTTTCGTAATTTGGCTTATGATCAGCCGGTTCGGACACGTGAAGCTGGGCAAGGATGATGACGAGCCAGATTTTTCAACGTTTTCATGGATTTGCATGCTGTTTAGTGCGGGCTTGGGATCTGGTCTGATCTATTGGGGCGTTGCAGAGCCAATGTTCCATATCCAAGGCAGCCCATTCCTTGAACGGGCGGGAATTGAACCAGGTTCGGTTGACGCGGCGGTTTCTGCGGTAACGATCACGAATTTCCACTGGGGTTTCCACGGTTGGGCCCTTTATGTGCTGGTTGGCCTCTGCCTTGCATATTTCTCGTACCGCCATGGGCTTCCTCTGACTTTGCGCACCGCTCTTTATCCTGTCCTGAAGGAACGGATCTATGGTCCCTGGGGTCATCTCGTCGATCTGATTGGCGTATTTGGTACAATCTTTGGCCTCGCAACCTCATTGGGGTTGGGCGTCACACCAATCGCCGCCGGTCTTGAGGATCTTGGCTGGATGGCAAACACCCAGACAAATCAGTTGATCCTCGTCGCAATCATCACCTGTCTTGGCACGGCTTCTGCTGCATCGGGTGTTGGCAAAGGCGTGCGTATCTTGTCTGAAGCCAACGTTATGGCAAGTGTTGGCCTGCTGCTCCTGTTCATCATTCTGGGACCAACGGCATTCCTGTTGGGCATAACCATATCCGGATTTGGAGATTACCTCTGGACGGTGATACCCATGGGTTTCTGGATCAACGGTGAGCCCGAAAACCAATGGCAGAGCTGGTGGACGATCTTTTACTGGGGCTGGTGGATCGCATGGTGCCCGTTTGTTGGACTGTTCATTGCGCGGGTATCAAAGGGGCGGACGATCAAGCAATTCTGCTATTGCGTTCTTCTTATTCCAACCTCAGTCGTGATGCTCTGGATGGGTGTCTTTGGTGGCGCAGCAGCCGGGGTTGATCTGTTCTACGACGCAGGTGTCGTCGAGGCGGTCAACAATGACTACGCCGCTGGCGTATTCCAAACGGTCAAAGGATTTGGCTACACATGGTTGGTGTACCCGATCACAGTGTTGATTACTGTTCTGCTGATTTCGTGGTTTGTCACGTCTTCTGACTCGGGGACACTGGTGATGTGCACAATGCTGTCGATGGGTGACGAGCATCCGCCAATCAAGTTCCGTGTGTTTTGGGGTATTACCGCAGGCGTTGTTGCCGGTGTCCTAATGCTGGCCGGTGGGTTGAGCGCGCTACAGACAGCGTCCATCGTCGCAGGGCTACCAATCGCTGTGATCTTGTTATTCATGATCTATGGTATTGTCTCGTCGCTTCACGCTGAGCATCCAGTGCCCGATGTTGAGGATAAGTACGAAATGGAGTTCCTCAACAGATAGGCAGCCATTGTGGTTCAATTTGTCGAGAGGCAGTTACATCTGCCTCTCGACAATTACAGACATGGGTTTCGACCTGTCCGCGAAGCTTTCCTCGTTCTGATGTGAAGTTTGCCAAACTTTCTGGGAGCAAACGAATACGAAAGAACCTCTGCCTAATGGTTTCCACCAGCATCTCTGCTACCCGCGTGGTACAGCAACTGGATAGGCTTGTCGGCTCTCCATGGTGAGCCTCTCACACAATCTCGACCCGTGAACCAAAGGTACATTGTGGGGGATAGTCCGATCCTGGTCGTGATGGAGCGGTTTCTTTCGCCCATGCCTTCCATTGTCCCTTAAAGGTAATGCCCAAAGCCAAAAAACCAGGTTCGGAATGGAATGCAGGCTAAGTCTTCCGCCGTTTCGGGACAGAATCGCCACCTTTTGTAGATTTGGCCGCTGCGACTCGCGCTCGGTTCTTCTTGCTGCTTGACTTACCTTTGGGTGGAGGTGGACCCTTTGATGCTGTTCGGGCAGATTTGATATCGCCGCCTTTGGCTTCAGATTTACCGCCCTTACGTGCCTTTGGCTTTGCACCAACCGGTTTGAACAAGGCATCTGCCTCGTCTTTCGAAGCACGCTGGCGTTCTACTTTGGCTGATTTGACGGCCCTTGTGGGACGTTCTGCAGGGCTGGAAGGTGCCCGGCCCTCGGGTTCAGGCTTGCGACGTCCATAGGTTGCAGTGCCGCTCCGTTCGGTCGGAGTCGTATCTCGTTTGCTCGTAATCGGTTTGCCTTTTTGCTTTCCGATGGGCTTGGTCCGGCCAGTTGCAGCAAAGTCCGGTGCCGTGTCCAGACGCACGAGATTCTTGACCTTTTCGATCTTCATCTCGGGCCCAACGGCTGTCAGAAACCCTTCGACGCTGGGCTCACGGATCTCGAAATAGGTCACATCATCGGCAATCCGGATGGCCCCAATGTCATCCTTCGTCAGATTGCCTGACTTGCAGATCATCGGCAGCATATAACGCGGCGACGCATTTTGATTGCGCCCCTCGGACAGCGAAAACCAGACGCTGGGGCCAAAAGCCGCGCGCGGTTTCTGGCTTTGCCGATCGACCGTCGACAACTCTTCTGGCGCGGAATGACGCAGCTTGTACTGCCGCAGGTAAGCTGCTGCAATCTGCTCAGGGGTAAAGCTTTCTACCATTTTCTGAACTGCTGCGCGTTCACTTTCCGTGATCTCTGCTTGCCAGTCATCTGATGCGAACATTCTCACCTGATCGCGTTCGGTCACCTCTTCGGCTGACGGGGCTGTCCCCCAATCGGCGGTCAGCTTGGCGAATTTCAGAATACGTTCCGCCTTTTTCCGCGACGCGGGTGCAACCACTAGTGCGCTGACACCCTTGCGCCCGGCCCGGCCTGTTCGACCCGAGCGGTGCAGCAGTGTTTCATGGCTGTTTGGCAGTTCCGCATGGACCACCAAATCAAGGTTAGGCAAATCAATACCGCGGGCGGCAACATCCGTTGCCACACAGACCCTGGCACGCCCATCGCGCATGGCTTGCAAGGCGTTCGAGCGTTCGCTCTGGGTCAATTCTCCGGATAGGGCGACGACCGAAAAGCCCCGGTTTGACAGGCGCGCTGTCAGACGTGACACCATCGCGCGGGTATTGCAGAACACAATGGCGTTCGGCGCCTCATAATAGCGCAACACATTGATAATTGCATTCTCGCCGTCGCGCGGGCCGACCAACATAGCACGATAATCGATATCGGCGTGCTGCGTCTTTTCGCTGACGGTGCTCACACGTTCTGCATCGCGCTGATACCGTGTCGCCAGATTGGCAATCGCACGTGGGACAGTGGCAGAAAACAGCAAAGTTTGACGGTCTGATGGTGTTTCATCCAGAATGAATTCCAGATCCTCTCGGAACCCGAGATCCAACATCTCGTCGGCCTCATCAAGAACCACGGCGCGAATGGCCGTCAGGTCGATCGAGCCCCGCATGATATGATCCCGCAGCCGTCCCGGAGTGGCAACAACAATATGCGCGCCACGCGCCAACGCGCGACGTTCATCCCGAATATCCATGCCTCCGACGCAGGACGCCAGAAACGCGCCCGCATCGGCGAACAACCAGCTCAGTTCACGCTTTACCTGCAGCGCCAGTTCCCTTGTTGGTGCTACAACAAGTGCCAGCGGTGCGCCCGAGGTTTCGAAAGTCTCAGCGTCACCCAAAAGTCGCGGCGCAATCGCCAGGCCGAATCCGATGGTTTTACCCGATCCGGTTTGGGCCGAAACCAGCATATCCTTCCCTTCCAGTTCGGGCCGGGTTACAGCCTGCTGAACTTGGGTTAAGGTGTCATAGCCCTTGCGAGCCAGCGCATTTGCAATGGTTTGTTTCACAGCGGTGGTTCTTTTCATCGGTCAGGAGATGGGATTGTGCGGTATTGCAATCAATGCATCATCCATGGGTAAAGACAGCCCCTTAACGAGTGTCTTGACTATTGTATAGCCACGAACCGGGACAGATGCGCTGAAAATCCCGTATCCTGTCCGTACTGCTCCCTTTCAGTAGCGGCTTGAGACCCTCGCTGCATTCGGTTCAATTTGTTGAGACGCGGCAGAAGCGCAGGCTTGGGATAGTCAAAACAGGCGTTTTTCTGTAGAGCTTTCAACCGTCTGTAAACCCGCTGTCCCTGTCGGGCTGGCGGTCAACGTGACTACTCCTTCGGGAAATCTACTACAAGCAGTCGGATTCGATGGCTTCTACGACCACGTTATCTTCGAATTTAGGGCATGACGTTGAGCCAATGGCGCGGTCCCTCTTGCGTCTATGCAGACGCCAGCCGTTTCATTGCGCTCATGAGAGGCATAGCCCGCACACCTCCCTGCCCCTGCACTTCCTTGTCGTTGGCATAGACAAGGATGCGCTCTGAGGCGTCCAATTCTTCTGTCGCGATGTGAAACCCACGCGTGACCTTCGCTGATGTCGTCCGCTTGATCTCTATGGCCCAGAGGCCGCCGCGGGGAAGTTTCAACATCAAATCCACCTCAGCCCCTGCTGAAGAGCGATAGAAGCTTGCTTCTGTTCTGCGCGGTGCCGCGGCGATCAGGTTTTCGATGCAGAACCCTTCCCAACTGCCGCCGACAACCGGATGCCCAAGCAGGTCTTCCGGTGTTTCGATCCCAAGAAGCGCATGGGCCAACCCGGAATCGCGAATATAAACCTTGGGAGATTTGACCAAACGTTTTCCGGCATTGGAATGCCATGGCTGCAAACGGCGCACCAGCATCAGGTCGACCAGCAAATCAAGATAGCGGGCAACGCTCTGGCCCGATACGCCAAGGTTTCCCGCGAGTTTCGCCGCATTGAGTAACCCGCCTTGCTCATGGGCAAGCATTGTCCAGAACCGGCGCAATGTTTCCGCCGGGATGCGCAACCCAAAAGCCGGAACATCGCGTTCCAGATAGGTGCGGATGAAATCCTCGCGCCATGCCAGGCTGGTTTTGTCGTTCTTGGCAAGGAAGCTATCTGGAAACCCACCCCGCAACCACAGCGCAGAGATCGAGTCCGCTCCGGTTTCCGACAAAATGAAAGGCGTCAGCTCGTGATAGCTGACCCGGCCAGCCAAAGATTCTGCGCTTTGGTGCAGAAGCGTGTTCGAGGCCGACCCCAGCAGCAGGAATTGCCCAGTCCGATACCCTTGTCTTCGTCGTCGGTCAATCTGACCGCGTAATGCCTTAAACAGGCCGGGCATAAGCTGAACTTCATCGATCACCACCAGGCGCCCAACCTGCTCGTCGAGATAGAGGTCTGGCTCTTCGAGCACCTGGCGATCAGCAGATCTCTCCATATCAAGATAGACAGCGTCACGGCTTTCAGCGATATCCTGCGCGAGGGTTGTCTTCCCAACTTGCCGCGGCCCAAGCAGGACTACACCCGCCTGGTTCTCGAGAGAGTCTTCAACTGACTTCCTATCACCGCGCTTGATCATACCTTGCATTTATTCCATTTGATGGAAGATTTACAAGGTTAAAATTCCAAATTACTGTCCAGTGAAACCCTATCGTCTCGGCCCTTCACCCCAGAACCATGACACGCAAGTCTGGACCTTAGGTCGAGCATAATCGTGGAAAGCTGCGTCCCATTTGATCAAGAGAAAATAGAACCTGAGTACGTTCTTCTTTCTTAACTATTAAATTCGAAGAGTCCTCTTTGCATCCCTCAATTTCATTTCCATTGCCCTGAAGGGCGAAGCCAACTAGGTACTTGCCGCGCACAAACCCCTAAGAATCTGCGAAAAATCAAATCGCAGAAAGGACCAGGATCATGACCATACCAGCAATCAAAAACGCTGACACAGGCACGCTGGCTGGCTCGGGAATGCATATTCTGGTCGATCATTACGGCAGCCTATACCTAACCGACGTAATGCACATCGAAGAGGCACTGACCCGCGCGGCGCGGGAGGCTGGCGCAACGATACTGTCGGGCAAGTTCCACAAATTTGGCGGGCATGGCGGTGTGACCGGAGTGTTGTTGCTGGCAGAATCCCATATCTCGATCCACACTTGGCCGGAAAATGATTATGCCGCCATCGACATCTTCATGTGTGGCACAACGCAACCGGACAAAGCGGTCGCATATCTTGAGAAGCACCTGCGCCCTGCCCGAGTTGAAATTACGCGCGTCAACCGCGGTTTACCGGAACCAGTAGTCCCAACCGTCTAAGTAATATCCCATCAGTGCGTGCGATTGCAGTGTATTAGGTTCGGCATCGACCCGGTCGGTATCACCGCCAAAAATCTGTGCCGCGCGCCAAACATCATCGTCGAGATAGCTCAGCCCATCAGGCAGTTCGATTCTACGGTCGGTCAATGGTTCAAATGTAGCCAGAACAAACCCCCATTCGCCGAAGCTCGGCACGTAGCTGTGATAGGGAACCGCCTGCAGTCCCCGCCCGGGTCTTTGCGGATTGCGGCTGCTCTCGATCGTTTCGGCCACCGACCAAAAGGCCTGTCGGGCAAAGAACGGTGATCCGGCCTGAGTGACAAAGACCCCCTGCCCGCTTAGCCGTTCGGCCAGCAAGCCGTAGAATTGCTTGGTGTATAGCCTGGACAAGGCGATGGATTTGGGGTCTGGCAGATCAATGATCACCACGTCGTAAATCTGGATTTCCCGCTCCAGAAACCTCCAGGCGTCTTCGTTGACAACCGTCACGCGCGGGTCGCTGAGAGCATTGTCGTTCAGCTTGGACAGATCTGGATGGTCGCGAAACAACTGCGTCACACGCGGATCAAGATCCACCAGCGTCACGGACTGCACCTCGGGATAGCGCAGCACCTCGCGCGCGGCCATGCCGTCTCCACCCCCTAGGATCAGAATGTCACGCGCGCGCGGCGCAAGGGCCATGGCCGGATGCACAAGAGGCTCGTGATAGCGGTGTTCGTCAAGGGAATCGAACTGGATCGAATGATCCAGAAACAGGCGCACCCGGTCGCGGTACCGGGTGACGGTGATCTGCTGATACGACGTGGCCTCGGACAGGATGACATCATCTTCGAACAGTTCGGCCTCGGCGACCGAGACCAGCCGTTCGGACTGCCACAGTGCGCCCAGTGTTGCCACAAAGGCCACCGCCCAAACCGCAACCTGGACTCGCGTGGCCCATTCCCGAAACACCAACAGAGATAGGCCAGCGACGGCAAGGTTCAACCCTCCAAAGGCCAGGCTGGCCGACATCAGTCCCAGATATGGGATTACCAGCAGTGGAAAAGCCAGCGAGGCAACCAGCGCACCGATGTAGTCGACGCTCAGCACGTTTTCAAAGCGGAACTTCAACGCCCCAATCTGTTCCAGAACACGGGCGATCAAAGGGATCTCCATCCCCGACAGGATACCAATGGCAATCAAGGCGCCGTACAGCGGCAGGGCCACCTGCCCCATCCACGCGTAGTTCAGAAACAACACCGGCGCCAAAAATCCGCCGACAATGCCCAAAAGGATCTGAGCCCAGACAAATCCGGAAAACGCATCCGAGACAAAGCGCGATAGCCAGGCCCCGACCCCCATTGCTGACAGAAAGATACCAATCACCAGCGAGAACTGGCGGACGGAGTCCCCCAGCAGATAACTGGAGAGTGTGGCTGCAATCAGCTCATAGATCAGACCGGCGACGGCCACCAGAAAGGTGGCAAGCAACAACCACGCGGCGCGCGCCTCAACCGCGCGGGGCTGGGTCATGACAGGATGACGGCCGCGATGATGATGGACACCGCCACAAATAGCAGCCCGATCAGGATCGCCAACGCGATGTTTTGATCCTTTTCAATCTCGTGCACGACGGAAAACGGCGTCATCCAGTCGATCACCTTCCACACGACCCACATCAGCGTCACGCCCAGAAGGGTGTAGAAGATTGTGCTGATGATTTCTGCAATCTGAATTGCTGCTATATAATCCATTGATTCCTCACTATTTTATCCGATTTGACCGATAGTACCCGCCGCCACCGCTGCCGACCCGAACCGAGGTGTCCAAGTCACGGCTTTCGGCCCAATACCCATGCCACGAGACATAACCTGTGGCAGCCACGGCCAGGGTTGAAATGACGACGAAAATGATCCTGAAAGCTGTCACTTTAATCCTCATTTACCCAATCAGTTCCCGACCACCGGGCGCGTTGATGCAACCATTTGCGCCCGAACTGAAACAGGAACAGCGCTCCAAAAACCCCGGCCAGCGCGAATGTCCAAAGACCACTGGACAGTCCGGTTTTGACACTGACCTGCAACTGGCTGAACGGCTGCCCCGGTACATGGCCTACGCCCGACCCGGTCCAAAGCCCCTGCTCAGGCACGTCTAATACCAGTGTGTAATCGCCTGTGCGATCTGGTCGAAACGTCAGGCTCGCAAATTTGCTGCCTTCGCTCCACGATCCTTCCGAGTCGCGCCCGGTGTAATATTCGATCGTTCGGCCCGCCTCGAATACTGGCTCTCCTTCGGGATCAAGCAGCTCGATGTCCAGATAGATCCAACTGTTTTTGACATTGCCCGAGAAGGAAACGCGCGTCAGTTGGCTGTCGGCTTCAAGCGGGATTGTGATCTCGGCCGGGAAGTCGCCACGTTTTAGCGCCTGACGCTCTATCGCCCTCTCTCCTGATCGTTGAGAGAAAGAGACCGCCATCACAAAACAGAGGATCGTAAACACGAATAATACGACCAGCAAAAATCTATAGTTTGGGCCCTCGATGAAAGATTGCAGCGGATGCACCCGATGTGGGTTCAGGTTCAATGAAACCCCAAAAGCTGCTTCGGCCTGCTGTTTCGAAACATAGAACGAGCGATAGGTCTCACGCTCGGACCCGGTGGTCGAAAACCCCAGCATCGCCGTATCAGACATCGCCGAAATTGTGGTTGTCTTTTCCCCCAGTGACGGCGGCCAGGTGAATTCACCCTCAACATAGGTGACCGCGCTTGTGGTGGTCTCGTAATACACAAAGCGCCCAACCTCGGTGGTCACAGAGGGAGGAGATTCCGCGGTCTCAACCCACCTCTCCGACATCCAGGCCGATCCGCGATAGCGTCGTGAGAACACCAGATGCCCCGCCTCAAGCGTCAGCCAGGCATAGCCGTGGGTTGGCGAATAAAGCTGATGGTCTATCCATTGATAGACCCGTCCGCCCCAGCGTTCGGCATGCTCGATCAGACCAATTATGGTGAACTCGGCACCATACAACGACCCACTCATCCCAATCGAAAGCGGGGTTTCCGGGCGTTTCTGATCCTTGAACTGCCGCAATGTCCGATAGTTGTTCTGTGCATCCAGCTCGGCCCCGCAATACGAACAGATCTGCACGATCACCCGGCCACCGCCCAGTACATCCAGACCGGCGCCGCAGCAGGTGCAGTTGATCGAAAGAAGACTTGGATCTCGGGTCATGACTGCCGCTGAACCTTCACATCAAATGCGTCATACCACCGACCGTAGAACCAGATCGCATGACCGGGCCAGAATTCGCCGGACAACAAAGCTTCGTCCCCGGCGGAAGCGTTCACGAATTCATGGCTTTCCCCGACCTGAAGCACCTCATCGAACTGTCCACGCAGCGCGATACATTCGGCATGTTCAACTTCGGTAACCGTGAATGTGGCCGCGTCGAAATCCAGCGTTTCGCCCAGCTTGAACGGAGGCATGAATTTCGGCGTGTCCTTTTCGGTCAAGCGTTTCTGCCGAACGACATCTCCCTCATCGAGCGATATCCAGCAGGTGCGGCCATCACCATCGACACCGCAGAACTCATCCCAGAACCCCCGCCCGTAGGAATAGCGCGCATGACCAAGAATCAATGTCGACGTTCGACCCAGTTGCACTTGATCGCCTATCCCGAACAAAAGCGGTGCATCGTGCATCTCACCCTGCTGGCCCGCCGATTGAACCTGGACATCATTGATCATCAACGTCGTACCGCAGGACGCACAGGTGGCAACCTTTATCCCTTTCAGCGCAATCGGGGTTTGCGCACCGCAGTTTGGACAGTTCAAAGTCTTCATGCTTTCAAGTCGCGCAAAGAAAATGAAAGTTCAAGCCGTTATTGGTTCTGGAGAATACACGTCCGGTGCCGCCTTGCCCTTGTTGCCAGAATTCAAACAGGACCACTTAGGTGGAACTGAACATGCTGGCGGTTCTGTCAGAGGTGCCGTCAGCCCCAGCAATCATCTGAGTTAGTCGTGAAATAGGGTTTCAGCTGCGTCTTTGCTTATGGTTGTGCCCTTCCTGCCCGCAACGATATCCGCCAGATCGGCCAGTGCGCCGATGGCTGCAGATTTGCCGGTAAGCCGCGCAAACTGGGCGGCGGCCTCGACCTTTGGGCCCATCGAACCGGCGGCGAAATTGAACTTGGCCATGGCATCTGGTGAGGCGGCTTTTATGCCACGCTGAGTATCGGTACCCCAGTCCAGATAGGCACAATCAGCATCCGTTGCCGAAATGAACAAATCGGCCCCGACCTCTCGGGCCAGCAGCTCTGAGGCCAGATCCTTGTCGATCACCGCTTCTATCCCCTCCAGATAACCCGGAGAAGTATAGGCCGTGGGAATGCCCCCGCCACCGGCACAGATCACCACGGCTTGCCGTTCCAGCAGCCATTTAATCGGCCTGATTTGAAAAATCCGTTTCGGCAGCGGAGAGGCAACAACCCGTCGCCATTTGTCACCATCCGCACGAATTTGCCAGCCCTTGTCGGCGGCCAATCGTTCTGCCTCGGGTTTGTCATATACCGGACCGATGAATTTTGTGGGGTCGTCAAAGGCGGGATCCTTGGCATCGACCTCAATCATGGTCAGCAGCGTGGCCAGAGGCGTCTCGGGCGGCAGACGGTTGCCCAGCTCCTGCTCGATCATGTACCCGATCATGCCCTCGGTTTCCGCCCCAAGCACGTCCAGCGGATAGGCCTCATCCGGTTTATAGGCGTTGCCCTGTAGGGCCAGTAATCCCACCTGAGGGCCATTCCCGTGGGTCACAATCAACTCGTTCCCCTCGGCAATGGTGGCCAGCGCCTGCGCGGCGATGGCCGTGTTTTCACGCTGGTTCTCGGCGGTCAGGGCCTGACCCCGCCGCAGCAGCGCATTGCCCCCAAGGGCGACGACGATGCGCATGACTCAGGCCCCCAGAGTGGCGACCAGAACGGCCTTGATTGTGTGCATTCGGTTTTCGGCCTGTTCGAACTGAATACCGGCGGGGCTTTCGAATACCTCTTCGGTGACCTCCATTTCGGTGATGCCGAATTTCTCGTGGATGTCTTCGCCCACTTTAGTCTCGGTATTGTGAAAGGCGGGCAGGCAATGCATGAATTTGACGTTTGGATTGTTTGCCGCTGCCATTAACGCGCTGTTGACCTGATAGGGGGTCAGCTGCTTGATCCGGCTGTCCCAGACCTCTGGTGCTTCGCCCATCGAGACCCAGACATCGGTGTGGATGAAATCCACGCCATCCACGGCGGCCGCAGGATCATCGGTGATGGTCAGCGTCGCGCCGTAACGCGCGGCGGCTTCTTCTGCCGGACCGCGGAATTCGTCGGACGGCCACAGATCACGTGGGGCGGCGATGCGGACGTCCATCCCCATCATGCAGCCCGCGATCATCAGCGAATGGCCCATATTGGACCGCCCGTCGCCCACATAGGCGTATTTGATGTCATGCAGGGGCTTTTCTCCATATTCCTGCATGGTCAGCAGATCGGCCAGCATCTGGGTCGGGTGGAACTCATCGGTCAGCCCGTTATAGACCGGCACGCCCGCATTGGCGGCCAGAGTTTCCGCCAGTTCCTGCCCAAAACCGCGATATTCAATGCCGTCGAACATGCGGCCCAGCACGCGGGCAGTGTCCTTCATGCTTTCCTTATGCCCGATCTGTGACCCCGAGGGCCCAAGATAGGTGACACCGGCACCCTGATCCATCGCGGCCACTTCAAAGGCGCACATGGTCCGGGTCGAGGATTTTTCGAAGATCAGGCAGATGTTCTTGCCTTTTAGATGCTGGATTTCAGACCCCGCATATTTTGCGCGCTTCAGATCGCGCGACAGGTCCAGCAGATAACGCAGCTCACGCTGGTCGAAATCGAGCAGTTTCAGAAAGCTGCGGCCTTTGATGTTAAATGCCATTGGTCAATCTCCTTTTTTCAGTAATCGGGTTCAATAATCAACGGGGTCACGCCAGATCGGGCAGGTCATGCAATGCCCGCCGCCGCGTCCGCGCCCCAGTTCCGAGCCCGAGATCGTGATCACTTCGACCCCCGCCTTCCGCAGCAGCGTGTTGGTATAGGTGTTGCGGTCATAGGCAACGACCACGCCGGGCTCTAACGCCACCACGTTGTTGCCGTCGTCCCACTGCTCGCGTTCCTGATTGAATGCGTCTCCGCCTGTCTGCACGATGTTCAGAGATTTGATCCCCAGGCATTCGGCGGCCACATCGAACAGATGTTTGTCATCGCGCCGGAAGTCGATCGTGTCCTCTTTGTTTCCGGGGCGCAGGCTGATGCACTGGATGTCGTTACAGACATCAACATAGGCAGTCGCGGTCTCGCGGTCGCAATGGCTGAACACTGTATCCAGATGCATAGCCGCGCGGCTGCGGGGCATCTGACAGGCAACAACCCTCTCCGCCGCGCCTTTGGCAAACAGAGCGCGGGCAACCTGACCAACCGCCTGCGGACTGGTACGTTCGCCCATGCCGATCAACACACTGCCATTGCCCCAGGGCATGACATCACCGCCTTCGACCGTGGCCGCGCCGTGATCCGTGTCTGGGTCACCCCACCAGATCTCGAAATCTGCGTCGCGGAACTCGGGGTGGAACTTGTAGATCGCGGTCACCAACAGGGTTTCGGGGCGCCGCGCCGGCCAGTACATCGGGTTGACCGTAACGCCGCCATAGATCCAGCAACTGTTGTCACGAGTGAACTGCGTATTTGGAATCGGTGGGATCACAAAGCCCAATGGCCCCAGATAGCTGCCGAACATACCTGAGGGTTTGAACGGCATATTTTCGACCGCGATGCCGCCGATCAGATATCTGGCCAGATCCTTGGCCGCCATCTCATCCAACCAGCCGCGCAGCTCATTCAGCATACCGACGCCCACCTGATTTTCGGTAATGCGGCGGTCCAGAACCCAATTACGGGCTCCCTTGTCCTTCAGCGTTTCTGCAAGCAGCGTCTGGAATTCTAAAACCTGAACCCCGCGATCCTCCATCTTCATGCGGAAATCGGCATGGTCAGAGCGGGCTTTGTGCACCCAAAGAACATCGTCATAAAGCAATTCTGCCGCATTGCCGGGGGTCAGGCGGGAATGGGCCAGACCCGGTTCGCAGACCATCACCTTTCGAAGTTTCCCAATCTCGGAATGTGCGCCAAATCCAGTCATGATATCTCCTTTGATGTAATCGCGCCGGACTGCCAACGCAGCCAGACATGGATGGGCAACCCAGCCAACAGCAACAGGACGCCCCAGAAAACGACGTCTTTTCCAGCGCCGAAGATCGCCCAGAATGAATAGACAAAACCGAGACCCGCCAGCACAAAGGCCTGCGGTCGCAGGCAGGTGCGTTCTTTGCGTTTTGCGCGGATCATAATCTCGGCACCTGCGCACAGCAGGTAGGGAACCAGCGTGGATAGGGTGGCCAACAGAATGATGAATTCAAACTGTTCAGCCAGGGATCGGGTATAGTTCATAGCGATCAGAGCGCTGGCGAGCAGGCTTGAGGAGATCAGGCCAAATGCCGGCGTACCAGTCCGTGACACCCGGGCAAAACCGGCCGGGAACAACCCGTCACGCGCCGCGCCCAGTGGCACTTGCCCGGTCAGCAGCACAAATCCGTTGAGCGTGCCGAAGGTCGAAACGCAGGCCCCGACCGCGATGAATACCGCACCGCCAAACCCCCACATCACATGCGCAACATCCGCCAGCGGTGCGTTGCTTCCGGCCAGCGTGCCGGATGGCACCACCCCAAGCGCCACATAGGTCGTGGCGATATAGACCAATGCGGCAACACAGGTTCCGACAATCGTCGCAAGAGGGATCGTTTTGGTAGGGTTCCTGACATCGCCCGCCGGAACCGTTGCGGATTCGAGCCCCACAAAGGCCCAAAGCGTCAACGCCGCGCAGGCCGAGATCGCCGATATGTTCGACATTCCACTAAGGTTGGCCGGCCGGAAGTTGGCCGGTTGGACATGGGACAGTCCCAGCAGGATCAGCACCAGCAGCGGGGCCAGCTTCATCACCGTGGTCACCACTTGCACAATCCCGGCCTGCCGAACGCCGCGCAGATTGACCCAGGTGAGCAGCCAAATCGCACCAAGTGAGACCGCCAATCCCGCGAGCGCAGTTTCCCCAATGGCGGGCACCATAAAGCTGAGATAGCCAGCAAAGGCGACGGCAACGGCGGCATTCCCAGACCACAGCGCGATCCAATAGCCCCAAGCAATCAGGAAACCGGCAAAATCACCAAAGCCCTCGCGCGCATAAGCGTATGGCCCGCCGGTATTGGAAGACAATCGCGCCAGCCGACCAAAGATCAGGGCCAGCACAATCGCGCCACCTGCGGTCAGAACCCATCCCGCCATCGAGATTGGCCCGAACACGGCCAGAGAAGACGGCAGCAGGAAAATACCGGACCCGATCATATTGCCCACCACCAGCGCGGTGCACATCCAGAACCCAAGGGTTCCTTTGGGTTTAGATCGGGTGTCGGTGGGCATAATGCGACCTCATGCCAACGCGGAAAGGCTGAGCCCGGCCATGATGATGACGATCAGGATCAGTAAAAGCGGCCAAATGAACCTGAGCCAGCGTTCATAGGGCACACGCCCCAGGGCAAGCCCGCCCATGACCACCGCAAAGGTGGGGTTAATCAGGTTCACCAAACCGCTGGCTGACTGATAGGCCGTCACGACCAAGGACCGTTCTACGCCGGAAAAGTCTGCTAGCGGCGCCATGATCGGCATGGTCAGAACCGCCAGGCCCGAGGATGACGGGACGAGGAAGGACAACAGCCCCTGCAAGGCGAACATCGCATTGATAAAGGCCACTTTGCCCAAACCATCCACGGCACCTTCGGCCCAATACAAAATGGTATCTGTGATGCTTCCTGCGTCCATGACCACTACGATCCCGCGTGCGATCCCGATCACCAGCGCAACGCCCAGCAAATCCCGGGCACCGTCAACGAAGGTCGAGGTGAACTCCTCTTCCCCGATCCGTGCGATCAATCCCACGACTATCGAGGACACAATGAACAGGCCGGACATCTCGGCCATCCACCAGCCTCCTGCCGCGACACCCCAGATCATCACGCCAAAGCTGGCCGCAAAGATCAAAAGGATCAGCCCATGCATACTCGTAAAGGTCGGAGCTTCACCGCCCGTGCGGCCACCTTTGAGGAAATGCGCCTCATTGCTTTCGCGCTTGTCGGCAACGAAGGACAGATCCGGATCGGCTTTGACCTTGGCTGCATATCGCATGACAAAAACCACACAAGCCAACCAGCATGCCAGCAACAGCGCAAAGCGCAGCATTATGCCATTGGTGAAGGGCACCCCCGCCGCATCCGAGGCGATGACTGTGGCAAACGGGTTAATCGTCGATCCCAGCGTGCCAACCCCCGCCCCCAGCATGATGATGGCCACACCCACTACCGCGTCATAGCGCGCGGCAATCATCACTGGGATGATCAGCGCGTAAAAAGCCAGTGACTCTTCGGCCATGCCATAGATTGTGCCCCCCGCAGCAAAGAAGGCCATCAAGATGGGGATCATCCATTTCTCGCGCCCCTTCAGACGCACCATTGCGCGCGCAATCCCGGCGTCAATCGCCCCGGTTCGCGTTACAACTCCCAAAAAACCGCCAATCACCAGCACAAAAAGTGCAACATCAATCGCCCGCGCTTCATAACTGACAGGGTCATAGAACCCCCCGATAGGGGCCAGTACGACATCATAGAACCCCTGCGGATTGGGCTCGACAACCTGATAGCTGCCCGGTACCGGAACATCGCGTCCCAGGGCTTCGTTAGCGACGCGGTCATATTGGCCAGCGGGAACAAACCAGGTTGCAATGGCGACCAGTGCTATCAACGCAAACAGAATTGTATATGCAGTTGGAAACTTGAGCTTCATGTCATCAAACTCCTAAAAGAGCTGAGATTGGGTTTCGAAACTTCCGGTCTCTTCATACAGTCTCAATATGAGATTTCTAAGGATGAATGACCCCGAGGCGACCTGAACGGTTCTACATGAACGCCATTCGCTGGCGCTGCGCATTGACCTGCATCAATAGAATTCAGGCTGACGCCGGATTCAGGTTCGTCAGTTTTTGCTTTCCTACAGATCGTAAGTTGCTCATCTGAGTGCAGCGGTTAGCACCTTGCGATCCATCGCCCCAGTCTGGCAGAAACCCGCTTGAGACTGTGGTGATCATGTTGACATATCAGCCCATTTCCCTGAACCGGTAAGTCGCACATTTGCATTAGGCTTACCAAAGGCTAATGTGCAAGAAATTAAGGCGCAAATGCCCGTATCGAACAGTAACCCAAGGCTAACAACGTGAGCTCTGAAATTCCCAGGTCCCTGCCTGCCAGACATGAGTTGCGCAAGGTGCGCAACAAGGGGCTGTCATTTCTGGCACTGGCCTTCCTGTTCAGCATCTTTGTCAACCTGCTGATGCTGACGGGGCCTTTATTCATGCTGCAGGTTTATGACCGGGTCCTTGCCTCTCGGGCGGTTGAAACCCTCACGGCGCTGTTTCTGATTGTCGCTCTATTATATAGCCTTATGGCCATGCTGGATTTTGCGCGAGGACGTATCGTTGCGCGGTTCGGAGCGAGGTTCCAGTCGCAACTGGACGAGCGGGTGTTCGAGGCAACGCTGCGAAAATCTCTTGTTCCGCAGGCCCGTGCAGCCCCAGCCACTGCCTTGCGCGACCTTGAGGCAATCCAGAACCTGTGTTCCTCACCTGTTTTGCTGGCCGTAATGGATATCCCCTGGACACCGGTTTTTCTGGCAGCAATCTTCCTATTCCACCCGATGCTTGGATGGCTTGCGGTTGCGGGTGGCGCGATCCTGATTGTCATCGCTCTGCTTAATCAGGCGCTCACTCATAGAAAGGTTGCCGCTGCACAGCAGGCCTCGGCGCGGGCAGGCTCATTCTCGGAACATGCCAGACAAGCCGCAGAAGTTGTCCGCTCGCAAGGAATGCAGCACGACATCTCGCAACGCTGGCTGACCCAGAGGACCGATGCGCTGAGACAGACCATCTCGGCCAGCGATTGGACCGGAAGCTTTACCTCATTAACCAAGTCGATGCGGCTGTTCTTGCAATCTGCCATGCTGGCATTGGGAGCTTTGCTGGTTTTAAGAAACGAACTGTCCCCTGGGGCAATGATTGCAGGGTCCATCCTGCTTGGGCGCGCATTGGCCCCGGTCGAGCAGGCGGTGGGCCAATGGGCATTGGTGGAGCGTGCGCGATCTGCGTGGATTTCACTGAACCGATTCCTGGACACCACCCCGCCCGAGCCGGACCGGACCAAATTGCCTGTACCAGATGCGCGCCTGATCGCCAAAGGACTGACCGTTGTACCACCCGGCGCCGATTTACCGACACTCAGGAACGTTTCACTGAAACTAGAACCGGGCAAAGCTTTGGGCGTGATCGGCAAAAGCGGGTCAGGAAAATCCACGCTTGCCAAGGCCCTGTTAGGATTGTGGAAACCGGCCGTTGGCGAAATCAGGCTTGGAGGCGCTACACTGGATCAATACGGGACTGATGATTTGGGCCAACACATCGGCTATCTGCCGCAGGAAGTCACTTTGTTCAACGGAACAGTGACCGAAAACATCGCCCGGATGTCCCAAAACCCGGATTCGGAAGCGGTCATCGCTGCAGCCAAGAAAGCCAAGGCTCATGACCTGATCCTGACATTGGAAAAGGGGTACGACACGTTTCTGGAAGGCAATGACAGTCAACTGTCGGGTGGCCAAAAGCAACGTATTGCTCTGGCGCGCGCTTTGTATGGAGATCCTGTCCTGCTGATCCTGGACGAGCCGAACTCGGCTCTGGATGCTGATGGCACTGAGGCATTGAACACCGCTATCCGAGAACTGAAGGCCGCGGGCAAATCAGCCATCATCATGACGCACCGACCACAGGCCATTTCGGAATGCGACGATCTTGCTGTTGTTGAAAATGGCCAGGTCGTGAAATCCGGCAGCCGCGATGAGGTGCTAAGCGCCATGGTTCAGAACGCAAATGCGATCAAAAAAGGTCTGGCACGGGTGGGTGAGTAATGCAAAAGCCCAATCATAATGATACGCGCCCTGTTTGGCGCATTACATTTCCTGCTCTGGTCGGGTTTCTCGCACTGGCTATTTTAATCGGCGGGTTGGGCTTTTGGGCGGTGCAGACCAGGCTGGCAGGCGCCATTGTATCGCAGGGCGTCATCGAAGTTCAAAGCAACCGCCAGGTAGTCGAGCATCCAGACGGTGGCGTGGTCGGCGAGATTTTTGTGCGCGACGGTGATTCCGTCACCGGCGGCGACATTCTGTTACGTCTGGATGACACGTTTCTGACCTCGGAAAAGACCATCGTTGAGGCGCAGCTGTTTGAATTACTCGTCCGAAAGGCACGGCTTCAGGCCGAACGCGATGGCACTGATCTGACTGTTTTGACATCCGCGCTGAACGACGTACAGAAACAAGAAGACATTGACCCTGAGCTGATCGCCGGCCAGCAACGCCTGTTCGAGGCACGTCTGAATACCCTAAATCAGCAGACTCAGCAGTTGAGCAAGCAACGCATTCAGATAGAAAGCGAG
This sequence comes from Ruegeria sp. YTSA108, assembly GCF_059610185.1. Lineage (NCBI taxonomy): Bacteria > Pseudomonadati > Pseudomonadota > Alphaproteobacteria > Rhodobacterales > Roseobacteraceae > Ruegeria > Ruegeria sp. YTSA108. Next base: position 102,230 of record NZ_JBXWND010000004.1, on the reverse strand, counting down.
ATCGAGGGCACCTTGGCGCAACTGGTCTCGCTGCGCCGTCAGGTCGATCTGATACAGGAGGAGCTGCAGGACCAGCAAAGCCTGCTTCAACGCGGCCTGACACAAGCCAGTCGGGTATCCGCCTTGCAACGCGAAGAAGCCAGCCTGACAGGTGAAATAGGCAGGCTCGAAGCGGCTGCCGCGCGGCTCAAAGGCCAAATCGCGGCAACCGAGATCAAGATTGTAGAACTGCAGGCGACACGCCGCGAAGAAGCAATCACCGCCCTACGCGATGCGCAATCGAAAATCGCGGAACTGTCTGAACGCAGGCTCTCGCTGGCTGTTCGTCTATCGCGGCTGGATATTAGAGCGCCGGTTTCCGGTACAGTCTATGGAAGCCAGGTATTTGCACTGCATTCGGTTGTACAGCCGGCAGAACCGATGATGTATGTCGTACCACAGGAAATTCCTCTGCTGATTGCCGCTCGCGTAGATGCGATTCATGTGGACCAAGTATATATTGGGCAGCCCGCCCTCCTGCGATTTCCCGCCTTCAACCAACGCGAAACCCCCGAAATCGAAGGGCATGTTGTCACGATTTCTGCCGATACGTTCACTGATGAGAACACCGGACACACATTTTATCGCGCTGAAATGTTACCTGATGCCAACCAGATCGAGCGCCTGAACGGGCAACGTCTTGTACCCGGCATGCCAGTCGAAGCGATGATCAAGACGGACGAGCGATCCCCGTTTTCATATCTGATAAAACCGATGGCCGATTACTTTAACAGGGCCTTCCGGGAATAGATTCCGTCGTCTTTAAACCGCTTCGAGATTGCCCAACAGGATCGAAGTCATGTCAGTCGTGATCACTCCGTCTACCGCGACGACATCGACACCGGTTTCGTAGGTCACGTTTGAACTTGTGATCCCCGACAAATCAGCGTCTGCGTCCAGAAACACCCACTCTGCCTCATGCGCTGTGGGCAATCCGACGGCGATCTGCAAGATAGTCAGCGCATCCAGAGCGTTGATGAGGCCATCTTGATTGATATCGGCTGCAATTAGGTTTTCCGGTGCTGCCTGCCCCCATGTCGGGTCCAGTCCCACAGAAAGCCGCAAGACCTGCAATGCGTCCAAGGCCGTGATCTCGCCGGTCCCAGCCGAATAGGACTTTATGATATCCAGTTCACCGATAAATGTGCCCGAAGGCAGATCCAGATCGAACCTCCCTTCATCGTCGGCTTGGACACTAACCGTGCCGCCTCCGTCCGGGGTGAAACGTATTTCAGCGTTTGACAGACCGGGATTTGCAGCTTGTGAATCAATGGTAATATTCCCTTGAATGCCTGCCGAACTGTCCGGGTCGAGCCCGCCCAAACCGTTCAAATCCAACGGAATATGGTCTGGCCCGCCAAATCCGGCGCCAAAGACATCTGAACTGGTCAGCGGAGCACCTGACGCCGAAAACACCTGAACCACATTATCCAGATACCCGATCTGCGCACCTTGCGCGGTGGACGTAAAAGTGAGCTGTCCAGGTGAGCGCAGGAATGGATAGTCAAACAGATCCAGCCTGTCCGATCCGACTTCAAAATCGGTAATCGTTGTCATCGCGGTTCCGGTCTGCATCACAAAGATATCAGACCCGGAACCGCCGGTCATCATAGTGGCCCCAATCCCCGCAATCAGGATGTCATCGCCGCCGCCGCCAAGTAGAGTGGCATCAAGGATGCTGCCACTGAGCATATCGTTCTGCGCGGTGCCAGTGACTGTCCCATAACCGTCCGCGGCGATACCCAGGTCAGCGACCGAAAAAGTAAGCTGCGTTAACCCGGCCTCTTCTTGTGAGGCGGCAAAGATCTGAATTTCGTCCCCGACATGGGCCACGCTGAGCGATTCGACATTTTGCAGCCCGGTGCTCAACGTATCGGCAAAACTGTCCAGATAGACCAGTTGACCATCCGGTGTCAGGGTAAACAGTGTCACCCCATCATCGCCTCCCCCGGCCACGACAAACACCTGACCATTCACTTCGACCACGGCCAGGTCCTGAGCCGATTCAAAGCGGGTATTCAGTGTATCCAGCACGTGATCGGTGGGTATCAACCGGCCATCACCAGACAGCTCCATGACGCTGATCGTGTTGCTTTCGCTGCCAGCAACGATGACCCAGGAATGGCCATGCGCCTGCACAATTTCGACGGCCGTTGGGGCGCCAATGCCCAAGGTCGAGACCCCATCGCCGGAATCTGCGAGGCTCAAGGTTGCCGCGCTGCTGTCCACCAAATAGGTCGTTATCGAATTGCTGGTGGCGTCGGTTGCGACGACAAATTGATCCGACCCGGACTTAGCGGTCTTGATCGAGTCGGCCTGACCTGCAACGGCCCCCGAAAAGGTCAGTGAGCCGTCTGAGCCGACCGTATAGGTCGAAATCAACCCGCTGCCCTCTTGCGCCACGGCCAGAATGTCGACCGATCCAAAGGAAACCTGCACTAAGGCCGAATAGCCACCCCCACCGCTCAGGGTCCCGGTTTCCTGTAATTCTCCGATAGATCCGTCTGGAAGGATTTCGTAGCTGACAAGGCCGGCTGCGGACCTGACATCCAGAACGATGTGATCGCCCCCCAACAGAGAAACCGTTACCCCGGAACGTCCAACTGTGCCCAAGATTGTACCACTGAAATATTCTATGTCTTGCTGCTGGGGAACCGCGCCTTCGACGAGGTGCCATACAACAATGCCCCCTCCCTGTCCGGTCAGGCTGTACAGATACGTTTCCCCGTTAAACGTTTCTAAAGCCGTATCGCCGATACCTGAATCGAGCGCTGCGCTCCCTGTTGCAACTACTCCGCCGAACTGAAGCATCATACCAAATCACCCCACGCCAAAATCTGGCTCTTGAACAGGATGATCTGATGCCCGGTCCAATACCAAAGCGGGATTGTGGTGAAAACGAGGAGTTCGGTTTCAGTTTAACACAATTTTTTCTGGTCCGACCGCATGAACATCCGATGGGCAACACACATGAACAAAACGTCGCTGCCCATGATTTCAGCGCGGAAACAGCATGTGAGGGCAAGATGACCAAAACACCTGATATGACACGCAATCCTGCAAGTACCCGGCCCGATGCGGGTCAGCGGCAACAGATACGCAAGTGGATCGGCAACAAAATGCGTCGCTGGGTCGGGCGCGGTATCGCAGGCAGTCTAAGTTCGGCCTTGCTTGCCCTTCCTGCGTTGGCACAGGCCACGACCGAAGAACTGGACACCTTCCAATTCGCTGATGCGATTCCCGGCGTTAACAGCGCAAAGCTGCTGGCAAATGGCGATGTTCTCCTCAAATTGGAAGATGGGCGCACGATTTTGGTCTCGGCAGAGAATGTTCATATCCTGGATGGCGGCTCCATCATGATTGCCGAAGATGCGGCGGCGGAAATCGCGCAATTCGCACTGGCCGCCGAAGCCGGGGGAGCCGCAGCAGCCGCTGGCGGCGTTAGCGGCGCCGGTGCTGTTTTGGGGGGCCTTGGTCTGGCGGGTGCAGCCGCAGCAGGAGGAGGTGGTGGCGGTGGCGGTGGAGATGACGAGGCTCCGGCGCCCGCGCCGGATATCCAAAGCCTGAACCTTGCTGGTCTGCAAGCGAACGCATTGAACAGCGCCAGCGCAAACCTGATGGCACCGACCGGAACCACAACGGTCGAGGTGACAATCGGGTCACTGACCAAGACGGCAACGCCCAATCCAGATGGCAGTTGGAGTATTTCCCTTACGGCGGTTGAGGCGGCTAGCCTTCCTCAAGGTGTGACAACAGTCACCGTCCGCAACCTGGATGGAGCGGGTGAGGAAGTATCGGTCGAAACGGTAAGATTTGATGTGGACACTCTTCCACCGACGGTCAGCATTACGGGCTTTTCGGTCGGGGCCATTCTGAATGCCGCCGAGCAAGCGACTGATCTTACAATCTCGGGCACTTCTGACGCCGAGAGAGGTCAAACAGTAACGGTATCTGTAAACGGGCAGACTTATACTGGGACAGTGAATGGCGGCGGCCACTGGAGTGTTACCGTGCCAGCCACAGACCTGGCCGCCCTGCCTGACGGGGTGACCGTTTCAGTGACTGCCGATGTCGACGACCGCGCGGGTAATCCGGCGGTACAGACAAGCGCAAGCTTTGACACAGACTTTAGCGCTCCAACGATCACGCTTGATCCGGTCTCTGGCGGCTCGATCGGCCTGGGGGACATTAGCTCTGATCTGGTTGTGTCCGGGTCAACGTCCGCCACAGACGGTCAGACGGTCACTGTGACGTTCGATGGCCAAGCATATACCGGCACCGTGTCAGGCGGTACTTGGAGTGTCACCATACCCAGCGGCGACCTCGGCTCGCTTTCCACCGGAATTCCGGCCACGGTAAGTGTTGTCGTAGATGATGTGGCAGGAAACCCATCGGTACCGGTCACCGCCTCGGTTCCGGTCGATCTGACGGGACCCTCGGTGAATATCGCGCCATTGTCAGTTGGCGCGGTCATCAACGCTGCCGAAACCGCCTCCGACCTGACCATCAGTGGCACAACAGGAAATGTTCAGGACGGCCAGGTGGTGACAGTCACCCTGGATGGACAAACCTACACCGGTTCAGTCAGCGGCGGCAGTTGGAGCGTCACCGTCCCTGCAAGCGATCTTGCATCGCTGGCAGATGGGGGCGATTTCACGATCACGGCGGATGTGCTTGACACAGACGGCCTATCTGCACCGCAGGCAAGTGTCCCGCTTTCGAAAGATGCCACCGCGCCGACTGTAAGCATCGACAACTTTTCCGACGGCGCTGTCATGAATGCAGCCGAACAGGGCACTGATCTGACAATCTCTGGAACAACGAACGCTGAGGATGGTCAAACCGTAACCGTTTCCATGAATGGGCAGGACTACACCGCAACCGCCTCTGGCGGTACCTGGTCGGCGACCGTCCCGGCGATAGATCTTGCTGCCTTGTCCGATGCAGCAACCGTCAATGTTACCGCAGATGTCTCGGACGCGGCTGGAAACCCTGCCCTGCAGGCCATCGGCAGTTTCACAACGGATTTCACAGCACCGGCGGTCTCTATCACCGGGTTGTCGGATGGGGCTGTCATGAACGCCGCGGAACAAGGAACCGACCTTACAGTGTCCGGAACCTCTGATACGGCAGATGGCACGGTTGTGACCGTAGAAATCGTTCGGCAGGACGGCACAGTTGACGTCACCGGCACGGCGACCGTAACGGGCGGGTCCTGGACCTATACCGCCTCAGCCGCGGATTTGGCCGGACTTCAGGATAGCGAAACCTACGATGTCGAGGCATCTGCTTCGGATGCGGCTGGGAACACAACAGCGACATCAACCAGTTTTGACACAGACTATACAGCACCAGCGGTCACCATCGACCCTCTTTCGGTCGGGTCAGAGCTGGATGTATCCGAAAAAGATAGTGACCTGACGATCACCGGGACTACGGATGCCGCCGATGGGGAAACGGTTACAGTCACACTGAACGGGCAGTCCTATACAGGCACCGCCTCAAGTGGCACCTGGTCAGCAATCGTTCCGTCCGGTGACTTGGGAGCGTTGGCAGACAGCACAACCTTCCAGGTTTCAGCGACGGTTACGGATTCCGCCGGCAACATCTCTACCGCCGCCGCCACCCCGTTAGCCACGGATTTCCGGCCTGTCCTGACAATCAATGACACCGGAACAAACGGTGCCGTTTCATTGAATGACGCCCAAAATTCAGGAGTCGTTGTCTCTGGCACGTCAATAGGCCTTGCCGCAGGCGAGGCTGTAGATGTGACGTTGAATTCCATGTCAGTCGGAACCGCTACGGTCGGTGCCGACGGAACCTGGACACTGTTGGTAAGTGTTGCGACCTTTGCATCAGTCGAGGCGGGGGATGATCTGGACTTTGGCGCAGAGGTATCTGTGGCAGGTGGCCCTGATCCTTTGCCAGTTACGGATGAAAACACGGCCCATGAACCTGCAGCCTATGTGATCACTGAAGCCGGACAAAGTGGATCAACAGTCACATTTGAAATCTACGCAGACCCTGATACGGATTTGTCCAGCGGTCTGGCGATCACAGCCGAACTGGGTTTCGATCCCTCAGTGGTGACGTTTGACACCGGATCAGATGTCGAGAATGGGGCATTCGATTTGTTCCTGACGAACCCGGTGAGTGGATCAGCCGTCAGTTTTGCTGGCGCGGCGACCACCTATTCCGACCTGTCCCAACCCATCGTCACATTCACGATGACAGTTCTAGATGCCTCTGAACCGATTGTTCTGACGTTGACGACTCCGGATGGTGGTCCATCGGTGCTGCAGATCGGGACGTCAGGCGACGACACATTGATTGCAACCAACATCGACAACGTCATTCGTGGCCAGGACGGCGATGACACAGTGGATGTCTCAGGTGCTGGTCGGGACATTGTCGTGTTCGAGCCGGACCCAACAGCAAATGGCGTTGATACGATCACTGGCTTCACGACTGGACCCGCGACTGACACCGCTGATGCGATCATGTTCAGTGGATTGGATGTCGACAGCCTGCGCGGCGACGGAACAGGTGTGGAAACGCTTTCAGTAGGGGATGCACTAGGCGCGGACACCGGAGTGGTTGGCTTGACGACAGAGCTGAGCGATCTGACTGCTCAAACCATCGAGACAGCGGTCGAAAGCCTTACCGGCGCCGAAGCAGGTGACGAGATCTATGTCCTGGCTACGGATGGAACTGACAGTGTGCTGGTCAAGGTCGACTATTCCGCATCCGATGCGGCGACAGTCGAAACGGTGGCCCATTTCACCGGATTGGATGACCTCAGCGGGCTTACTGCTGACAATATTCTGCATACCGATCCAACCGGGGCCAGTGCCTGACGCTCGACTACGCTGCCACCCTACGCGGGTGGCAGTACTCTCGATTTTCAAGAGGTAGAAATGGCACAGAATGGCCTAGTTCCGATCAATTTCAACCGTCACAGTCATCGGTATTGGAAGCGTTTCACATCTTATGACTTTGCAGCTGAACGCACCGAGAGCGTGATCGTGGAAGAAGAGGTGCTCCAGATTGCAGCCACTTTTCCAATTGTGTTTCGCAGGACCGGCCCAGAAATTGAACCGATTGCTGTATATTCACTTCTTGCTGGTGAACCCTCGCCATTTGTTTCAACAGAAGGGCGTTGGCTGGCCAGCTATATTCCGTCCGAACTGCGCAGCCACCCCTTTTCGTGCCGCCGAATGGATAACGGCAGCACCTTTCAGCTGGTGGTAGATGAAGGTTCAGGCCTGTTGACCGAAGAGTGCTCTGACAATCCCTTTTTTTCAACTCCGGATACGCTCGGCACTGAATTGAAAGAAGTTCAAAACTTCTTGAAAGCGCGCGCAACCTCTCAGATTAGAACAACCGAAATTTGCAAAATGATAGACGCCTTTGGGCTGTTTGAGCCCCTGAGCGGTAATTTGGAATTCGGCTCTGCACATAACTGGTTGCAAATCAACTCTGCACGCCTGGAACAGCTATCGGCAAAACGCAAATTGGAACTGGTCGAAACAAAAGGCTTACGCCTGATCTATGGCCATCAGGCTTCATTATCCAATCTCAGATGGCTTTTTCAGGCGCAAAAGCAGATTTCCCAGGCCGGTGCATCTGTAAAATACACCGAAAATTCAGAACTTACCGGTTTCATGAATGCATTCGCCCAAGCCCAAACCGATGACGTAATCTGGTCCTAATGAAGTGTGAATGACAAATGCCCACATGCGGTCGCTTTTTGAGTTTTCTGATTTCTGCTCTCTCTTTCAGCATAGTATCGGCCTGTACCCAACCACCTGACATTGCCGGTGTCGAGGCTTCTTTTTCAACCGGGGCCGTGGGTTTCCGCACACATGAACCATCTCAGAAACTGACCACCAGTTCCTTTGGCAAGCGCGTACGGCACGCTGTCGAGACCAGTCCCAACCTCGCGCGATCTATGTCCGCGCTGGATGTGGCGGTAGCCAATCACGACGCGGCAAAAGGGGCCTTTCTTCCGCAGGTTTCACTTGGAATCAACGCCAGATCCGAGCGGGTAGACTCGGACACAGCCGACGTGACCCCTTATCTGCGGATCTCACAGCTCGTTTATGACGGGGGGGCCGCATCCGGTGATTTGACTGCTGCAAAAGCACGGGTTTTTGAAAGTCGCAGCGGCCAGTTATCAACAGCCTCGGCAACCGCTCTGGCTGCGATTGAGGTCTATATAGTGGTCTTGGATTTACGGAAAATCCTGGATATTTCGGTGAAAAATGTGGAAGTCCACCAACAGCTCGTTCAACAAATTTCCGAGAGGGCTGCATTAGGCGCTGGTTCGAACGCCGATGTATTGACAGCGCGGTCGCGGATGGCCGATGCACGGACGCGACTGGCGGATGCAAAAGCCAGAGTGGACCTCGCAGATGCCCGGTTTCGTGAAGTTTTTGGCAGCCCGTCAGGTGATCTTCAACCCCCAGTCAAAGCGCCGACGATCTCACAATCGGATCATAGTATCGTAACGGGAAGCCTGCAGATTCGACGTTCGGAAGCGGCCCTGCTTGCCGCCAAGGCAGAACGTTCTGCCGCTTTGGCACGCCGTCAACCCGGCGTGAATGTTTCGGCATTTGCGGATCGCGATGATAGCAATGACGCAAATTTCGGGGTCGACCTGTCCTTCAATTATGAGCTGGACTCTACTGGACAGCGCCGTGCCACCATCACCGCGGCTGAAGCCAAAGTTCGCGAAGCGGAATTCGTTCATCAATCCCTAACGCGAGAAATACAAAGAGAGCTGGACACAATTCGCACTGACCAAATTGCTGGAGCACAACGGCTTAAAGAGGCGCGAATAGCTGCGCAGGCGAATGCTGACAGTGTTGCAGCGGCGCGCGCGCAATTCACAATCGGACGACGCAGTCTGATCGAAATCCTTGACGCACAGCGCGACTATGTGAATGCGCAGGAAAGACTTATCCTAGCCGAACAGAACTATTTCCTGACAGACTACGCAATCCTTAGTTTGACTGGTGACATCCTGGATCTCCTTGGGATTTCAATCAGTTCCGTTGAGGGTTCTCAATGAAACAATTGACACCTGCCTTCGCAACGCCCGAATTATCGTGCTTTGAAAAATGTCTGATGCACGCTGCGGCCCATCTTGACTGTCCAATCACTTTTGCCGGGATTCTCGCGGCCCAAACAGGGTCGAACGGAGAGCTTACAATCCGCGATTCATTGGAACTGGCACGGCGTGTTGGGATCCAGGCGGGATACGGAAGAAGGGCTTTGTCAGCTTTTGACAACACTTTGGTTCCTGCGTTGTTGATTCTTGAAGGGGGAAGATCCGTTGTGTTTCATGGCCGAACCTCAAATGGTCGGGTTCTGATCTATGATCCAGAGGTTGGTTCGGAAATAGGTGAAATTCAGCAAACCGATCTATCAGATGTCTATACAGGGTTTGCGATCCTGCTGCGGCGCAATCACCGTGAGGATTTAGCCACGGGGTCCAGTTCTGCTTCGGGCCACTGGTTTTGGTCCGCCATGACGGCAAATCGTTGGTCTTACACTCAGGTTGCGCTTGCGGCGGCGTTGGCAAATCTGCTTGGTCTATCTACCTCGGTCTTTATCATGGTCGTCTATGACCGTGTTTTGCCAAACGAAGCCACAGAATCTCTGATTGCTTTGACAGCAGGTGTTGGGATCGCGCTGCTTTTTGATTTCGTACTCAAACTTCTGCGGGCAGGATTCATAGATCGGGCTGGCCAGAAAGCAGATATTTCGATGGGCCGTAGAGTCTTTGACCAGGTCCTCAACATTCGCATGAAGGCGCGCACAGGTTCGACAGGAGCCATGGCCAGCACCATTCGTGAATTTGAAACACTCCGTGAGTTTTTCACATCCGCCACCTTGGTGGCAGTCGTGGATCTACCCTTCATAGCATTGTTTGTCTTTGTCATTTACTTGGTCGGTGGCCCACTTGCACTTGTTCCAGCTCTGGCTGTGCCTGTCGTTTTGCTCGCAGGCATCATCGTGCAACCTATACTTTCTCGCCTTGCCGAGAAAAGCTTCACCGATGGTCAATCCAAGCAATCGGTTCTGGTCGAAACTGTATCCGGGTTGGAGACCATAAAAACGACAGCGGCGGCCCGGCCCATGAGGTCGCGGTGGGAGGCTGCCATACAGCTTCAGTCATCACATGGCGCGCGCAGCAGGGCAGTGACTCAATTTGCCTTGAATCTGACCGGATTTACCCAACAGGCCGCCCAGGTCCTTATCGTTTTCTACGGTGTTTTTCTTGTGATGGATGGTCAGGCAAGCATGGGCGCGCTTGTTGCTTCGGTCATGTTGACCGGGCGGGCTCTTGCGCCACTTGGGCAACTGGCACAGACCCTGACACGGGTTAATCAGGCCCGAAATGCCTATCAAAACCTTAATGCCTTAATGCAGGCCGACAGTGAACGCCCCGAAGGGCGGAGCTGGATCAGTCGCGATCGCTTTGAAGGGAGATTAACCTTCGAAAATATCCAGTTTGCTTATCCCGAAAAACACGACAACGTCTTGTCCGGTGTTTCATTCACCATCTCGCCCGGAGAGAAGGTTGCAATCCTCGGTCCGATCGGCTCGGGGAAAAGCACGGTCGCGCGGCTAATGCTTGGCTTGTACGATCCAGACGCCGGGTCTGTTCAATTGGATGGGGTCGATATCAGACAAATTGATCCAGGTGATTTGCGGCGCAATATCGGCTCTGTTCTGCAAGATATTTGGCTGTTTTCCGGGTCAATCCGCGACAATATCAAAAGCGGCGCAATCAGGCCAAGGGATGAGGATCTGATTTGGGCGGGCCAAGTCGCTGGGGTCGAGGATTTTGTCTCTCGCCATCCCGGAGGCTATGACCAAAATCTGGAAGAGCGCGGTGAGGGATTGTCAGGGGGACAACGGCAGGCCATCGCCTTGGCCAGAGCCCTGATTGGTAAACCTCCGGTTCTTCTTCTCGACGAGCCAACAAGTGCCATGGACGTCAAAACCGAAGCTGAGGTCATTCAGCGGCTCAAAAAGGCGACCCCCGACACAACTATGCTGATCGTAACCCATCGAACCAGCCTATTGGAACTTGTCGATAGGGTTATCGTCATAGAGGGCGGCAAAGTACGGGTAGATGGACCAAAAAGCATACTGTCACAGCATTCCGGAAAGCAACGGAGGCATCTGAATGTCGCAGCATCATGACCTAGCCTCGCTTGCCCGGGAAATGCGAGGCGGGTCACCGGTCAGGAGTTCATTGCTTCTCTTGGTAATCCTGACTTTCTTGGCGGCTGCAGCGTTTTGGGCCCATTTCACTGAACTTGATGATGTCACCCGTGTAGAAGGCCGCATCGTGCCGTCGGCGGATGTTCAGATGATTGAAGCTACGGAGTCCGGCATTCTGCAGTCATTGAATGTCCGAGAAGGCGAGGTTGTTGAAAAGGGGAAGTTGCTGATGGAGTTCGATACCACCCAAATCGACAGCAAGCTCAGCCAAGAGGAACAGCGTGCATATGGCTTGAGAGCCCGATCTCAGCGCCTGCAAGCTGAGATAGACGGGACCGAGCTGACATTTGATACGATCCTGGTCCAAGGTGCGCCGACTGTTGTTCAGTCTGAGACAGCTCTGTTTCAAGGCCGGCGATCAGAGTTGCAGGCAGAAATCTCAATTCTGATGAGCCAACGGGAACAACGGTTAAGAGAATACGAAGAAGGGCTTGTCGATACGGTGACCGCGTCCGAGACTTTGAAAGTTCTGGCCGAGGAACGGGCAATCATTACCCCCCTAGTAGAACAGCAGATGGAACCCGCCACGACACTATTGTCATTGCGACGCAGCGAGGCTGAGTGGCAAGGCCGCCGGACCAGGGCTGAAGCCGCTACCAACCGTCTGAAGACAGGATTGGAGGAAATTGATGATCGGGTTCGGGCGACACAAAGCAGGTTTCGAAGTGCGGCTTTGACCGAACTTGCATTGGCAACTGCGGAACTGGCTACTCTGGAACCATCACTGCCAGCCTTACGAAACAGAGCGGAACAGGCACAAATCAGGTCGCCGGTACGCGGCATCGTAAATCGCATTCACCGCACGACCATAGGCGGTATGGCACGGAGCGGTGAGGAACTGATCGAAATTGTACCGCTGGATGAGTCTTTGTTGGTCGAAGCCTATGTCCGCCCCGAAGACATCGCATTTCTGCACCCTGAACAGTTGGTTCGGATCAAGATTACTGCCTATGATTTTGCTCGATACGGGGCCTTGGACGGGCAAATTATCCGTATCGGGGCTGATACCGTGACGCGATCTGAGCGGGACGATGAAGAAGTTTTTGTCGTGGAAATCCGGACCAACCACTCGATGTTGGATGGGAACGGAGTAGCGGTTGAAATTATTCCCGGCATGATTGCCGAGGTGGATATTCTTGCGGGCAAGAAAACCGTTTTGGACTACCTGCTGCAGCCGATTGTCAAAGTCAAAGATCAGGCTCTTCGTGAGTAGTAATTGACCGGGCCAACGCCCATTACTTCTCGATGCCGTTCAGAATCTATGTGGGGCCCCGCCCATTCGGACTGAGCTTAGGATCCCGGAAGCTTGAATTGCTGGTCAAACAGTTGGCGGAACGTCCCGTTATGTTCGATTAGCGCATCAAGGTTGCCCTGTTCGATAACTTCGCCGTCTTGAACAACCATAATGGTATCTGCCTGAAGCACAGTCGAAAGCCGGTGTGCGATTACAATGGTTGTTACATTCTCGGTCAACTTGTCCAGCGCAGCCTTAACAAGCGCCTCAGATTCCGCATCCAAAGCACTGGTGGCTTCATCCAAAAGCAAAATCTCGGCATTGCGTAGAATTGCCCGCGCGATCGCCAGACGCTGTTTTTGACCTCCAGAAAGAAACGCGCCGTTTTCGCCTACCTGCGTATCGTACCCATTTGGCAGTTGTGAGATGAACACATCAGCATGGGCAGCCTTTGCGGCCTCAATCACCTCTTCATCGGTGGCACCAGGTCGCGCAAAACGAAGGTTCTCCATCACGGTTGTCGAGAACAGGAACGTGTCTTGGCCCACATAGGAGATCTTCCGGCGCAAAGAGGCAAAACTTACATCGACAAGGTTTTGGCCATCGATTTCGACCTTGCCCTGATCGGGATCATAAAACCGCATGATCAACCCAAAAATCGTGGACTTGCCACCACCGGACTGACCCACCAGAGCTGTCGTCTTGCCTGCCTCGAAGGTCAGGTTCATATCTCGGATTACTTTTTGCTCACCCTGATAGCCGAACGTCACGTTGTTTAGACGGATTTCACCCGGGCCGGATTTCAGCTTTTCAGGGTTCACGCTTTCGACCATCGGGTCTTCCTGATCAAGCAGCTCGAACATCATCCCCACTGGTACCAGGGCCGTTTCAATCACGACCCGCATTTTTGACAGGCGTTTGGCGGGTTCATAAGCCATCAGAAGCGCTGTGATAAATGACATCAGTTGGCCTGCCGAAGTCGGCTCGCTGCCGGTAATATCAAGAGTACTGATGATCAGAACACCCGCAATCGCGACACCGGCCAGAAGCTCCATCAACGGGCTGGCAATCGACTGCAATCTGGAAATTGAGTTCGCCCGTTTTTCAACCGACCTGATCGCCCCATTCATACGGTCAGTCATGTTGTCTTCCAAAGCAAAGACCTTGATGACCCGAATGCCCGCAGATGTTTCCTGCAGAACCTTGATGATTTCAGACAGCGCCTTCATTTCTGACTGCATGATCGACCGCACACCTTTGAGGATGTAACGCACACTCAAAAGCGCAACGGGACCCACAAAGAAGAACAGAATTGACAATACAGGTTCCTGGTAAATCATCACGAAGATGAGGCCGACCAATGTCAGGGCATCACGAACGAAGCTGGTCACCATGACGTCGATAAGCCGCCGCGCGGCCTGAGCGCCATGAGTTACGCGCATAAGAAGGTTGGACGATTCTGTTTCAGCAAAGAAACCAACACCGCGTTTCAGCAGCTTATTGTAAAGCCTTTCCTGTTGCACCGCTATGATCCGGTTGCCCGCACGCGCCAGAAAGATCGACTGGATATAAGAGGCGACAGCCTTACTCAAAAACAAGCCGACGACCGCTGCGGCAATCAGGTAGACTTGCGACTTCATCTCAGGCGTGGTCATCGCATTGACGATGTTCTCCATCATCCATGCGGTTCCCGCAGTTGTTGCTGCGACGACAATCATCGCCACCATGGCAACACCGTACAACCAACCCTGCTTCCGAAGACTTTCACTCAAAAGTCGACCGAGATGGCTGGATCGCCAGTTCGCTAAGGTCTCTTTGATCATTTTACGCTCCAAAACCTTTTCGAATTCGATATCTGATCACGTTTCAACCCAAGTTAGCCTTAGCCAAAGAACCGCGCGGTTGTGTTAGTTATGCCTGACTGTACCGAGAATCCAGTGCCTGCCGAAAGATTATCAACACGCGACCGACAATAACGGGGTGGCGACCGCAATATCTACTTTAGCACCCCTACGTTCCGACGGCTTATGAGCCCGTTTCACACCGAATGCCAGATGCACCCAGCTTCGTCATCATCATCGCCAGGCGACGTCGCCCAAAAAGATGTACCCTGCCCCATAGATGGTTTTAATCAATCGCGGGTTCTTAGGGTCCTCGCCCAGTTTTGTTCGCAATCGGGATATTCGCACGTCCATGGCCCGGTCAAAGCTGTCGCCCGCGCCTCCCCCGAGCGCTTCTTGCATCTGCGACCGGCTGATCAACCGTTTAGGACTATCTAGAAACAGACGTAACACCTCGGCCTCGGCGTGGCTGAACGGCGTTTCTGATCCGGAACCGTCTTCAAGAACGTAGCGGTCGAAATACGCGGTCCAGCCGTTGAATTCTGCGATCTCTGACTGAGGAGCTGGTGCCCGCGATGATCGAAGCCGCGCCCGGATACGAGCGACCACTTCGGCTGGATCAAAGGGTTTGGTGATGTAGTCATCCGCACCAAGCTCCAATCCGGTGACACGATCCTGTACCTGTGCCCGCCCCGAAATAATGATGACTGCGGCACCTTGTTCCAAAGCCAGGCGATGAACAAGTGCCAAGCCGTCTGTGTCCGGCAAAGACAGGTCGACCAGACACACATCGGGCACCACTCTTTTCAACGATGCTTCAAATTCACGAGCACGGGAAAAACTTTGAGTGCGGAACCCCGCCTCTTCCAGTGTGTCGGTCAGGATACGACGTATCTCAGGCTCATCATCTAAGATGGTTACCAGCGGTTGGTTCATCATGCGGCCTCATTTCGGATTAAGGCAGTAAGCTGCGCTTGTGTGAACGGTTTGCGCAGAACTGGTGCCAAAGCCAGTGCCTGACGATGCAGCGGGTCGGAATAAGGCAGCGATGTCATTAGAATACACGGCAAGTCAGGGTTCACTTTCTGCAAAAGGTCAAGCCCTGTCTCTGGTCCTTCCAGCCGAATGTCGGACAATATCAATGCAATGTCTTCGATCTGGTTCACCAATGAAAGCGCCTCATCGGTTGAGGTCGCCTCAATCACGGTGAACCCCATCTCCACAAGCATATCACGGAAATTCCGACGAAGTTGGCTGCTGTCTTCAACCAACAGAACCAGCCCTTCCAGCGCAGGCGGCGCGGCGCGGTATGGTAACCGAAGAACCACCATGGCGCCGCTTGGTGTATTGCGCAGGCTCAGATTTCCGCCGGTCAATTTGACCGTATCGTAAACCATGGGCAAACCCAAACCCGATCCCTTATCACCCTTTGTGGTGAAGAAAGGATTGAGTGCTTTTCCAAGCGCTTCTTCCGAAAAGCCCGGCCCTGTGTCCGAGACGGAAATCTCGATCCAGGTTCCACCAATCGTATGCGCGCTGATCGTGATCTGACCTGTTTCTCCGCACGCATCTCGCGCATTCAGCACCAGATTCAGGATGGCGTCCTGCATCATCCCCTGATCCAACATAAGTGCCACATCCGGCAATGTATTCACGACCGAAAGCCCCATGCCACGCGGCAGTGACGGCGTGGCGAGAATACGCAAATCCTCGAGCAGAGCACGCATATCCGTGGCTTTGGGTTGCGGCGTTCGGCTACCGGTCATGCCTGCTATGCGGTTCAGCAACTGCCCGCCGCGTTTAGCAGTCTGGCGCGTGGCGGCCACCAGCTTTTGTGCGCCTTCCGGCAGGTCCATTTTATCAAGCTTGGCCTGCATCCCCAGTATAATTGTCAGCAAGTTTGAGAAATCATGCGCAAGACCGCTTGTCATTTGCGCCGCCATTTCCCGGCGGCGTGTTTGTTGCAGGGCCACACGGGCTTGCGTTTCTTCAGTGATGTCGACTGACATCACATAGACACCGCCTTCGCTGTCGGGCGTGAACGAAACACGGATTCGACGTGAATCCTGACCCTCTGTGAATTCAAATACCGTGGCTTCCCCGTCGTAGGCACGGTTCAGGTTCTGTTCGATCCGCGCAAATGCGGCCGGTCCCAAAGCGTCAGAAATATGCATCCCAAGAATTTCAGAGGGACGGCCGGGCAAAACCGAACTGAGCTTGCGATTGGAATAATCGTACCGCCCATCGGCATCCAGATGCGCAATATGCGCTGGCATCATTTCGGTTGTCATCCGGGTACGGGCTTCGATTTCGGTTAACTGACGTTTTGCCTCTTCCAAAGCCGAAATGGTCGACGCTAGCTTTCTGTTGGTCGCTGCCAATTCCTCGGCCCGGGTCAACAATTCGTCCGACAATTCTTCGGAACGCGCCCGCAATAGCGCTTCGGCCTGTTTGGTATCCGTGATGTCGGTATAGACCGTTACCCATCCGCCGTTGGGCAGCGGTGCACCCTCGACCGAGATCACCTGCCCATTCGCCCTGACGCGCTCAATATAGTGCGGTTCAAATGTGAGGGCTTGACTGACCCTATGTGCGACGATGTCCTCGACATCCTCATCATGGCCATACTCGCCGATGCTCGCCAGAAAATGTATTGTGTCACGGAACAACGCACCCGGCCGGACCAGATCATCCGGAAGGTCGAACATCACCTGAAAAGGCCGGTTGCAAAGCACCAGCCGCAACTGACTGTCGTAGATCGACAACGCCTGACCGATCAGATTCAGCCCAGCTGTCGTCATTGCCTTTATCTGGTTATCTGTGATGTTCAATCTGCCCCCTCTCTGAAGCTATGCGTAACATCAGATTGATCGCAGGTGTAGCAGAGACAGGGCAACATTCCCGACTAATGCCTGAGCTTGGATTTTGGCCCCTCTTTGGTGATGGAATGCAGGGAAAGCGTATGGTCCATATTTCGCATACGGTGCCGCAGCATCTCGCGCCCCAACCTGGCCAGGTCTGTTGCGTATTCCGGGTTGCTCGCCACGTTTTCCATTTCGCCGCGACGCAGGTGGTCAAACAAAAGCGGTGGCAGGTTTGCCGCAAACTCGACCAGCGTAAACCGTTCGTCACGCAAGATGGACAGGCATGAATCGCTACTGCCCGTTCCCAATTCCTGTTGCCAAAGGGTTGGATTTTCCGGCTCGGCAAAGTCAAGCTCGCTGAAAGAAAAGCTTCGCCAATCCTTGGGTCCCTGCCCCTGCAGAAACGGCATCAAAGACCGCCCATCAATAGAATTCGGGATACTCTGGCCCACCCAATCCAAAATGGTTGGCGTGATGTCAATCGACTCGGTCGGTGCCGTCACCACGGCTCCGGCCTGCGCCTGATTGCCTGGCATCCGGACCAGTAAAGGCGTGTGATAAGCTGCGTCATAGACGGTCATCTTACCCCAGCTATGTCGATCACCCAGCATTTCACCGTGGTCAGCTGTGATTACGATCAATGTCTCATCATATTGATTGCTGTCCTTGAGAAACTGGACAACGCGGCCGATATGATAATCGACCTCTGTTGCAAGGCCCAGATAAACAGAGCGCAGCGCCTGAATATTGGCCGTGGAGGGTTGCACCTCATCAAAACCCAAAACGAAATCCGAAGCCGAATACCGAGCCATCGTTGGTCGAAAAAACGGGTGTATTGCCAGTTCATCTTCTGGGCTGACATGACCAACCGGCCGCGGCAACGCGACGGGATCGTACATATCGTTATAGGGAGCGGGTGCGACCAAAGGAGGATGAGGCCGGATATAGGTCAGATGCGCAAACCAGCTTTGGTCGCCGAAGGCCGCGATACTGTCCAGAAAAGCGTTGGTCAAAAAGGCGGTGTCGCTGTCTTCGGCGCGGTACACCGCCGGGTCGTTCAATTTGGATGGCTCACCTGAGGTTGAAACAGGTTTGTGCAGATCCCAGTATGTGTCGAACCTGTAACCTTTTTTCAGCAGGTCAGCGCGCCAAGGATAAGATTCTTCAAGCCGCATTTCCACGACCTCTTCAAACCCCTCCATAGGACGTTCGTAAGATTTCAGGATCGGGTCATTGGCATCGTAAACCCGTGGGTCAGCCGAGGTGTCGGTATACCCGTAGAGCAAGGGCAGATATCCCGCCTTACGCATCTCGGTTGCGATGTTTGGCGTGTCGTGCCGCAAAGGCGTTCCATTGCGAACCGATCTATGATTCATCGCATATTGCCCGGTCAGGATGGACGCACGCGACGGGCCACAAGGGTTAGTAACCGAGAAATGGCGCTGAAACGTGATGGCCTCGTCCATAAAAGCGCGCAAATTAGGCAAATTGACATGCTCGGCCAGCGCGCCGGTCAGACAATCTGCCCGAAGCTGGTCAATCACGACAAACAAGACATTTCCGCGCTGCCGCATTCCCTGCCCCCGATTCCACCAAATAGGTCTCAGGGGCAGACTGTGTCGCGGTTCCGCCGCTTGCGCAACAGATTAGTCCAGCTCGTATTTTGTCTCGTAATTCTCCCTAAGCGCGGGATCCTGATCTTCCTTACGCAACAGGCAGTTCCCGATGGACAGGACCTCGATATCCGTTCCCATGAAACAGCGGAACGCATCGGTGGGCGTGCACACAATCGGTTCGCCGCGCACATTGAATGAAGTGTTCACCACCAAAGAGCATCCGGTCAGTTCTTTGAACTTTGAAATCAGCGCGTGATAGGCTGGGTTGGTCTCTTGGTGGACTGTCTGGATGCGGGCAGAATAATCAACATGGGTAACAGCAGGGATGTCAGATCGCTTGACGTTCAGCTTTTCAATCCCGAACAGAGCGTCTTCTTCCTCGGTCATCTTGCGCCGGATTTTTTCCTGCACATCCGCCACAATCAACATGTAAGGGCTATCGCCATCCAGTTCGAACCAATCGGCTACGTCTTCGCGCAGAACAGATGGGGCAAATGGGCGGAAGCTTTCGCGATACTTGACCTTCAGGTTCAGCGTTTTCTGCATCGAAGCTGACCGTGGATCGCCCAGAATGGAGCGGGCACCCAACGCACGCGGCCCGAATTCCATCCGCCCCTGGAACCAACCAACGGCCTTACCGTCAGCCAGCGCCTGCGCCGTCTGGTCAATCAACTCACTATTTTCATAGGTGGAAAATTTCGCACCGGCCGCCGCCAGTTCTTGCGCTATGTCGTCATCTTCATAGCGCGGACCAAGATAGGCCCCCAGCATCTGATCACCCGAGGTCACCTGCCGCGGCTGCGCTAGCTCTTGATGCCAGGCCGCATAGGCAGCACCCAGCGCCCCGCCTGCATCACCCGCTGCGGGCTGCACCCAAACATTATCGAAGGCGCCATCGCGAAGGATTTTGCCATTCGCGACACAGTTCAGAGCAACGCCTCCGGCCATACAGAGGTTGCGTATACCATGCTCTTTCGCCAGGTCCCGAGTGATCCGCAGCATGATCTCTTCGGTCACGGCCTGAACCGAGGCGGCAATATCCATATGGAACTGCGTCAGCTGGTCGGTTTCGGCTTTTCGAACCGGTTGGTCGAACAGCTCTTCCATCGCTTTGCTCGTCATGGTCAGACCAGCGGTATAATTAAAATACTTCTGGTTCAGGCGGAACGAACCGTCCTCTTTCAGGTCGACAAGATGCTCAAGGATCAGATCCTTGTATTTGGGGTCGCCATAGGGCGCCAAGCCCATGACCTTGTATTCACCAGAATTCACCTTGAACCCGGTGTAATAGGTGAATGCAGAATACAGCAGACCCAGCGAATGCGGAAAATGCAGCTCTTTCACCATGGTCAGCTCATTGCCGCGACCAATACCCACGGTGGTGGTTGCCCATTCTCCGACACCATCGACGGTCAGTACGACCGCGTCTTCGAAGGGTGAAGGATAGAACGCACTGGCCGCGTGACTGATGTGGTGCTCGGCGAACAGCAGTTTTTCGAGATCGAATTCCGGGTCGATTTTGCGAAGCTGCTTTGCAAGCAGATCCTTGAGAAACAGCTTCTCTCGCAGCCAGACCGGCATTGCCATGCGGAAGGAATTGAACCCGCGTGGCGCCACTGCAATGTAAGTCTCGATCAACCGTTCGAATTTTAGAAACGGTTTGTCGTAGAAAACCACATTGTCGACGTCTTCAAGCGCAACCCCCGATTCGGCCAGCACGTAATTGATGGCTTCTACTGGAAATCCGGGGTCGTGTTTGCGCCGTGTAAAACGCTCTTCCTGCGCGGCCGCAACGATCTTGCCGTCGCAAAGCAACGCCGCTGCGCTGTCGTGATACAGCGCCGAAATACCTAAAATGTATGCCATGTGATCAGAACAACGTGTAGACGAAAGGTGCAATCGCCGAGCCTTGGCTCAACACGATCAATCCACCAAACACACCCAAAACGATCAGAATGGGCAACAGCCAGAATTTCTTTCTGACTTTCATAAATGACCAGAGCTCGGATACGAATGTCACGCCTGGTACTCCCTTGTTAAAATTGCTGTTTCATGCTGCCGGGCTGCTCTTCACGAACAATCCAGTAGCTATCTGATGAACTGTCCAGTTTCTGTGACAGCAGGTCTTTTCCCAACAGGCGCGTAACCAGCCCAAACGGGACAAACGTAGTGACAAACACCAAAAACATGACGATTGGGGCCACAATCGCACCCAAAAGCATGCCGAGTTTGAACCAAAGCCGGTTCGGCACCTTCAGAGTGGCGGGTGCAAAAACTGTCAAAGCCAGAATAACCCCAGCGATAACCATTGGGATCAGGCGCACCGACCCTCCGCCCCACAAGGGCCAAAGAGTGATAATTAAGAAGACAGCGGTGAAGACGTAACCAAAGCCCCGTTCGGACCCGATTTCGACTTCTACCTTCGCGTGATGATCAGACATTGAACACAACCATAATAACCAAACAAAAAACCTGCGCAAAGAATAACACTACTGGTTGCCGAAACAAGCCTTTTGCAAGCTCAAACCATCATTCTTGCGATGAATGCCATCTTGCATCGCCTGATGGCTAAATACTTGAAGCGTGACAAAAACCCGTTGCAGCACCATGCAGATTCACATCAGATACCCCCATGACCCGGCCTACATTCACAACTGACCTGGATACGGATCAGGTTCACCTGCAGATATCGGGTGATCTTCACACCCAATCTCTGGATATGGTTGAGCAAGAATTCGCGAATTTCCATCCCAACGGCGGAACGGTCACAGTTGATTTGACAGGCGTTAAGGCACTCGACACTGGCGGGGCTTGGCTGATTGCCAGCCTTGTCCGCAAGGTGAAGTCCAGCGGCGGGCAAGTCGAGCTGCACGGTGCAACCGCCGCGCATTCCGCGCTGATCGAAACGGTTTCTCGCAACATGCCGGACGAACCCGCCCCTGATCCCGGAAAGCCAGACTTTCTGGATTGGGTGGCACGTGTCGGCGAGCGCACAGTCGGTGGCTGGAAAGACAGCTTGTCGTTGCTTGAGTTTCTGGGCCTGACGCTACACCGGCTGGTCCGCACAATCTTGATGCCGCGGCGTCTGCGGCGGGCTGCGCTGGTATCGCAGATGGAAGAAACCGGTTTGAAAGCGATTCCGATCGTTGCCCTTATGGGTTTTCTGATCGGCGTTGTACTAGCATTTCAGGGGGCCACGCAGCTCAAGCAGTTCGGGGCCGAGATATTCGTGGTCGAATTGATCTCGATCTCTGTGCTGCGTGAGCTGGGCATTTTGTTGACGGCAATCATTGTTGCGGGTCGCTCGGGATCTGCTTTTACAGCTTCCATCGGCTCGATGAAGGTGCAAGAAGAAATAGATGCCATGCGGACGCTGGGCCTGGATCCGATCGAGGTTCTGGTCATTCCACGCGTTGTGGCGTTGCTGATCATGCTGCCAATCCTAGGGTTCATCGCCGATATCGCCGCCTTGATTGGCGGCGGACTTATGAGCTGGATCGACCTTGGAGTCAGCCCCGGAATGTTCGTGACCCGCCTCAAGGAAAACACCGGCATCTGGCAATTTGCCATCGGTATGATCAAGGCACCTTTCTTTGCGCTGGTCATCGGTATCATCGCCTGTTGGCAGGCCTTACAGGTCAAAGGATCGGCACAAAGTGTTGGGCAAAGAACCACCGCGTCCGTGGTCCAGGCGATCTTCTTGGTGATCGCGCTGGATGCCATGTTCTCGATCTTTTTCTCGGTACTGGGGGTCTGAAATGGACGGTGTAACCCGCGAACAGATGCCGATTGGCGACACCCAGCGCGAGGCGGTGATACGGGTCCGCAATCTGACCAACCGGTTCGGACCGCAGATCGTGCACCAGGATCTGAATCTGGATGTCTGGCGGGGCGAAGTACTGGGCATTGTCGGCGGCTCGGGCACGGGCAAATCCGTCTTGCTCCGCACCATCGTCGGCCTGAACAAACCGGCCGCGGGAAGCATCGAAGTTCTGGGCGTCGACGTCCTGAACGGCCCCGAACAAGAGAGGCGGCGCATCGAACGCCGCTGGGGCGTCGCCTTTCAGGACGGCGCGCTTTTCTCGTCGCTCACCGTGTTGCAGAATGTCGTAGCCCCCCTGCGCGAGCATACAGGAATAAGTGAAAGCCTTATGTCGGCGCTTGGCGGTCTGAAAATCAGCTTGGTCGGACTGCCGCAGCTGAGCTGTGGCAAATTCCCGTCTGAACTGTCGGGCGGGATGCGCAAACGTGCCGCTTTGGCGCGCGCGCTGGCGCTGGACCCTGAGATCGTATTTCTTGATGAACCAACGGCCGGTTTGGATCCCATCGGCGCCGCTGCTTATGACGACCTGATTGGCGAACTTCAGCAAGCGCTGGGTCTGACTGTGTTTATGGTCACGCACGATCTGGATAGCCTTTATGCGATTTGCAACAGGATCGCAGTTCTTGCAGAAAAACGTGTTCTGGTTGATGGTCCGATTGAAGAGATGACCAAAGTCGATCATCCTTGGGTACAAGAATATTTCACCGGCCCCCGGGCGCGCGCAGCACAAAAAAAGGGTCAGGACAGGTAACACCCATGGAAACCCGAGCAAATTATATCCTGATCGGTGCATTCACCCTGGCTGGAATACTGGGTGCGTTTGGCTTTTTTCTATGGCTGGCCAAATTCGAGGTTTCCCGGCAATACGCCTATTACAATGTACTGTTCGACAATGTTTCGGGCCTGTCTGCGGCAGGTGGCGTCAGTTACAACGGACTGCCAGTCGGGCAGGTAATCTCCCTTAACTTGGATGACGAGCACCCATCTAAAGTGCGCGTCCGCATTGAAGTAGACGCAAGTATCCCGGTGACAGAGGATACCGTCGCCCAGTTACAATCGCTTGGGGTCACTGGGGTCAGCTATGTGGAACTGACCGGAGGCTCGGCCTCGGCCAAGCGTTTAGAACAGGACAGCCTGATCAAAAGCAAACGCAGCACCATCCAGTCCTTGTTCGAAGGTGCCCCTAAACTGTTGGAAAAGGCGATTACGCTGATCGAGGATATCGACAAGGTGGTGGATGACAAGAACCGCCAGCAGGTATCTCAGATTCTGGAGAACGTATCTTCGGCCACCGGAAGGCTGGACAAAACCCTTGCAGATTTCGAAAACTTGTCCTCAGATTTGGGTGGCGCAGCTAAAGAAATTTCAGCCTTCTCAAAACGCCTCGAAAAATTGGCAGACACCGCAGAAACAACACTGGAAGCCGGAACAAATACATTAAATAGCCTGAAAACCGCATCCGACACGGCTGTATCGGCCCTAGACAGCGCAAAAGATACTTTTGACGCAGCAGATCGCATCATGCAGCAGGATCTGCAGCCCTTCATCGAACGGGCCTCGACCCTGGCAGACCACCTTACGGTCCTGACCGAAGATGGGCGCGTCGCGCTGGCCACGGTTTCCGAGACCTTCGTGAACGCAAACAAAACGCTCGGCTCCGTCACTGGTGCGATGGAAACAGCAAAGGGCACTTTGACCTCAGCTGAACGCGCATTTGACTCGGCCAATGAGGTGATCAACAAAGATATCGGCGTCGTCATGGATGATGTCCGCAATGCCGCCAACCAAGTGGCGTCCACGGTGACGAAAGTGACAGACAGGCTTGATGATATTTCAGCCGACATCCTCAGCGCGTCCAAATCGGCCTCGGAACTTTTGGGAACGATCGACGGCATCGTTCAGGACAATCGCCGTCAACTGTCCGATTTCATGCGGGTTGGCCTGCCACAATTCACGCGTTTCATAGAAGAATCCCAACGACTGGTGATCAGCCTCGATCGTCTGGTGGACAAAGTTGAACGCGACCCCGCCCGTTTCCTTCTTGGGACCCAAGCATCGGAGTATCGTCAATGATCAGGCATTTGATAATGACCGCAGTTTTGGCGTCTTTGGGGGCGTGTACTGGACTGGAAACGCTGCGGCAGGCCTCAGAACCCAATGATCTCTATCTGCTGACACCCAAAAGCACGTTTTCTTCTTCGCTGCCACGCATCCAGAAACAGATCGTGGTCCAAGAGCCAACCGCGACTGCCGCGGTAAATACCGATCAAATTGCAGTTCAGCCGACACCTTTGCAAGTTCAATATCTGCCGCGTGCCAGATGGGTGGATCGAGCGCCGCTGATCGTCCAGGCGCTTTTGGTCGAAAGCTATGAAAACAGCGGACGGGTATCTGCCGTGGGTCGTTCGACCGTGGGGCTTCGTCCGGATTATGTGATTGTTCCCGATCTACGCGAGTTTCAGGGCATTGTCGTTAACCAGGATGGTGAAAGCTCGACCGTACGCGTCGAAGTCCGCATGAATATCAAGATCGTGGACGAGTTCGACGACAAAATCATCGCATCGAATTCGTTCCAAGAGAACGTAATTGCCAAAAGTAACCAGACCGAAGATCTGGTTACTGCCTTTGACGTTGCTCTGGGTAAAACCATGCGGGATGCTGTCGAATGGAGCATTCGTAGAATTAGTACCCATACAGCCAACAACCCTAGGTCATTCTAGTTACTCCCAAGCCCGGGCCTTACTCAGCCAGCGTCTGGGCCAGACGCATCAAGGTGACAGCTTCAGCCCGATATCCGAAAGAATCCTCACCTCGGGACAGCGTGGCCAGATCAATGGCATCCGCATAGGACCAGCCGCCAAGATATCCTCCGCCCCGAAGCAACTGACCAAATCCTGCAATCGCATAGGAAAAGCGGATGTCATCCGTGACAGTCCCTTGTCCGGGTAAAATAGGCTGCTCCATCAGATTGCTTTGATCTTCACCAGGAAGCTTGTAACGCATTTTGAAGAAACCAATTTCCACTGAATCATCCGATATGGATTGTTCAGCATACCGCAACGGGCCGTTTCTGATCGCATCGGAACCAACTGGCGTGACCTCGTAGATCGCCGTTACAGTGTGACCTGCTCCAATATCACCAGCATCCACTTTGTCATTTGAAAAGTCCTCGCGCTGCAGGGATCGGGTTTCATAACCGATCAGACGGTATTCAGCGATCTGTGACGGGTTGAACTCGACCTGGATTTTGACGTCGTTGGCGATGGGAAAAAGCGCCCCGGTAAGTTGATCGACCAATACCTTTTGCGCCTCAACCAGCGTATCGATATATGCCGCCTGCCCGTTTCCGTTCTGGGCCAGAGCCTGCATGGTGGCATCGTCCAGATTGCCTCGGCCAAAACCCAGAACGCTTAGGAATGTACCACTGTCGCGCTTGCGGGCGATAAAATCCTTCAGGGCATCAGGGTCTGACAGACCCACATTGAAATCGCCATCGGTGGCCAGAATTACGCGGGTCACCTCACCGTCCGCAGCCATATCTTCTGCCACTTGATAGGCTTGCTGCAACCCGGCCTGACCCGCTGTCGAGCCACCGGCTTCGAGCCTGTCGAGGGCTGAGAGAATGGTCATCTTTTCGGCTGCCGCGGTCGGTGGCAAAACCTGCCCGGCACTTCCCGCATAGGTGACGATCGAAACCTGATCTTCCGGACTGAGTTCAGACAGCATCAACCTGAAAGACTGTTTCAGCAGCGGCAATTTGTTAGCATCCTGCATTGAGCCCGATGTGTCGATCAGGAAAACCAAGTTCAATGGAGGACGGTCTTCGATCTGGGGCATGACCCCTTGGATGCCGACATGAACAAGCTGCGTCCCCTCATTCCAAGGCGTCGGTGTCACGGTGATCGTAGAACGGAACGGTTCCACCCCATCAGGCGCTGGGTAGGAATAGGGGAAATAGTTCACCATCTCTTCAACCCGCGCCGCATCCTTGGGCGGCAGATAGCCATTCATCAAAGACGACCGAACAATGGCGTAAGAGGCGGTATCTACATCAATCGAAAAAGTCGAAACCGGTTCGTCCGTCGTGATCTTCAGCGAGTTGCTGTCCGCGTTCGCGAAAGTTTCGGTATTCTGTTCCGGCGCGGGAACAGTCTCATGTTGAATGTCAAATTTCCCGACCGCCGATGCCGGCGCGCTCTGTAAAAGGTCCGCAGCCCCTAGCTGCGCAACGGCCCCCTGCCTCTTGGCGGAAGGTGCGATTGTTTCTTCAATCACAACAGGCGCCTCAACAACTGGTTCTTCGAGATTGGCCTCGGGCATATCCGCCACCAATAGGTCAGACTCCTGCCGTGCGTCGGCGCGGTCCTCGGACCAGGGCAGTGGCGCAACAACCTCGTCGCGCGTCTGCGGCAAGATCACTATCAGAGCCACAGCAGCAACTGCGGTGGTAGCGGTCAGGGCACCGCGATAAGAGAGGGCATTCAACATGGCTTTCGCTCCTTCTGTCAGGCGGGCTATGAGGCCGCGCTTGACAGTGGGACGTCGCGCAGAGGTCGATCCTTGGATATTATCAAATTTTTTTTGCGCCTGGCTCAGATTTTCAATCCGTCGCGACACATCCGGGGTCGGCGTGGCGGCGTCCATCAGCATCTTCAGCTTGTCCAGTTCATCGGTCATTGTGCCAGTTCCTCTTGCCGCAAGGCGCGCAACCGTTTGCGGATATCTGACATCCTCCAGGACACTGTCCCTTCGGAAACACCCAGCACCTCTGCAGCTTCTGCATGGGTCATCTCATCCTCGAGGGTCAGGGCCAGAGTGTCTTGCAAGTCCTGCGGCAGGGACCGCATGGCCCGTTGCAACCAATCGACAGCCTCGGCCGTTTCCTGCACCTCGGCCCGGCGCATCTGTTCCACATCCCCCCAGCCGTGGGCCGCCCGCGTGTGACGGGTCGCGCGACGGCGTGCATCCTCGGCTGCATTGACAACAACACGGTACAACCATGTCGTAAACCGGGCTTCGGCACGAAAACCTACGATCTTTGACGGCAAGGCGGCGCATATATCCTGCGTCAGATCTTCGGCCTGATCCGCGCGTCCTGTCAGTCGAAAAGCCAACCGAAAGACCCTGTCGTAGTGGCGTGCCAATAGCGTGGCAAACGCATCAGCGTCCCCTGCAGCAGCGGCCTTTGCCAGATTCTCATCCGATGTTTTCATGCGCATCACAATGGGTAAGACGAACCAAAAACATCAATCCTTGGCAATGCACACAAAAAAATCAGAAATGATGCGCCGATGCGCGATTCCAGTCCTCTGCATATTCATCCGGAAGCGGAGCCTTCAGCAAAGCGCCTTCTTCAAGATGCAAATAGAGTTCAGCATAAGAGCGATCTCTTTCATCTGCAGTACGCCGAAGGATGTCCGAAGGGTGAAGTTCGGAGACCTTTTCCTTGCCCATGGCGCCCAGCAGCTCACGAAAGCTCTCTAAAGTCGCGTCGTGATAGCGATGTACCCGTTGTCTTTTTTGCGGAACATTCACAGCGCGGCCTCGGACCGGATCCTGTGTGGCCACGCCGGACGGGCATCGGTTTGTGTTGCAGTGAAGCGCCTGAATGCATCCCACTGCAAACATCATTGCCCTTGCCGCATTACACATATCGGCCCCAAGCGCGCATTTCTCGATGATGTCATAGCCTGTGGCGACTTTGCCCGAGCAAATAATGCGGATCTTATCGCGCAAACCCACACCGCGTAGACAGTTATTCACGAAAATCAACGCCTCGTTCAAAGGCATGCCCAACCGGTTGGTGAATTCTACTGGGGCCGCGCCCGTGCCGCCTTCGGCACCATCAATGGTGATGAAATCAGGCAGGATGCCTGTTTCCAGCATGGCTTTGCATATCGCTAAAAACTCGGACGGACGACCAATGCACAACTTAAACCCAATAGGTTTGCCACCGGACATCTCGCGCAGATTCTGAACGAAATTCATCAATCCGGTAGGTCCGTCAAATGCGGAATGAATTGGCGGAGAGATCACGTCCTGATGCAGGGGAACTCCGCGTATCTGCGCAATCTCTTCATCCACCTTCGCCGCAGGCAACACCCCCCCATGCGAGGGCTTGGCCCCTTGCGACAGCTTGATTTCAATCGCCTTGACGACCTCGTTCCTGGCTCTTTCGGTGAATTTGTCTTTGTCGAACCCGCCATCCGGTGCGCGGCATCCGAAATACCCAGTGCCAATCTGCCAGATGATATCGCCACCTTCGGCCAGATGGTGCGGCGACAGACCACCCTCACCCGTATTATGCGCAAAACCTCCATCCTTTGCCCCACCATTCAATGCTCGGATTGCATTGGCGCTGAGGGCACCAAAGCTCATCGCTGAAACGTTCAGGCGCGAGGCACTATAGGGTTGGGAACATTGCGGCCCGCCCAGCATCACCCGTTCTTCGCTTTCGGGCACATGTTTGGGCGCAAGCGAGTGATTGGCCCTGTGGTATCCAACGGTTTGGATGTCGTATTGGGTACCAAATGCCTGGGTATCAACCTGCCCTTTGGCACGGGAATAAACCAGGCTGCGAATGATCCGATTATAGGGACGGCCGTTTTCGTTGGTTTCAACAAAATATTGCCGTATCTCTGGGCTGACAAATTCCAGCATGTACCGGAAATGCCCCAGAACCGGATAGTTGTTCAGCACGTTATGCCTTGTGGTCAGGATATCATATAGCCCGACCACCGCGTATGGGATCAGGAAAAGCAGCAGCCAATGGGCCGGGGGCCAGAAAAACCCGGCCACGATTGTCAGTGGCAGGCACACGAGGCTCAACACGTAATAGAGTCTGCGTATAATCATTCGTGCTCTCCCACTGTGGCTGTTAGCTGAGTCACCGTGGTACAAATTCGCGATTGCACGCAAGCCTTTGCGCCCGAAATCACGCAAATGGTTGAACTTGTGATCCGCCAAGTGCGGTTGATCCCGGTCGCACCAATCGGTATCCCCGATAACAGGCTAACGCGGGTGGGATCAGCAGCTGTGAAAAAATCGCAAACAGCATGGGCCACGGCTCTCATGTTCTGCGCCGTTTTCACGGGTGGCGCGACTGGGTCACTGGTCAGAGAAGCGTTGTCGCTCGGGATCTCGGGTCTGCCGATCCTAACCGAGACCTTTGGCATAAATATAGCTGCATGCTTTGTGCTTGGCTGGTTATACGCCATCCGGCACCGGGTGCATGCCCACGTCCTGCATCTGGGCGCGGTTGGGTTTTGTGGCGGGTTATCTACGTTTTCCTCATTTGTCGCGGAATTGGAACGTCTGGCAGAGGTCAGTTTCGGGCTTGCCCTAACCGCAGCGGTTTTGGAAATTGTGGCGGGTCTTTTTGCGGCGATTTTGGGTGAAACCGCCGGGCGTCGCTTTTCCCCGCGGAGGTCGTGAGAGTGAGCGATCTCTACCTGCATGCAATGTTTGGTTTGGGCGGCGGTCTGGGCGCGGTTCTGCGGCACTGGATCGCCATTCGAATTCGCCATGACCTGCCCGTGGCAACGCTGATCGTGAACGTCTTTGGCAGTCTGTTGCTTGGGCTTTGGGTCGGGTATCTGGGCGGACCGGCGGGCGTCAGCCAGGAGGAACAGCGCCTGGTGTTCGGCTTTTGTGGCGGCTTCACCACTTTCTCCAGCTTTGCCTACCAGTCACTGGAACTGCGGCGCGAACGCACAATCGCTACGGCGGCGGGCAATATCGTGCTGAGCCTCTTGCTGTGTTGGGGCGCACTGTGGCTTGGGCTGATGGCGATGCGCTGATCCGGTGCGGCCGGACCTACATCGGATAGGTATGCATCCGCACCGCAAGATTCCCCATTATCCAGACCGTCCCAACAATAATGATCAATAGAACCATCGTGGAAAACAGGACTAGATCCAGGTCCTCGCGGCTGCTGCGTCGACGGTCGATATGCAGGAAATACACCAGTTGAACAATCAACTGCGCCAGCCCCAACAAACCGATCGACAAATAAACGCCCTTGGTCTCGATCCCGAACGTATATGCAATGGTAAAGACCGCCAGTGTCAGCAGCAGCGATCCGCCATAGCCAATCACATATCGGCGGCGTTCACGTCGGTGCATTTCGCTGCGCCTATCCATAGGTCAGCCCTCCGAAATAGACGATCGTGATTATGCCGATCCAGATGAGGTCGAGAAAATGCCAGAACAGGGCCAGACGAACCACCCGTGACATCAGAACGTCGGTTAGACCAAACACACGCAGCTGAATACCCAGAACGATCAACCACAGGCACCCCGCAGCAACATGCAGCCCGTGCAGCGGCACTAGCCCGTAAAACGCTGACAGAAACCCGCTGCGCTGTGGAATGCCACCCTTTTCCGCCATAGCCAGAAAGTCACGTATCTCAAGTACCAGAAAGCTGAGGCCCAGAACCAGAGTTACCGCGAACCAAAGCACGATACGGGGCCGTGGCAGGTTGTATTTCAACGCCAGCATCGCAAGGCCCACTGTAAGGCTGCTGGTCAACAGGATCAGGGTTTGGGCAAAAATGCTGGTCAGGTCGAACAGCTCATGCGGACCGGGCCCACCCGCCTGCGCGTCGATCATGGTGATATAGATCGCGAACATCAGGCCGAAATAGACCAGATCGCTCATCAGAAAGACCCAGAACCCAAAGGTGACCACTTCGCTGGCCTTGTCGGCACCCGGATGCCGTCGGCCCAAGTTTAGGCCCGGATAGCTGTGTGTCGGCGCGCGTTTCATGTAGTGGCCTCCAGATCGGGACGAGCCAGGCCGCGGTTCTCGGGCGCGTATTCATGATCGCGATTGACCGGAACCGATGCGCGCACGAAATCAAGCCAGGCTTCATGCTCTTTGCGGACCTGCTCGGCCGGTATAACCTCTTCGGTGTCGGTTCTGAACGTCCAGGCGATGAAGGCCGCCAACATCGCGGCTGTCGTCGCAATAGCAAGCCACCAGATCCACCAGACCAGCGCAAACATCCAGATACCGCTGAGCACGCACAGACCGAACCCGATCGCCGTATTGCGTGGCATGAGGATATCTTCATAGGCATCAAGGGACGGATAGGCTTTGCCGCGCTCTTTTGCGGCGGCAAAATCATCCCGGTCGGTCACATGCGGAATGATTGCAAAGTTATACGGAGGCGGCGGTGCTGGAATCGACCATTCCAGCGTGCGCCCATCCCAAGGGTCGCCAACCGGCACGCGGGTTTTTTCCCGGTCTCGAATGCTGACCCAAAGCTGGACAATGATCGACAGAAGCGCTGCGAGAATGACCAAAGACCCAAGCACGGCGACGATCATATAGGGGTGAAAGCTGGGATCTTCCCAACTGTAAGATCGACGCGGCATCCCCATCAGGCCGACAAAATAAAGCGGCAGGAAGGTCAGCATGAACCCAACGGTCCACAACGCGACAGATATCCGTCCCCAGCCTTCGCTCAGGCGGAAGCCAAAGGCTTTGGGGAACCAATAGTTGTATCCCGCAAGCAGGCCAAACAGGACGCCAGGCAGCAGCACATTGTGAAAATGCGCGACCAGGAACAGGGTGTTATGCACCTGATAGTCGATGGTCGGATTGGCCAGGATGACGCCCGACAACCCTCCGATCACGAACAGCATCAGGAAAGACAACCCATAGAGCATCGGGACCGAGAACCGGATACGCCCGCGAAACAGCGTGGCCATCCAATCATAGACTTTCACGCCAGTCGGTATGGCGATCAGCATGGTGGCAATCCCAAACACCGCATTGATCAGCGCGCTTTGGCCCATGGTGAAAAAGTGGTGCAGCCAGACCGTGAAGGACAGCACCGCAATCGACATCGTTGCAATCACCAAGGAGTTGTATCCGTACAGGCGCTTGGCCGAGAAGGTCGCAAAAACCTCGGAATAGATACCATAGGCGGGCAGGACCAACAGATAGACCTCGGGATGTCCGAACAGCCAGAACAGGTTGGCATAGTTCATCATGTTGCCGCCAAGGTCATTTGTGAAAAAGTGGAAATCCAAGTACCGGTCTGCGGCCAGCATCAGCGCCGCAACACCCAACGGCGGCATGGCAAAGACAATCAGGATCGAGCTGCAGATGATCGTCCAGCAATACATCGGCAACCGCATGAACTGCATCCCCGGCGCGCGCATCTTGTAGATCGTAACGGCAAAGTTGATTCCGGTCAGCGTCGTTCCGATCCCCGACACGACGATGGCCCAAATCCAATAATCCGGCCCAACGCCGGGATTGAAGGCCGCACCGGTAAAGGGTGGGTAGGCCGTCCAGCCCCCGGTCGAGAACTCTCCGACCACCAGGGAAACCATCAGCATCATGCCCGAGGACACGGTCAGGCCTAGGCTGATCTGGTTCATCACCGGGAATGCCACGTCGCGGGCGCCGATCATCAGCGGGATCAGGAAATTGGCGGCACCGAACACAAACGGAACAGCCACGAAGAAGATCATGATCGTGCCATGGGTACTGAAAAGCTCGGCGAAATGCTCGGCTTCCAGAAAGCCTTCGCCCGGGCCAGCGGCTTGTTGGGCGCGCATGACGACACCTTCCAGAACCCCCCGCGCCAACATCACGATGGCAAAGACGATATACATGATGCCGATCTTCTTGTGGTCGGCGCTGGTCAGCCAGTCATGCCACAGCGGCCCCCACAGACGGAACCATGTCAGCAAACCCACAACGGCAATGACGCCCACAATCACGATCCCAGCCGCGGCATTTGCCACGATCTCATTTGCGTTGGGCGACTGGATCAACCCGGTGATCGGAAAAGCATCCCAGTTTAGACGGCCGAAAAAACCAGTCTCGACATCGGTCATTGTGTTTTCTCCTGACCATATTCGGCAGTGCCCGGTTGCTGATCGGCAGGCAAGGGTGTGGCCCCGTCATAGCGGTGCAGGATCGACTGAAACAGATCACCATCGGCTAGTGTGAAATACAGCGCATCAGTCGGCATCTGATCATTGCCCAACATGGCCTGCACCTCATCCCGATCGGTTCGCATGGCGAGGGTTCGGTATGTTTCAGCGCTCAACGG
Source organism: Ruegeria sp. YTSA108 (assembly GCF_059610185.1). NCBI lineage: Bacteria > Pseudomonadati > Pseudomonadota > Alphaproteobacteria > Rhodobacterales > Roseobacteraceae > Ruegeria > Ruegeria sp. YTSA108. The sequence continues at coordinate 68,443 of NZ_JBXWND010000004.1, read as the reverse complement.
AATCCCGTTTGTCCGGACCTTTTCGGCCCAGTCGTTGAAGTCCTGGGGCTCCATGGCAATCGCTTTGAATTTCTGCTTGGTAAAGCCACGCCCGTTATATTGCGTGTTCTCGCCCTGCATCGTTTCGGGCCAATCGGCGACAAGGTGCAGTTTGGTCGTCATCCCCGGCATGGCATAGATCTGTCCGGCCAGCGCCGGGATCATAAAGGACTGCATCACCGTATCCGTTGTCAGTGTGACAGCGACCTGTTGGTTAACGGGGAGGCCCATCTCACCCACGCTGGCGATACCAAGATCGGGGTAGATGAACAGCCATTTCCAGTCGAGACCAACAACCTGCACATTCAGCGCCGGGTCTTCCCCGAACGAAGTCGCGTAGGGGTCCAGCCGATGGGTGGCTTTCCACAGATAAAACGAGAGGATGGCCACGATAACAACCGGGATACCCCACATGAGGAATTCCAACCGGGCAGAAAAATCCCATTCCGGTCGATAATCTGCCTGCCCCTCCTTTCGCCTTCGATACCGTATGGCAATCAAAGGCACCAGGATCAGAACCGGAACAACTGCGACCAATATCAGAACAGTTGCCCGTAAAAGGTGGCTTTTCTGAAGGGCGGCGACGGGTCCCTGAGGGTCCAAGAAATTGTTGCTGGCTTCGGCAACCGGCACAAAGCCAAGACCTGCTATGGCGGCAGACAGGACAACCAAGGATGCAAAAGACGGTCTGGAATATGTCACGCCTGTTCATCCTCATTTCAAAATTGATTGGGACAACTATCGGCAGAGTCCTGAATTTTCACAAGGATTTTTACGCAGCTCTGCCTGTTTCCCGAGATTTGATCTTGCCACCCTGATCGCAGCGGCAGAAACGCCGTTCTGGTAGGTTGACTTAAAGTAGTTCGCAGGTGAGATCATAGGACAATGCGTTGGTTAATCCTTACTCTTGGACTTTGCTACCTGTCGACAAGTGCGACAGCACAGGATCGTGCGGCGATCGAGGCTCAGTTTCAGTCATGGCTGAAACACACAGTCTGGGCGCGGGCGAAATACGAGGGTGTTTCAAAACGCACGATGAACAGGGCCTTCAACGGCGTCACGCTGAACTGGAAACTGCCAGACCTGGTTCCTCCGGGTACGGCAACAGCGGTTCCCAAGGAACAAAAGCAGGCCGAGTTCGGATCACCCGGGCGTTATTTCAACGCTGGTTCGGTTCAGGGGGCCACTTCTGTCGGACGCAAGATGGCCCGGCGCTATGACACGACACTGAAACAGGTAGAATCCGATACCGGTGTACCAGCGCGCGTCATTCTGGCGATCTGGGGCCGCGAAAGCGGATATGGGCAGGTGGCTATCCGGCATAATGCGTTTCAGGTTCTGGGCACCAAAGGTTTCATGAGCACCCGCTCAGAATATTTCACGTCAGAGCTTATCGCCGCGCTCAAGATTGCCGAGGCTGGCCACATACCGCCGGATCAAATGAAAAGCAGTTGGGCCGGTGCGCTTGGGCAACCGCAGTTCATGCCATCGAACTACCTGACTTATGCGGCCGATGGAAATGGCGACGGGCGCGCGGATATCTGGACCTCGGCCGAGGACACAATTTCATCGATCGGAAACTACCTCGACCAACATGGCTGGGTCTCGGGTCGTGATTGGGGGTTCGAAGTAACTGTCCCGTCTTCGGTTTCCTGCACCCTTGAAGGGCCGGATCAGGGCCGTCCTATTCGCGACTGGGCCGGGTTGGGGATCACCCGTGTATCTGGCAGGCCGTTTCCAAAACAAGAAATGCAGGGACAAGGGTTTTTGATGATGCCCGCCGGGCGCAATGGCCCGGCCTTCATTGTCACCCCCAATTTTTATGTCCTGAAGGAATACAACAAAAGCGATCTCTACGCCCTGTTCGTCGGCCATGTTGGCGATAGGATAGAATATGGCGTCCAGGATTTCCGCGGCCGGTGGGACAAAGTCGGCGGTCTTTACCGATCGGATATAGCAGCCATGCAGCGCGCATTGGAACAGATGGGCCATGACGTCGGCGGCGCTGACGGCCTGCCGGGCTTTCGAACACGCCGCTCTATCGGGCGCTGGCAAGAGGCCACCAATCAGTCCGCCACATGCTTTCCTCAGACCCATATGGTCCGGGCACTGACCCAATAGCGATTCGCGCCAATTTTTGGAAAGCCGCAAAAGCGGACCTTGCGTCAACGCTCAACCGCTTACTCAAGAACTTCACAAAAATGTCAAGAAACCATCGCGTATCATTATAATATTTCCATTCTCCCGTGGAATTTTTTAGATTTCGGCCGCACCTGGCCATTTTGCACGCAAAGGCTTTAACCTTTTTTGAAATAGTGCCACGTTCTGCATCAGTGAAAGGCGACTTTCGCAACTACGTTTCCGACAGCAAACCGAAAGACTGCGACGCGGTGTTCATTGCGATCTGAAAAAGCAAAATTCGAACAAGTCCCGGTCTATCTGAGTCGGACAATCATGGTGGTCAGCGACCATCCTGAACGGATGTGCGTACCTTGCCACCACACAAATGGGAGTAGAAAGATATGAACAAATACATTCGGACATCTCTGGCGGGGCTACTGACCTCGACCATGATCACCGGCGCTGCATTTGCCGCCGGCACCCATCCCGAAACCGGCGAGGCGCTGGCGGATGATCAAACCTTCACCTATCGCGTTCTGGATGAGCACAGTTCGGTTGACCCGCAGGTTGTTGAAGACGTTACCGGTGCGGAAATTGTCCGCGACCTGTTCGAAGGCCTGATGAATCAGGACGAAGACGGCAATTTGGTGCCCGGCGTCGCAACCGGCTATACCACAAACGATACCAAGGACGTTTACACATTTACACTGCGTGATAACGCCAAATGGTCCAATGGTGATCCGGTCACGGCAGGCGATTTCGTCTTTGCATGGAAACGTGCCGTCGATCCCGCTCTGTCCTCGCCCTATGCGTGGTTCATGGAACTGATGTCGATCGAAAATGCGGCCGAAATCATTGCTGGTGAGAAGCCTGTGGACGAACTGGGCGTAACCGCCATCGACGACCACACACTTGAGGTCAAGCTGAGCGCAGCACTGCCTTATTTCGCGCAAATGACGACCCATTCCACCACCTTCCCTGCCCCGCAGAAGGTGATCGAAGAGTTCGGCGACGCCTGGACTAAGCCGGAAAACATCGTCTCGAACGGCGCCTATGTTCTGACCGAACACCTGCCACAGGAACGCTCGGTCCGTGAGCGCAACGAGATGTATTGGGATAACGACAATACGATTGTCGAAAAAGTCGTGGCCCTTGTCATCAACGACGAAAACGTAGCCCTGACCCGTTACCTTGCAGGCGAGCTGGACCGCACTGAAGTACCTGCAGGTCAGTTCCCGCGCCTACAGAAAGAGCACCCCGAAGAGGCCATCAGCTTCCCGCGCCTGTGCAACTATTACTATACATTCAACCTGTCTGACAGCGGACCGGAAGAATTCAAGAACCCAAATGTACGTCAAGCCCTGTCTCTTGCAGTTGACCGCGACATCATCACCAAGAACGTCAAAGCCGGTGGTGAGCCGCCCGCATATACGTTCGCACCCGAAGCAACCGCTGGGTTCACCGTCCCAGAGGTCGAAATGGCTTCGATGACGCAAGCCGAGCGTGACGAGCTGGCCAAGGAGTTGCTGGCCGAGGCCGGATTTGGCCCCGACAACCCGCTGAGCTTTGACATGGTCTACAACACATCAGAGGCCCATAAGAAAGTCGCAGTGGCACTGAGCCAGATGTGGAAACAGAAACTGGGCGTACAGGTCGAGTTGGCCAACATGGAATGGAAAGTGTTCCTGGAAGAGCGCGGCAACCAGAACTTCGATCTGGCCCGTGGCGCCTGGTGTGGCGACTATAACGAAGCCTCGACCTTCCTGGACCTGTTGCAGTCGGATTCCGGCTATAACGACGGCAAGTACAACAACTCCAAGGTTGACGAATTGCTGACCCAGGCCAAGACAGCAGATGACGCAGCACCACTGTATACCGAGGTTGAGCGGATCATTGCACAAGAGACTCCGGTTATCCCGATCTATCACTATGCTGGCGTCTACATGATGGACAGCGATGTCGGCAACTGGCCGGTCAAGAACGTAGAGCAGAACTGGTACTCCAAGAACCTCTACAAGATCGCCGAATAACCTTCCTTAGACCACGCTTTGCCCCGAGGATCACCCCGGGGCAAAGCCAATAATGGGGGCATGAAATGCTTGCCTATATCATCCGGCGATTGCTGATCGCCGTTCCAACGATCCTGTTGCTGATCGTTGCCTGTTTTTTTCTGATGCACTACGCGCCCGGCGGGCCGTTTACCTCGGAACGGCCATTGCCGCCGCAGGTGCTGGCCAATATCGAGGCGCGCTATGGTCTGGACCAGCCGCTGTGGAAACAGCTTTGGGACTATCTGTACAACATTGTCGTGCATTTCGATTTCGGCCCGTCCTTCAAGTTCAAGGACCGGGACGTCAATGATATCATTTCGCAAGGCTTCCCGATCTCGCTCACTTACGGGTCATTGTCATTCCTGCTGGCGAGTGTCGTAGGTATTGGCCTTGGGATCGCCGCGGCCATCCGACACAACAGCTGGATCGACTATTTTGCCGTAGGTCTGGGGATCGCTGCGCAGGCGCTGCCGAACTTCATCATGGGCCCGATCCTGATCCTGACCTTCACTTTGTGGCTGGGATGGTTGCCGGGTGGTGGCTGGAACGGCGGTCAGTGGCAATATCTGATCATGCCGGTCATCGCATTGGCCACGTCCTATATGGGGTCGATCGCGCGGATTACCCGTTCGTCGATGCTGGAAGTTCTGAACTCGAACTTCATCCGCACGGCCCGGGCCAAGGGTTTGCCTACCAGGACCGTAATCTGGCGCCATGCGTTGAAGCCCACGCTGCTGCCGGTAGTGTCCTATCTGGGGCCGGTCTTTGTCTATGTTCTGACCGGATCGGTTTTCGTCGACATCTATTTCTCGACCGGTGGTCTGGGGCAGGCTTATGTCGGCTCGGCCCTGTCGCGTGACTATGCGGTGCTGCTGGGGGTCACGATCCTGTACGGCACGCTGACAGTGATCGTGAACCTGCTGACCGACCTGGCATATGCCTGGTTCGATCCGAAAATCCGGTACTGAGGGGCACAAAATGCTAGGAAAATCACAAAAAGCCGCCCATCTGGCCGAGGACATCACCGATTTCACGGCCGTTCAGGGGCGTTCCCTCTGGCAGGATGCGCGGATGCGGTTTGTCCGCAACAAAGCCGCAATGGCGAGCGTATTCATCTTGCTGATGATCGTTCTGTTCACAATCTTCGGCCCATATTTCGCCGTTTGGAGCAATGAGGAAATCGACTGGAACGTGATGGGTGACATCCGTGGCATGGGAATGCCATCGATTGAGACCGGGCACTTCTTTGGCGTCGACGATCTGGGGCGCGACCTTTACAGCCGGGTCATTCAGGCCACAACAACATCGTTGTTGGTGGGGCTTGTCGGGGCGGCCACCGCGTTGATTGTTGGCACCTGCTATGGCATCGCCGCCGGGTATATTGGCGGGCGCCTTGACGGCGCGATGATGCGGTTCGTCGATATCCTTCTGGCCATTCCAACAACTCTGATCATCATTCTGTTGCTTGTAGTGGCCGGTCGGTCGTTCTTTACCCTGTTCATCGCATTGGGCGCGGTTGGTTGGCTAACCATGTCACGGATCGTCAGAGGGCAGACTCTGGCCCTGAAAAACCGCGAATTCATCGAGGCCGCGCGTGCCGCCGGTGTCAGCGAATTCACCATCATGTATCGCCATATCCTGCCCAACCTGCTGGGCGTGGTAATCGTCTATGCTTCGCTTCTGGTGCCCGAGATGATCCTGACCGAAAGCTTTATCTCGTTCCTCGGACTTGGCATCTCGGAGCCCTATACCTCGCTAGGCCGTCTGATCGCTGAAGGGGCAGGCACAATGGGGTACGGAACCCTCTGGCAGCTGATGTTCCCTCTGACATTCTATGTCGCCATTATCATCACGATGTTCTTCATCGGCGATGGGCTGCGTGACGCTCTGGACCCAAAGGATCGCTGATATGAGCCTGTTCTCTGTTAAGGACCTAAGCGTCCAGTTCGACACCCCCGATGGTGTGGTCGAGGCCGTCAAAGGCATCAGCTTTGACATTAATCCGGGCGAATGCCTTGGTATTGTGGGCGAAAGCGGGTCCGGTAAAAGCCAGACTTTCATGGCCGCGATGGGGCTGTTGCCTTCAGCGGGTCGTGCAATCGGTTCGGCCACACTGAATGGCAAGGAAATCCTGAATCTGCCGATCAACAAGCTGAACCAGATCCGGGGCGATGACGTCGGCATGATCTTTCAGGATCCGCTGACCGCCCTGACCCCGCATCTGCGGGTCGGGCAGCAAATGCGTGAGGTTCTGCAGGTTCACGAAGGGTTGCAGGGTTCGGCCGCTCGGGCGCGCTGTCTGGAGTGGTTGGATCGGGTCCGCATCCCCGAGGCAAACCGTCGTCTGGATCAATACCCGCACGAATTGTCGGGGGGCATGCGCCAACGTGTCATGATCGCCATGTCGATGTTGTGCAGCCCAAAGCTGCTGATCGCCGATGAACCGACCACGGCGCTGGATGTGACGGTCCAGGCCGACATTCTGGACTTGATGGTGCACCTGCAAAAAGACGAAGGCACTGCCATTGCGCTGATCACGCATGACATGGGCGTGGTGGCACGGATGTGTGACCGCATTCAGGTCATGCGTCTGGGTCAGTTTGTTGAGGCCGGGGACACACGCGAGATCTTCCGCGCGCCGCAGCATGAATACACCCGCACCCTGCTTGAAGCGATGCCGCGCATTGATGCCGGTGACGCGCCAGAAGCGCTGGCAGAAACCGATGAACCTCTGCTGCGGGTCGATGACGTCAAAGTGCATTTCCCGATCCATGTCTCGGGCGGGCTGTTCGGGCGCACGGTGCCGCTGAAGGCCGTGGACGGTGTCAGCTTTGACATCCGTAAGGGCGAGACGCTGGGCGTTGTGGGTGAATCCGGCTGTGGCAAATCCACACTGGCGCGGGCGGTTCTGCAGCTGATCGAACCCAGCGGTGGCAATGTCAGCTGGTTGGGCCATCCGATAGTCGGGCTAAAGCGGGCCGAGCTGAACAAGTACCGCAAGGACCTGCAGATTGTGTTCCAGGATCCGCTGGCCAGCCTCGATCCGCGGATGACTATCTCGGCCTCTATCGCTGAACCGCTGAAAACCTATCGCCCGGATCTGACAGAGCGTGAGCGCAAGAAAATGGTCGGCGAAATGATGGAGCGGGTCGGCCTGCAGGCCAACATGATCAACCGCTATCCGCACGAGCTGTCCGGTGGGCAGAACCAGCGGGTCGGGATCGCGCGGGCGATGATCAACAAGCCCAAGCTGATCATTTGTGACGAGGCGGTCTCGGCTCTGGACGTGTCGATCCAGGCCCAGATCGTAGAGCTTTTGAAAGAGCTGCAGCAGGAATTCGGGCTGTCGATGATTTTCATCAGCCACGACCTGTCCGTGGTACGGACAGTGTCAAACCGGATCATGGTACTGTATCTGGGGCGCATCGTCGAATTGGGAGATGGAGAGGTGATCTGTTCGCAGCCTCTGCACCCCTATACCAAATCGCTGATCTCGGCTGTCCCGATCCCCGATCCGGATGTGGAACGGCAACGCCAGCGCCTCAAATTGCCGGGCGAGCTGCCTTCGCCGATGGATCCAAAGGCGGCGCTTAGGTTCCTGCCCAGTCGGTTGTCGGCCGGTCAGAACGAATATGTGCCTCAGCTGAACGAGGTCGCCCCGAACCATTTCGTCGCCGAGCATGATCCGCTTGAGACAATCCTGGCGAACACATAAATCCCCTGTCCCCGAGGCCGCATGAACAGCCTCGGGGACAGGTTCGGCTTTGCACGACTTCATGACGATTCTTGGCGTATTCTTGCCAATGAATGGACGAAGGGCCGGATTGTACAACAAAACACCGGTAAATGACGGGTTTCAAAGGCATCAAACGGCGGTTCGTTTTGACTTCCCCTACCCCCGGTGGCACCTTCCTGTCAGATTTTAGACTGCGGCCGCGATGTCATTGATTGTTCTGACTGCGCAGCCTAATAGGAAACCCCGGCCTGCCCTACGCGGTCGGGCAAGAATTGAATTTGAGAGGTAACATGGTACGCAAGGTCACCAAGGCGATTTTCCCCGTTGCGGGATTGGGCACGCGTTTTCTCCCAGCGACAAAATCCGTCCCCAAGGAGATCATGACACTGGTTGACCGTCCTTTGGTTCAATACGCAATCGACGAAGCCCGCGCCGCAGGTATTACCGAATTCATCTTTGTAACTTCGCGTGGCAAATCTGCGCTGGAAGATTACTTTGATCACAACCTCGTTCTGGAACAAGAGCTCAAGGCCAAGGGCAAGGATGACCTGCTTGAAGCGCTGAATGCAACGAATATGGAAAGCGGCGCCATCGCCTATATCCGCCAGCACAAGGCGCTTGGTCTGGGCCATGCGGTCTGGTGCGCCCGCCGGCTGATCGGCGACGAGCCATTTGCCGTAATGTTGCCGGATGACGTCATTGCTGCTGATAAACCCTGTCTGCAGCAGATGGTCGAAGCCTATGAGGAAACCGGCGGCAACATGGTCGCAACGATGGAAGTGCCAAACGAAAAAACCAGTTCCTATGGCGTTCTGGATGTAGGCGAAAACGTCGGCTCCGTGGTACGCGCCAGAGGAATGGTTGAAAAGCCCAAGCCGGAAGAAGCCCCCTCGAACCTGGCCGTTATCGGTCGGTATATTCTGGGGCCGTCAGTGCTGTACAATCTCAACCAAAAGAAAACGGGCAGTGGCGGTGAGATTCAGCTGACCGATGCTATCGCAGAAGACATCTGTAACGGTGTGCCCGTGTTTGGCTATAAATTCGACGGCCAGCGATTTGATTGCGGCTCGAAAGCCGGGTTCCTTCAGGCAACTGTTGCCTTTGCGCTGGCCCGTAGCGATCTGCGTGATGACCTGAGCCAATATCTGAACGAGATAGTCGCCGCCGGGAAGGCCGCTCAATAGCGCCCGCAACCTTCAGCATGTCGTTTCTAAAGTGACAAAGTCCAAGAACCTTCGAGGCAAGCCGCAATGACCACCATCCATCCCATCATACTCTGCGGAGGGTCCGGCACCCGACTGTGGCCCCTGTCGCGCAAAAGTTACCCCAAGCAGTTCGTCCCTCTGATCGGTGATTCAAGCCTGCTTCAGGATTGTGCTGAACGAATGCAGGGACCCAAGGACGCGCCTTATGCCAAGCCGCTGATCCTTACCAATGATGCCTTCCGTTTTGTGGTTCCGGAACAACTGGGCGCGATTGGCATAGATCCGGGTCCCATTTTGATCGAACCCGAAGGGCGCAACACAGCACCAGCGGTTCTGGCCGCCGCGTTGTATCTGGCCGCCAGCAACCCGGATGCGATCATGCTTGTCGCCCCATCGGACCATGTCATCCCGGACAAAGCTGCGTTTCATCAGGCAGTTACCGAAGGCGCGCGCGCGATTTCGGATCGTGGGGATCTCGTCACTTTCGGGATCACTCCGGACCGGCCGGAAACCGGCTATGGATATCTCAAGCTCAGCCATGCCCCAGATACGGGCAACACCGCCATTGCGTTGGACCGTTTTGTCGAAAAGCCTGATCTGCAGAATGCCCAAGCCATGATCGCCGATGGCAGCTATCTTTGGAATTCGGGGATATTTCTTTTCGCGGTCAAAGACATAATCGCTGCATTCAAAGAACATGCGTCCGCACTGCTGGACCCGGTCGGCAAGGCCGTCCGTGAGGCAAAGGCCGACCTCGGGTTTCTGCGCCTCGATCCCCGAGCCTGGGGCACGGTCGAGGATATCTCGATCGACTACGCGGTCATGGAGAAAGCCCGCAATCTGAGCGTCGTACCCTATGCGTCGGGCTGGTCGGATGTCGGCAGCTGGTCGGCAGTTCAAGAGCTGAGCAATCCAGACGCCGATGGCGTTGCCACTACGGGCCAGGTTACCACCATTGACTGCCGGAACGTATTGGTGCGTTCAGAAACCCCCACGCAAGAAGTTGTTGCGATGGGTCTGGAAAACATGATTGCGGTCGCCATGCCTGACGCGGTTTTGGTGGCCAGCATGGACAAGGCTCAGGACGTCAAACAGGCGGTTGCGGCCCTGAAGGCCAAAGGCGCCAAACAAGCGGAATCGCTGCCGGTCGATCATCGCCCTTGGGGCTGGTTCGAAAGCCTGGTTATCGGGGATCGGTTCCAGGTCAAACGCATACACGTTCACCCCGGCGCCTCACTAAGCCTGCAATCCCATCACCACCGGTCTGAACACTGGATCGTTGTTCAGGGCACGGCAAAAGTAACGATCGACGAAGATGTGCGCCTGATCTCTGAAAACCAGTCTGTCTACATCCCGCTCGGCGCCGTTCATCGGATGGAGAATCCGGGCAAGGTGCCGATGGTTCTGATCGAGGTCCAGACCGGGTCTTATCTGGGTGAGGACGACATCATCCGGTACGAGGATGTGTACGCCCGCAGCTAACCTTTAGCGGCGATTGGTAAGCTTAAGGGCAGCTTCGGCTGTCCTTTTTCGTTGAATCCAGACCTTTGGCTACGCCCCATGGAATCCTCCAAACGTTAGCAAATGATTATTCGAACGTTCGGTCAGATCAGACCGAATTCATCCTGGGCACGGCAATGTAGCGCGCAATGCAATAGTCGGACCGACAGCTACAGGAGGACGCCGCCCGTGTCACAAAACTCACCCAGATTGGATTTACCTTTCCTGCAACCTTCGCAGGCCCAGAAACACGTCACCCATAACGAGGCGCTGCGTGCTCTGGACCTGATTGTCCAGCTGAGCGTAGCGTCGACAAACGCCTCGGTCCCGCCTGCGGTGCCGGAACAGGGCGAGATTCACGCGCTTGGCGCCAACCCTACCGGGGATTGGGCCGCGCAGCCGGGCGCCCTTGCGGCCTGGTTGGATGACGCCTGGCATTTTGTGACCCCGGGAATCGGCTGGCGGGCCTGGGATGAACAGGCCAACCGGTTGAAGATCTGGGACGGCGCAGACTGGTCCGAACCTCAGGTCGCGACCCAGAACCTGGACGGGTTGGGCATCGCAACCGGGTATGACAGCACCAATCGGCTATCGGTCCGGTCGCCTGCGACGTTGCTCAGCCATGACGGGGCTGGTCACCAGTTGAAGATCAACAAGGCAGCGGCCGGGGATACCGCCTCGCTTTTGTTCCAGTCAAACTGGATTGGCCATGCGGAGATGGGATTGTCCGGCAACACCAGTTTTTCCATCAAAGTCTCGGCTGATGGCGGATCCTGGACCGAGGCGCTGAGCTTTGACCCAGCCACCGGAATAGCCTCTGGCTCTGCCATTCAAAACGATGCCGAAGACATCACCGCAGGTCGCCTGATGCGGGCCGACTATGGCTACTGCCCCGGAAATCTGCTGGGCACTGTGTCTGAATCCGCCGGGGTGCCGACCGGCGCAGTTGTCGAACGCGGATCAACCGCCACTGGCGAATACGTCCGGTTTGCGGATGGTACACAAATCTGCACGGGCGTTCTGACGCCCACCGATTGCGTGAACGCCGAAGGATCGCTGTATTCCAGCGCCGAGACCACCTGGAGCTTTCCCGTAGCCTTTGCGTCCGGAACTTCACCCTCGGTCGGTGGCAGTGGCGGCGCGACAAGCCGGTTTATAGGTTTGGGCGCGGCCACTGAAACAGAAGTGCCCTTTAAGGTTCTATCGGCATCCTCGGACACAAGCAGCCTGTCCCCAACGGTAATCGCAACCGGTCGCTGGTTCTGAGCTTTAGACCGTCCGGAGCTATGCCCAGGCGGTCATTTGGCGCGCAAATCGGTGTCTGCCTGCTCCAGAAACCACGCATAGGTCTCCCGGATACCATCTTCGAGTCCAACGCGTGCTCGCCACCCCATATCGGCCAGTCGGGACACATCCATCAACTTGCGCAGTGTCCCGTCAGGCTTGCTGACATCCTGAGTGATCTTACCCGTGAATCCGGTTGTTCCGGCCACCAGGGCCGCCAGCTCAGCGATTGAGATATCTTCGCCGCATCCCACATTGATATGGCTCAGCATCGGCTGGGTATTCGCATCGTAGATATCGCGCGGTAAGTCGAGCACAAACAAGGACGCCTCGGCCATATCATCGACATGCAAAAACTCGCGCCGCGGTTTTCCTGTGCCCCAGATCACCACTTCTTCCAGCCCGTCGCGCTGTGCCTCGTGGAATCTGCGGATCAGGGCCGGCAGGACATGGCTGTTTTCGGGGTGAAAATTGTCTCCGGGTCCGTAAAGATTGGTTGGCATAACCGACCGGTAATCGACGCCATGTTGGCGATTATAGCTTTCACACAGCTTGATCCCGGCGATCTTTGCAACGGCATAGGGTTCGTTGGTGGGTTCCAGCACGCCGGTCAGCAAAGCGTCTTCACGCATGGGCTGAGGCACAGCCCGTGGGTAAATGCACGAGCTGCCCAGTTGCAGCAAATGCTTTACCCCCGCTGCAAAAGCCTGATGGATCACGTTGCATTCAATCATCAGGTTTTCGTAAATGAAATCTGCGGGGTAGGTGTTATTTGCGTGAATCCCACCAACCTTGGCCGCGGCTAGGATCACCATATCCGGACGCTCAGTCTGCATAAAATCACGCACGGCGGGTTGGTCGGTCAGATCCAGTTCGGAATGCCTGCGCGTGATCAACTCCAGCGCTTCGCCTTCGTCCTTGCGGTTTTGCAAACGGCGCAGGATTGCGCCGCCAACCATACCACGATGCCCGGCAACATAGATCTTACGCATGAGGGCCTCCTCAGCCGTTTTCCAGGCTCATTGGCAGCTCAAACCCGTGCTCTTTCAAAAGCGCGTGACGTTTGGCCGTCTTCAGGTCTTCGGTCACCATCTCAGCGCACATTTCCTGCACGGTCAGTTCTGGTACCCAACCCAGTTTGTTCTTGGCGTTTGAGGGATCGCCCAGAAGGGTCTCGACCTCGGCCGGGCGAAAATATTGCGGGTCTATCCGCATCACGACGTCACCGGGTTTCAATCCCGGGGCTTTGTCCCCCTCGATCGAGACGACAGTCGCGGTTTCGTCAACGCCTGACCGGGTGAATTCCAGTGAAACGCCAAGCTCGGCTGCCGACCATTCAATGAACTGACGTACCGAATACTGAACCCCGGTCGCAATCACGAAATCCTCAGGATTGTCCTGCTGCAGCATCAGCCATTGCATCCGCACATAGTCCTTCGCGTGGCCCCAATCCCGCAGACTGTCGATATTCCCCATGTACAGGCAGCTTTCCAGCCCTTGCGCAATATTTGCCAAACCGCGTGTGATCTTGCGGGTAACAAAAGTTTCGCCCCGGCGCGGGCTTTCGTGGTTAAACAGGATCCCGTTACAGGCATACATGCCATAGGCCTCACGGTAATTGACCGTGATCCAGTACGAATAAAGTTTGGCAACCGCATAAGGTGACCGTGGGTGGAACGGGGTGGTTTCGCGTTGCGGGGTCTCTTGCACCAGACCGTAGAGTTCCGAGGTCGAGGCCTGATAGAAGCGTGTCTTTTTCTCGAGCCCGAGAAAACGTATCGCTTCCAGCAAACGCAAAGTACCAATGGCATCCACATCCGCAGTGTATTCCGGGGATTCAAAACTGACGGCCACATGGGACTGTGCGCCTAGGTTATAGACCTCGTCCGGCTGCACTTCGCGAATGATTCGCGTCAGGTTAGACGTATCGCTCAGATCTCCATAGTGCAGGTGCAGTTTGGGATTGGGAACGTGTGGATCCTGATAGATGTGATCGATGCGTTGCGTGTTGAATGAGGACGCCCTACGCTTAATGCCGTGAACTTCATAACCTTTTTCCAACAAAAACTCGGCCAGATACGATCCGTCTTGTCCGGTAATCCCGGTGATTAATGCCGTTTTTGTCATAGTTCCGCCCTACGAAAACAAATGTGTATGATTGCCGACCCAAAAACAGCAAGAATCCCCGGAATGCAACCCAAGCACGCTGACAGGCATTGAAACCGGCGGAACTTTCTTCGAATGTGTGCGCGCCAAAGGCGGTATTTGTTAAGAAGGGTATTTTAGTATGCGTATTGCGATGATCGGAACCGGCTATGTAGGTTTGGTGTCCGGGGTATGTTTTTCCGATTTCGGCCATGATGTCATTTGCGTCGACAAGGCCGAACAGAAAATTGAGATGCTGCAGGCTGGCGAAGTCCCGATATATGAGCCCGGGCTTGACGTCCTGATGGCCAAAAACGTAGCCGCTGGTCGGCTCAGCTTTTCCACGGACCTGGCCGCAGCAGTGGATGGTGCGGATGCTGTTTTTATTGCCGTGGGCACGCCCACACGTCGAGGGGACGGTCACGCCGATCTGACTTATGTGATGGCCGCCGCAGAAGAAATTGCGCATGCGATTACGGGCTACACTGTGGTGGTAACCAAATCGACCGTTCCAGTTGGCACCAATCGCAAGGTGCATCAGGTCATTTCTGCCGCCAACCCGAAGGCCGAATTCGACGTCGCCTCGAACCCTGAATTCCTGCGCGAAGGGGCCGCCATTGATGATTTCATGCGCCCGGATCGTGTGGTTGTCGGCGTTGAATCAGACCGCGCCGCCGATGTCATGGCGGAAATATACCGCCCGCTTTACCTGCGGGACTTCCCGATCCTGACCACCGATCTGGAAAGCGCAGAGATGATCAAATACGCCGCTAACGCGTTTCTTGCGACCAAGATCACCTTTATTAATGAGATCGCAGGCCTGTGCGAACGTGTTGGCGGCGACGTGAAAGAGGTCGCCCGAGGCATCGGTCTGGATGGGCGCATTGGCAATAAATTCCTACATGCAGGTCCGGGATATGGCGGATCGTGCTTTCCAAAAGACACCGCCGCTTTGGCCCGGATCGGTCAGGAACATGCCCACCCGATGCAGATCACCGAAACCGTCATCCGGGTGAATGACGAGGTCAAGAAACGGATGATCCAGAAAATCCGAGATGTCTGCGACGACAGTTTCAATGGAAAAACGATCGCTGTTCTGGGCGTGACCTTCAAACCCAATACCGACGATATGCGTGATGCGCCCTCGTTAACTATAGTGCCTGCACTGATCGGTGGTGGGGCAACGGTGCGGGTTGTCGACCCTCAGGGGCGTTCCGAAGGTGAGGCCCTGCTGCCCGGCGTCGAATGGTGCGAAGACCCCTATGCTGCTGCTGCAGATGCGGATGTCGTTGTGCTGTTGACCGAATGGAACGAGTTCCGTGCGCTCAATCTGAGCGAACTAGCTGGCACGATGAAATCCCCCCGAATGGTCGATCTGCGCAATATCTATTCCGAACCCGCCGTCAAGAAATCCGGCTTCGATAGTTACGTCGGTATTGGGCGCTGATCTTCGGATCAAGTTTGGATGGCCGATTCAAAACAACCGGCCATCCTTCATTCATTTTGTCAAAACGCCGCCAGATCCCTGAGGAACAGGGCGATACCTGGGAAGTAGATCAGCATAGCCGTTATCAGCGCCAGGATCGCGAAGAACGGCAAAGTGCCCCGGATCACCTCAAGATAAGGTCTGTTGAAAATCGCGATTGCGGTGAAGATATCGCAGCCAAACGGCGGTGTTGCTGATCCGATGGCCATCTGCAGCGTCACCATAACCCCGACAAGAACCGGATCAATCCCCGAGGCATCCACGATCGGAACGAAGATTGGCGTAAGGATGACAAGCACGACCAGCGAGTCGACGAACATACATCCCACGAAGAAGCACAGCGCTATGATGAACAGGATGTATTCCTGCGACGCGCCTTCCAGGTTCAGCGGCTCTAACAGGCCCTGTGGAATCTGTTCGAAGGAAATATACCAGGAAAACGCCTGACCGATCCCGACAAGGATGAACACAACCGCCGTAATCAATCCTGTGCTGAGAGCGGAATCCAAAACGTCGTTGAGTTTCAGTTCCCTATAAATCACGCATTCGACGATCAGCGCATAAAGCACCGAAAACGAGGCTGCTTCGGTCGGGGTCACTGCGCCGGTGTAGATACCGCCGACGATCAGGACCGGGAAACCAAGCGGCAGTATGGCCTTGCGAAACGCTGCGCGCCGCTCGGCACCGGATTTCTTTGGCACCCGCGCGATCAGATCGCCCTGCAGGACGCTGTAGAAATAGCAATAGACCGAAAACATCAGCGCCAGAACAACGCCCGGACCAATTCCTGCAATGAACAGTTCGCCCACGCTGGTATTGGCCAGCGTGCCATATAGGATCATCCCGATGCTTGGAGGGATAAGGAAGGCGATGTCGCTGGCATTGATGATCAACGCCATGACAAAACTGTCCTTGTAACCGGCCTTCAGCAGCTTTGGCCGCATGATCTGACCAATCGAAACCACGGTCGCCTGAGTCGAACCCGAAACCGAGCCGAACAATGTGCAACTGATGCAGGCCGTGATCGGCAATCCGGCTCGGCGGTGACCGACAAAGGCTTCGATCAGCCCAAGCAGATTATTGGCCGTATGACCTCTCGCCATGATATCGGCGGCGAATATGAACATCGGCACAGCGATCAGCGCGTTTGGCGAAATGCCAGTGACCATCTGTTGGATGATGACGCCAGTATCGCTTTGCGAGAAATGAACAAGGCCAATCAGCGTGGCAACCGCTAGCGGAACAACCATCGGGTAGCTGAGGAACAGCAGAACCACCATCGCCACGACCAGAGCAAAGGTGATGACATAGATATCCAGCTCACCAGCTATGACATCGCCAAGGAAATCAAGGAATCCGGGCATCTCAGACTCCTACATCCACTGCGTCATTGTCCTCGACTTCGTACGAGTGCCAGATGCCGACATGAGTGACATTCATGATGAATGCGATCAGATATTGCAGGCTGGCCATAAACAGGCCGACCGGGATCACCGAGTAGATGATATAGACCGGAAACTGCAGCGCCGGGCTCAGACGGTTCAGCTCTTTGATCTCAAGCACGTAGAACACGGACTTATAGGCCAAAAAGGCCAGCAGCATGCTGGTCGTGATCGAAATCAGCGTCAGGATCACCTTCTTGGATCGTCGGGACAGCGTGTCATAAACCGCCGTCATCCGAATGTTTCGACCTTTCCGAACCGCATAGGCAAATCCAAAAAAGGTCACGCTGACAATCAGAAACTGGTTCAGCTCTTCCGAGAAGAACAGGCTTTTGCCAAAGGCGTAGCGGCCAATAGCGTTTGCGGTCGAATTCACCATCATCAACAATATGGCCAGAATGATAACGAATTTCTCGATGAACTCGGTGCCCCTACTTAGGGCGACCAAAGCGCTTTTCATGATTTTCCCTCCCTCGGCCCGCCAGTCAGCGTTCCGTAAATGAAAGACGCGACGTCTGAATGAGACGCCGCGCCTTTCAGTGATGTCAGCTTTTATTGCGACGCATTGCTCACCTCGTTAAGCAGGCCGTCGAGGATCTTCTGGGCTTGCGCGCGGGCCGCAGGTTTCTCGGCGTCGTCATAGGCGTTTTCGACCACATCGAAGAATGTTTCGTGCAATGTGGCGCTTTGGGCTTCAAAGACAGCGCGCTCGTCCTCAGTCAAGACGATGACCTGCAGATCGGGGCGCTCGGCCTTGATCTTGTCCATGTTTTCCAGATTGATCTTGATCTGATAATCATGCGCAGCCTGCTCGCCCTTGGCGATGGCGTTCTTGACCATCTCTTGCTGATCCGCGGGCAGACCGTTGAACCATTCACTGTTGGTGGAAACGGTGCCGACGTAAGGAAGCTGGCCCGGGAAGATCAGGTAATCCTGAACCTCATGCCACTTGGCGTTGTAGATGAAATAGATCGGGTTCACCATGCCATCGACGGTCTTCAACTGCAGCGCGCCATAGACCTCGCCCCAGGACAAAGGCGTCGGGTTGGCGCCAAACGCCTTGAAGGTTTCCACCGGAATGGTCGAAGTGAAGGTACGGATTTTCTGGCCTTCAAAATCCGCCGGGCTGCGGATCGCCTTGTTGGCACCCCAGGCCATGTCGCCTTCCGAGATCATGGTGAGTAGCTTCAGGTTCACCTTCTCGAATTTCTCGCTGAGGTCTTCATAGATGGTCGGGCTGGTGGTCAGAACTTCGCGGATCACGTCGATATCACCGCCCAGAACATAGGGCAGATCAAGAACCTGTGCCTCGGGCACATAAGACCCCAGGTGACCGGTGCCCACCGATACGAACTGGACCGTACCCTTAGATGTCAGCTCGACAATATCGTTCTCGGTACCCAACTGACCGTAGTAGTAGATACGCACTTTGATGTCGCCATCGGACTGCTCTTTGACACTTTCGGCGAAGGCCTGTGCAAAGATATCCTGTACGTCGCCTTTGTCCTCTTCCGAGGCGAATTTCCAGGTGTCCGCAAAGGCAGCAGTCGACAGACCTGCCGCGAAAACCGCCGAGGTTATCAGCTTGCTAAAAATGGATGTCATTCTGTTAGTCCTTTCTTGCCCGCTCATGCGAGCCCTTCTGAGATGATGACAAGAGGACGTAATTCCTGCGTCCTCGCCTGTTGGTTGGTTCTCTTGCACAGGGCGCCGTAACCGGCCGCGCCTGACGGCGTGGTCGCGATTCCAAGTGCTGTGACAGCTTCTGCGGCTGCCTGGCCTTCTTCTTCGGAAAGGGTTTCGTAGCTCACGCCGCAGCGCTCGAGCACATCCCAGGCCACGATCGACGGTGCCTTGCAGTCAAGCCGACCCATATTCGAATCCGGCCCATCGCTGCGGGTGGCCCGTCCGGCCAAGTGACTGGCCCGCAAACAGGACGCAGCGCCGGGTTCGACAACGATCAGTTCAGGCTGTTCCGCCCAGTTCAGACGGATCATATGCGACATTGCGGCGGCCAACCCACCGACACCGGCCTGCAGATAGACATGCGTAGGCCACTGCCCCGAAGCCTCGAACCGCGCGCGCAACTCTTCGGCGATGACGCAATAGCCCTCCATCACCAGTTTCGGAATCTCGGTGTAACCAGGCCAGGTTCCGTCGGCCAAAAGCGTGGCACCGGTGGTTTTGGCGTCAGCAATAGCGGCGGCGACGCTTTCGTCATAAACATCGCCCGAACGGACAACCTCGGCACCGAAGGTTCTAAGACGGTCGCCGAACCCTTGCGGTACGGTCTGCGCCAGATGAATTCGCGCCTTTGCACCCATCGCCCGCGCCCCAGCCGCAACGCCCATTCCGTGGTTGCCTGCACTTGCGCAGACGAATGTGTGGCCAGATGCGAATTCTCGAAAAGCGGCATCCTTCATCCGCGTGAGGGAGAGCGTTTCACCGGTATTCTCGAGCCATGCATCCTCGAGAAGGCGTGCAACCGCATAGGGCGCCCCCAAAGCTTTGAACGCGCCAAGCCCCATACGCTCTGTCTCGTTCTTGACCAGAATGCTCTGACCATCAGGCCCCGTGATTTCAATCAGCGGCGATACAGCGTAGGTCTCTTGCCCCTGAAAAAACTCCTGCGCACGGACGAAATCCGGGGCGAAGCTTAGGTCGTCGGTCGCTGTCATGTATTTTTCATCCGCTTTTTCCATGTGCAGAGATTGTGCATGATCGACCTATTTCTATTTATCGTATTTGACCCTAATCTCGATAATATGTTTCAAACCTGCCTCTTCCATCGCGAGGATTTTTCATGAACCAACAACTTGATGATGCAGACACGATAATCCTCAGAACCCTGCAAAGGGATTGTCGAATCGGGCTGGAACAGCTGGCGCAAGAATGCAGTCTTTCAGTTCCCTCGGTGCAGCGGCGGCTCAAGCGGTTGCGAGATTCCGGGCTGATCCTGAAAGAGGTCGCGGTACTAAACCCGTCGCGCTTTGATTATAAGATGACCTTCATCGTTCTGGTCGAACTTGACCGGGAATCGCTTCAGCAACTCGATCTGTTCCGCAAACGCGCCAGGAACGAGCCGCAAGTTCAGCAATGCTATTATGTGACCGGTGATGCCGACTTTGTTCTTATCTGCGTCGCACAGGACATGGAGGATTTCGAGGACCTGACCCATCGCTTGTTTTTCGATAACTCGAATGTCCGCAGATTTCGCACATCCGTCGCGATGGACCGAACAAAGATTGGTCTGGAACTTCCGATCTGAACTTGGCGCTTTTGTGCAATTTTTTCTGCTTTAGGGTCGGAAATTTGATGCGAAACACGCAGCCCTATCCTGTAGAACCGATGCAACTCACACGCGGATGAAGAAATGAGCGATTTAGAAAACCGTATGATCGCGCTTCGGCGGGATTTGCACAGGCACCCGGAACTGGGCTTTCAAGAGACGCGAACCAAGTCGGTTGTCGCTGAACGGCTGCGCGCCCTTGGGATCGAAGTGCACGAAGGCGCAGGCGTTGTCGGTGTGCTTCGATCCGGCGGTGGCAACAAAGCCATTGGCCTGCGTGCTGACATGGATGCGCTTCCAATCACCGAAACCTCGTCCCATGACTATGTCTCGACCTCACCCGGTGTGATGCATGCTTGTGGCCACGATGGTCATACAACCATGCTGCTTGGGGCGGCAGAGCGTCTGGCGAAAGAACCTACCTTTGACGGTACGGTTGTTTTTCTATTCCAGCCAAACGAAGAGCACGGCCTGGGCGCGCGCGCGATGATCGACGACGGTGTGCTAGAACAATTTCCGGTCGAAGAAATCTATGCAATCCACAATTTGCCAGGCGCTCCAACCGGTCAGATTTCGACCCGCGCCGGTATTATCTGTAACAGTGAAACCCTGTTCGAGATCACGGTTAAAGGCCAGGGCGGTCATGCCTCGATGCCACAAACCGGCGTTGATGCAATTACCGTAGGGTCCGAGATTGTGGTGGCATTGCAGACCGTGGTGGCACGAAAGCTTGCGCCCGCCTCTGGCGCGGTAGTTTCCGTGACCGAATTCCTGACGGACGGCCAGCGAAATGTCTTGCCGGGCAACGCCACTCTCAAAGGAGATTTTCGCGCCAGATCGCCCGAGGACCGCAACGCCATCGAAGGTTTCATGCGTCAGATCACCGAAGGGATTGCGGCAGCACACGGCATTCAAGCATCGGTCAGCTTTGATACGCAGTTCGTCGAGACCATCAACGCCGCCACCCCGGCCCTTGCGGTATATCGCGCAGCCGAAGCCGCCGGTTGTGACCTGATCAAAGATCGGGCACCGATGAGTTTTTCTGAGGATTTCGCCCAGTTTTCGGCCGCCGTGCCGGGATGTTTCCTGTTGCTGGGCAATGGCGAGGCCGGGCCGCATGGCCAACCGCTCCATGCTTCTGACTATGATTTCAATGATGAACTGCTGCCGATCGGAGCTGAATTCTGGACCCGATTGGTTCAGGACCGGTTGCCCCCGCGAAAGGATCAAGAGTCATGAACGCCCCACGACGTGGTTTTGACCAACAAGAATTCGCAACGCGTACCGCAGCGGCCCAGACAAAGATGGCCGAAACCGGTATGGCGGGCATATTGCTGACAACTGAACCGGATGTGCGCTATTTCAGCGGGTTCCACACGCTGTTTTGGCAAAGCCCGACTCGCCCATGGTTCCTGTTCATCCCGGCAACCGGCAAGCCCATCGCAATCATCCCTGAGATCGGCGCAGACCTTATGCGGCGAACCTGGGTCACAGATATCCGCACCTGGGGCGCACCTGCACCAAAGGATGACGGTATCGGGCTGTTGACCGATCTGCTGGCGCCACATGCCAGCCGTGGTGAAACCGTTGGATTGATGAAGGGGCACGAAACCCATTTGCGGATGCCGCTTGGCGATTATGAGCGGCTGTTGGCGGGCCTGAATGGGCTAAAGATCACTGACGCGACCGAGATCGTCCGAGGCTTGCGAATGGTGAAATCCGAGGCCGAGATCGAAAAACTCACCTATATCTGCGCCATCGGGTCGCGCACATTTGAGCGGGTGCCCGAAATCGCCCGCGAAGGGCAGCCGCTTGAGGATGTGTTCCGCTCCTTTCGGCGCGAAGGGCTGGCGCAGGGTGCCGATGATGTTCCGTATTTGGTCGGCGGTGCGGATACGGGCGGCTATCACGACGTCATCTCGCCCCCGTCCCGCCGACCACTGGCGCGCGGCGATGTGCTGATGCTCGACACCGGTTCCAACTGGGACGGGTATTTTTGCGACTTCGATCGGAATTGGGCCATTGGCCGCGCCGATGACGCCTCACGCCATGCATATGATGTTCTTTGGCGCGCGACTGAGGCCGGGATGGCCGCAGCTCGCCCCGGAGCGACTTGCCGAGAATTGTTTCAAGCGATGCAGAAGGTGATCACGGAGCTCGACGATCAGGGTGGTGACGTCGGCAGGCTGGGTCATGGGCTTGGCATGCAGCTGACCGAATGGCCCTCGCACACCAGTTGGGATACAACCGAGATCGCCGAAAATATGGTACTGACCCTTGAACCATCGCTTGGCTATGGCGACGGTCGGGTCATGGTGCACGAAGAGAACATCGTCATACGTGCAAGTGGGGCGGAGCTTTTGACCAAACGCGCCGCGCCTGAACTACCAATCATCTGAGGCCAATCATGAAGCTTGATTTCGAAACAGACGAAGGCATTGGCACCCGCGCCAATCTGGGTGTGATTGTTCTTGAGACTGACGAGACGTTAGAGAACGAATTCTCTCGGATCATGTGCCTAGCTGGTGTCGCGCTCTATCACAGCCGGATTCCGATGGTGCCCGAAATCCGACCCGACACATTGGCACGGATGGAACAGGACTTGCCTGCGACGGCACGGCTTTTGCCACCATCGCTCAGCTTTGATGCAATCGGATTTGGCTGTACCTCGGCCTCGACCGTGATCGGGTCCGAGAATGTGGCCAAGGTGATAAAGACGGTCTGCCCGGATGCACGTGTGACAGATCCGTTGGCGGCAATCATCGCTGCCGGTCAGCATTTAGGAGCCCGACGATTGGGCTTCGTCACCCCCTATATTCCCGAAGTTTCCGCTGGGATGCGCACAAAGCTGGAACAGGCCGGTTTCGAAATCGCAGGTTTCGGGTCGTTCGAGGAAGGAAATGATCGCGTTGTTGCGCGGATCACAGAAGGGTCGATCCTTGACGCTATTGAAAAGGTCGCGGCTCAAGCGCCCTGCGATGCTGTCATTGTCTCTTGCACGAATCTGCGATGCCTTGACGTCATTGTTCAGGCAGAAGAAAAGATCGGGATTCCAGTCATTTCCAGTAATCAGGCGCTTGCCTGGCATATGCTTCGATTGGCCGGCATTGAGGACCTCAACCCTCAGTTCGGACGGCTCTTTGGATAGAGCGAGAAGGGTGTCCGCCTAGGGCGCTTTCGTTCAAGCAGGCGATTTGAGGCCAAGCGTTGCCAGAGTTGCAGCCATTGTCTGGCCCCAACGGTCCTGCAATGCGCTGTTTGTGTTGCGACGCAGGCCCATTGATTTCAACAGCTCGAACCGTTTCGGGTCATCGCCGCCGAAGGACACCGCAACCCGAGGCCACCAGTAAGTGACCGAGTTCTGCATGTCGTCCGCCGCACCGTTCTCGATCAGTTTGACCGCCCCTTCCAACGCCAGCTCGCCATGATGTGCCTCGACCGGGGCGATGGATCGGAAGGCTTCGGCCAGAGGCTGATACGAGATGGTGGAATACTCGGCCAGTTGTTCGGCCACCGCGCGGCTCATCAGCAGGTTCATGACTACAGCGTCCGTCCAGCCAGACAGCGGATAGTTGAACACCGCCAGACGCATGTCATGCTCGGACCGGGTGGCCCCTATATCCGCATCCCGCGACAAGCGCATGGTCCAAGGATGGTGATTGGCATAGCGTTCGGTATCTGCGCCAAATTCGCCCATGATGCTGAGAACACAATTTGCGTGGTCTGACTTTTCCAGCACGATCTTTGCGGCGGCGATCCGTTCCTTGATCCCCGGCCCCTGATTGATGATGTCGGCAAACCCGGCAGCCCCAGCCAGTTCGCTGTCGACAAATGTCGCCATCAGCTTCATCAGCTCGGCCCGATAGCGAGGCGGCACGTTCGATGGGTTGGTCAGAACACCGCCTGCGGCCAGATAGCTGTCGAGTGTCATTGAATCGGACATATCTGCCCCCTTTCTACCGGTCGTAATCGACGACCACGCGGTCTGTTACCGGATAGGCCTGGCAGCTTAGCACATAGCCTTTTTCCACTTCGTAATCTTCCAGCGCGTGATTGGCGAGCATCTCGACCTCACCCTCAAGCACCTTGCAGCGGCAGGTCGAACAGACACCCGCCTTGCAGGCAAACGGGGCATCCATAGCGTTTGCCAGGGCCGCCTCAAGGATGGATTGGTCCTTGGGTATGGTCACGGTCTGAGTGGATCCATCCAGCGTGATCGACGCGCTGCTTTGATTGCCCTGCGTACCCGTTTCTGCCGAAACGGGCTTAGCCTTGGCCCGTCCGGGCTGGGCGCTGGCGAACAGTTCAAACTTGATCTGGCTGTCATCCAGTCCGTGTTCGCGCAATGCGGCGGCAATGCCCAGCATCATCGGTTCCGGGCCGCAGATAAATGCGGTGTCGACATGGTCGATATCGACCCAATGTTTGAACAGCTGCGCGCATTTTTCCTGGGTCACCAAACCGGTGAACAGCTCGATCTCTTGTGAATCCGTCTCAAGAACGTGGATCACGTTGAGGCGACCCATATAGAGGTTCTTGAGGTCTTCGAGATCCTCGCGGAACATGATCGTGTTGATGCCCTTATTGGCATAGATAAGGGTAAAGCGTGATTGCGGTTCCTGTGCGAGGGTCGTTTTGAGGATCGACAGCACCGGCGTAATCCCCGAGCCCCCTGCAAAGCCCAGATATTGCTTTTCCGCACCCGCATCTATCGGAGTATGAAAGCTGCCCATCGGCGGCATTGCCTCGACGATGTCGCCGACATTCAGTTCAGTATTCGCCCATCCGGAAAAGGCGCCGCCTTCAACACGTTTGATGCCAACCTGCAGCACGCCTTCATCCTTGCCCGCGCAGATCGAGTAGGACCGGCGCAGTTCTTCGCCCTCAAATTCGCGACGAAATGTCAGATATTGACCGGCGGTGAAATCGAACTGATCTGCAGCGCCGTTCACAGGTTCCAGTGTCACCACCACCGCATCGCGAATGGTTTTGTGGATATCTGTGACTTTCAGGTCGTGGAAACGTGCCATCCGGTGGTCCTCCTCAGATGCACTTGAAATAGTCAAATGGTTCCAGGCAGTCGGTGCATCGCCAATGCGCCTTGCAAGGGGTCGAACCGAACTGGCTGACCTTCTCGACCGCTTTGCTACCGCAGCGCGGGCAGCGATCCGGGCCGCCCGCCGGTTGCGGTGGGGCAATGCCATAGTCCTCCAACCGGGCGCGGCCCTTTTCGCTGAGCCAGTCGGTGGTCCAGGCCGGGGCGATGCTGGTTTCGATCTGCACGTCACTGATCCCGCGATCGTGCAAGGCGGTTTCGATATCCAGGCTGATAATGGATGTTGCCGGACAGCCGGAATAGGTTGGAGTGACCGTCACCTTCAACGTCTCGTCCTGCCACTGCACATCGCGCACAATGCCAAGATCGACCACCGAAATCACCGGAATTTCAGGGTCAGGAACAGCATCCAGCCATTCCCAGATTTGTTTGGTCGATGCCCGATCCATCGGCGTTACCAGCTTGCTTCGGGATAGGCGCGTTGCAGCCACTGCATCTGTGTCAACAGATGACCCAGATGTTCCGTATGCATCCGCCCGTCACGCCCACCTTTATGGGCAAACGCGCCTTCCGGGATCGTCAAGGTCGCCTCGGACAGGATCCGCTGCACCAAAGCGTCAAACTCCGCGCTCAGATCCGCGGGGTTCGGCGCAATGCCCGCCGCGACCATCTCGGCGTCAACTTCGTCGCTGGTGAACATCTCGCCTACATACGGCCACAGGTAGTCCAGAGCCGACTGCATCCGGGCGTGGCTTTCCGCTGTTCCGTCCCCCAGACCAACCACCGTGTCGCCCGAGCGTTCCAGGTGATATGCCACCTCTTTACTGGCTTTCGCGGCAATGGCCGCGACACGGTCATCCGTAGAGTTGAGCAAGCGTCCCAGCATGATGGAATGCCATGCATCGAACAGGAATTGGCGCATCAGGGTCCGGCCAAAATCCCCATTGGGAACCTCGACCAGCAGCACATTGCGGAAATCCCAGGCATCGCGCAGAAAGGCCAGATCGTCAGCAGTTTTGCCGCCTTGGATTTCCCCCGCCAGACCCAACCACATCTGAGTCTGCCCGATCAGGTCCAAGGCCGTGTTGGCCAGTGCGATATCCTCTTCCAGCACCGGCGCATGGCCGCACCATTCGCTGACGCGATGGCCAAGGACCAGGTCGTTGTCGCCCATCCGTAGAAGGAATTGTACAAATGCCGTGTCCCGGTCCATCACATGGCCCCCACTTCATCGGGGATGTCGAAAAAGGTTGGGTGACGATAGACCTTGCTTTCGCTGGGCTCGTATAATGGGCCCTTGTCGCTGGGCGAGGAGGCCGAGATATTATTCGCCTCGACCACCCAGATCGACACACCTTCATTGCGGCGGGTATAGACATCGCGCGCGTTCTTGATGGCCATCTCCGCGTCAGGGGCATGCAACGAGCCGACGTGACGGTGGCTCATACCATGCTGACCGCGGATAAAGACTTCCCACAGGGGCCATTCGTTTTTCATCGGGTTTCCTCCTCAGGGTCGGCTTATTCGGCAGCCACTGTGCCAGAGCGTTTCTTTTCGGCATAGGCCATCAGCCCGTCGCGCACCCATTTGCCGTCGTCCCAGGCTTGGTTTCGGGCGGCCAGCCGGTCGGTGTTGCAGGGGCCATTGCCACTGATGACATCGAAGAACTCGGACCAGTCAGGTTCTGAAAAATCATAATGGCCGCGATCGTCGTTCCAATTCAGCTTTGGGTCAGGGATGGTCAGGCCCAGATACTCGGCCTGTGGCACAGTCTGATCGACGAATTTCTGACGCAGCTCGTCATTGGTGTTCATCTTGATCTTCCATTTCATCGACTGCGTCGAATGCACCGAGTCCTTGTCGGACGGTCCAAACATCATCAGCGATGGGTACCAAAAGCGGTTCAAAGCGTCCTGCGCCATTCGTTTCTGGTCCGGCGTGCCTTCGGCCATCTTGCGGATGGCGTCATAGCCCTGACGCTGATGAAAGCTCTCTTCTTTGCAGATGCGGATCATGGCGCGTGAATAGGGACCGTAAGACGTGCGCTGCAACGGCACCTGGTTCATGATCGCGGCGCCATCCACCAGCCAGCCAACGGCACCAACATCAGCCCAGTTCAGGGTGGGATAGTTGAAGATGGACGAGTATTTCATGCGCCCGTCCAGCAGCATTTCGGTGATCTCATCCCGGCTGACACCCAGTGTTTCGGCGGCGCAGTAAAGGTACAGACCATGCCCGGCCTCGTCCTGAACTTTTGCCAACAGGATCGCCTTGCGTTCCAGTGTGGGTGCCCGTGTGATCCAGTTCGCCTCGGGCAGTTGTCCAACGATTTCGGAATGGGCGTGCTGGCCGATCTGGCGGATCAGCGTCTTGCGATAGCCTTCGGGCATCCAATCCTTGGGTTCGATCTTTTCGTCAGCGTCTATGCGCGACTGAAAGGCAGCGAGCTTTGCAGGATCTTCCTGTGTCGCCTCGGACTTAACCATCTGAGCATACATGTCCCGTCATCTCCCCTATACGCGTTCAAGAATAAGCGCTGCGCCCTGACCGACGCCGACACACATGGTGCACAGCGCGTATCGCCCGCCCGTGCGCCGCAACTGATAGGCCGCGGTCATAACCAACCTTGCGCCGGACATGCCCAACGGGTGGCCAATGGCAATCGCGCCCCCATTCGGGTTCACCTGTGGCGCGTCGTCTGGCAGACCCAGTTCGCGCAGTGTCGCCAGACCCTGGGACGCGAAGGCCTCATTCAACTCTATCACGTCCATTTGCTCGATGCTCAGCCCGGCGCGGGCCAAAACTTTGCGGCTAGCCGGAACCGGGCCAATGCCCATGACACGCGGCTCAACCCCGGCGACAGACATGCCCACGACTCGGGCCATCGGGGTCAGGCCGTTCTTTGATGCTGCCGCCTCATTGGCCATCAAAATGGCCGCAGCGCCGTCATTGACGCCCGAGGCGTTGCCAGCGGTCACCGTCGTATCCGGCCCGTTGACACCTTTGAGACCAGACAGTTTGTCCACGGTAACATCTGGGCGCGGATGTTCATCCGTATCAACAATGATCGGATCGCCCTTGCGTTGCGGGATCGTGACCGGGGTGATTTCATCCCGGAACAGACCTGCCTCATGCGCGGCGGCCCATCGGGCCTGACTGCGCGCCGCAAAAGCATCTTGGTCATCGCGGCTGATACCAAAGTCTTCGGCCACATTGTCGGCCGTTTGCGGCATCGAGTCGATGCCATAGGCCTGTTTCATCTTCGGGTTCACAAAGCGCCAACCGATTGTGGTGTCATAGACCGCATTGCTGCGGGTAAAGGCCGAGGTCGCCTTGGGCATCACAAAGGGCGCGCGCGACATGCTTTCGACACCGCCGGCCACAGCCAGATCATAATCGCCCGCCTTGATGCCCCGCGCTGCCATTCCAACCGCATCCATTCCACTGGCGCACAATCGGTTCACTGTTGTTCCAGGCACATCAACCGGCAATCCAGCCAACAAGGCCGCCATCCGCGCCACATTGCGGTTGCTTTCACCCGCCTGATTGGCATCGCCATAGATCACATCATCAACGCTGGCCCAATCAACCTGCGGGTTGCGCTCTTTCAGGGCGGCCAATGGGATCGCGGCCAGATCATCTGTCCTGACTGACGACAAAGCCCCCCCATATCGCCCAATCGGAGTGCGCGTCGCGTCGCAAATGAATGCGTCCATCACTTAGTTCTCCTGTAGGTGCTGATCCGTATCATTGACCGCATGGTCGGTTTTTAGGGCGTCCATCGATTCGAGGCAAGCTTAATGTTACGAGTTCTTCTTCTTTTTTAGTTTTTATGTAACATTAAGCGCGAGAGATACGCCCGCAATGATCGCCGAATGACCAGCATCGGGCGGATCAGATAGGTGACGCTAAAGAAAACCTAGCTGTCCAGCTCGGCTTCCAAGGATGTTAAATCCGGGCGCGGCAGTTTTTCCAACAACTGAGATACAGCCGCCCGGCATGCAGGGCCTTTCCAGTCAGCGGGCAGAAACGCTGCAGGAAAGGCGGGATGGCGCAGAACAATACGGCGCCAATTATGCACGATCAGGACACGCAGAATGGCCGTCTTCATCGGGTCGCCCGCCCCCTCAGATGGCATCTCTTGGTCGATGATCTGTGTCGATCTCAAGAACTGATCATAGGCGGTTTTCAACGCCTCTGGCCCGCAGAGATCCCGAAGCCAGCCAGGAACAGAGATAGCGCTGCTTTCCACGCCCATCAGCTCTTCAAGACCCGCCGGAACCTGACCCGGAGCCATCGACGTTGCGGGATTGAGAGAGATGTAGTCCCCAGTCAGCATCAGGTCAGCCAATTCTTTGCGCGATGAGTCCGAATTGCTGGCGATAAGTACATGCCAGAGGCCGGGTTCCGGCGCTTCCTTGGCATAGATACGCGGTGCGGCGGTCACACTCTGATGACGGCCAAACGCGGTCAGGCGGTGAAAGCTGCTGCGCCCTTTGCGGGTGCTTTCAATCCAGCCATCCTTGCGCAGCCGATGCAGGGCAACACGCGTGGCTTCGGCCTTGATCCCGGCAAGGCTGGTCAGTGCGGTGATCACCGCACCACTTATCTGATCTGTTTCTTCCTGCGCCAGATCACCGAATATCGTCACCAGCACGGACCACACCCGTTGCGTACCCTCAGAGGTCAGATGGCTAACGCAGGTTTCAAACCAATCGGGGGCTGAATCTTTCATGCAGCAAGTATAATCGGGCCAGATCGAATTACCATCCGGCCCAAGAATCTTAGTAGGCCACCATGGTCAGCAGCTCATATTCGGCCACAGGCTCATCATCTTGCTGGGTCAGGGTGACATGCCAGCGCACCTCGCCATATTCATCATTGCGGCGGGTTTTCTTTTTAACCGTCAGGCGCACCTTGATGCTGTCGCCTGCCTCTACCGGTTTCATAAAGCGCAGGTTATCGAGCCCAGTATTGGCCAGGACCGGCCCCTCGTTCGGTTCCACAAAAAGACCCGCCGCGAATGACAGCAAAAGATATCCATGCGCGACCCGGCCCGGAAAGAACGGGTTACGCTCAGCTGCGGCCTGATCCATATGGGCATAGAAGGTGTCGCCGGTGAATTCGGCGAAATGTTCAATGTCTTCCATGGTCACGGTCCGCGGTGCGGTGTGGATCGTCTCACCAATGGCCAGATCGTGATAGCGGCGTGTAAATGGATGGGCTGGCGCATTGACCTCGGCTGCACCCGGCACCCATCTCTCGCCAATAGCTGTCAATATGTCCGGCGATCCTTGAATCGCCGTACGTTGCATATAATGCATCACACCGCGCACACCGCCCATTTCCTCGCCACCGCCAGCACGGCCGGGACCGCCATGGACCATATGCGGTAAAGGAGAGCCATGGCCTGTGGATTCTTTCATCGAGTCTCGGTTGTTGAAATAGAGCCGCCCATGATAGGCCCCTGCCCCCATAACAAATTTGCGGGCAACATCAGCATCATGTGTGATGACTGAGGCCACCAGAGACCCCTGCCCTCTGTTCGCCAGCTCAATCGCGTGGTCGGTATCGCGATAGCCCATGATTGTACTGACGGGCCCAAAGGCTTCGGTATCATGCACACGTAGCGCGGCATCGGGATCGCTGCAATGGAACAGCATCGGTGGCAGAAAGGCGCCCTTATCTGCATCGGCCCCATCGACCACGAAGTCGTCCGGGTTGCCAAAGACGCACTCGGCCTCGTGCCCTATAATCGCGGCCTTCTCCAAAACATCGCGCTTCTGACTGGCCGAGACCAGCGCACCCATTCGGGTGGTTTCCAGTTTCGGATCCCCGATGGTGGTCTTTGCCAAACGCGCGGACAGCGCCTCAATCACGGCCTGCACATGCGGCTCGGGCGCGATGATCCTGCGGATGGCAGTGCATTTCTGACCCGCCTTGGTGGTCATCTCGCGCTGAACCTCTTTGACGAACAAATCGAATTCGGGCGTTCCCGGCGCGGCATCAGGGCCCAGGACCGAGCAGTTCAAGCTGTCCTGCTCCGCCACGAACCGGACCGAATTCTCCAGGATTACGGGGTTCGCGCGCAGCTTCAGCGCCGTATCCGCCGAGCCTGTAAAGCTGACCACATCCTGCATGGTCAGGCGATCGAGCATGTCGCCCAGCCCGCCTGACACCAGTTGCAATGCACCGTTGGGCAATATGCCCGACTCGAGCATCAGCCGAACGCACAGCTCGGTCACATAGCAGGAATTTGTGGCCGGTTTGACGATAGCCGGAACCCCCGCCAGAAGAGTCGGAGCCAGCTTTTCCAGCATGCCCCAGACCGGAAAGTTGAAAGCGTTGATATGGATCGCAACACCTTTCAACGGGGTGCAGATATGTTGCCCCAGAAAGGTGCCATTGCGCGAAAGCTGCTCGACCTCGCCGTCGAGATAGACATGCCCGTCCGGCATCTCGCGCCGCCCTTTTGAGGCAAAGACGAACATCGTGCCAATACCGCCGTCAATGTCGATCAGATGATCCGCCTGGGTTGCGCCGGTATTGAAGGACAGATCGTACATCGCCTGCTTGTGCTTGCCCAGATGAACAGACAGCGCCTTGAGCATCTTGGCCCGCTGGTGAAACGTCATCTTGCGCAGCGCAGGACCACCAACATTGCGCGCATGATCCAGCATTCCCTGAACGTCCAAGGCGTTGTTTCCGGCTGTTGCGATCACCTCTCCCGTCACCGCGCTTGCGATGTTGCGGGCACCTGCCCCCGGCGCAATCCACTCGCCCGCAGCAAAACTGGAAATCTGTTGGATCGTCATAGGTTTCTCCTTACTCGCGGCAGGGCTAGCGCGCGGGGCATTTGCGATATCTTATTATTAACCGTACGGTCGGTCAATAAATTTCAGAACAAGCAGCACGGCTAGTTCAAACCTGCGCGGGCAGGTAGGCGAACCCCCGAAACCGGATACGCCCCCCACGCTGAGCACTTTCCGTGATCTGGTAATCAGGGACCCGGTTCAAAAACCGGCTAACGGCAACCCGACCTTCCATCCGGGCCAAGGTCAAACCAACGCAAGTATGCGGTCCGCCCGCAAACGCGTGGTGCTTGTTGGGACGGCGATCCAACATCATGTCATCGGGGAAATCAAATTGTCGCGGATCGCGGTTGGCCGCGCCGATGCAAAGATGCAGATCGGTTCCTGCTGGAATGACATGTCCGTGAAATTCCACCTCTTCAGTGGTCAGGCGATTGCCGAACTGGTTCGGGCTTTCCAGACGCAAAAACTCGTCCACTGCGGTAGAAATCAGGTCTGGATTAACCAACAGCTCGGTCCGCTTATCCCTGTGGCGGTCCAACAGATCCAAAGCGTTGCCTATCAGGTTTGTCGTGGTCTCATGCCCGGCATTCAGAATGAAGATGCAGTTCTGGTACAGTTCAACCTCGGTCAGGCCGCCCTCGGTGTCATCCTGTATCAACCTGGTCAAAACATCGGTCTCCGGG
Organism: Ruegeria sp. YTSA108; assembly: GCF_059610185.1. Classification (NCBI taxonomy): domain Bacteria; kingdom Pseudomonadati; phylum Pseudomonadota; class Alphaproteobacteria; order Rhodobacterales; family Roseobacteraceae; genus Ruegeria; species Ruegeria sp. YTSA108. The sequence continues at coordinate 35,591 of NZ_JBXWND010000004.1, read as the reverse complement.
TTGCCCGGGTTGGCCCTGCGGTCGTCGATGATATCGCGCAGAAAGGCTTTGAACTCGCGGACTGCGCGGTTGCCCCAATCTTCCTGCTCGGGCGTCAGCTGCGGTTCCAACGCCCCGAGAATGGCCAAGGACCACTCACGCAACGGCTCACGCTCGGACCGAGGGATGCCCAGCAGGTTGCCGATGATCTCGATCGGGATCGCCCCGGCAAAATCCTCGATCAACTCAACTGTGCCCTTGGCCTGCATTTGATCCAGCAGCCCGTCGACAAGTTCAATCAGACCCGGCTCCATCTGCGCCAAAGCGCGCGGGTTCATCGCGCCGACCATCACCTTGCGGACACGCGAGTGCAAGGGCGGATCATTGAACACAAGACTGGTGGTGTGATGTTCAAACAATGGGCTATCCACCCCGTATTTGGGGCCAAACACGGCCTTCTTGTCCGAAATGAATCGCGTTGTGTCCCGATAGATGATGTCCAGATCCTGATGTCGTGACAGGATCACCGACCCATCGGGTTGCAGGCAGACGGGCGTATCTTCACGCAGCGCCCTATAGGTAGGATAGGGATCATCGTGGAACCCGTCAGGCAGCTTGGTCAGCGCAAACATCAGTGGCCCATCGCCCCCATCTGTTCCGGCAGAACCAGCACAAGCCAGGGCACCAGAACGATCAGGACCAGCCGGAAGATATCGGCGATCCAAAACGGCGTGACGCCTCTGAAGATCGTCCCGGTCGACACATCCCCGACCACACCCTTCAGAATGAACACGTTCAGCCCCACGGGCGGGGTGATCAGGCTGATTTCGGTGACGACGACCACAACAATGCCGAACCAGATCGGGTCATATCCCAGCGATGTGACCAGAGGAAAAAAGATCGGCACGGTCAGCAATAGCATCGACAGGGATTCAAAAACACACCCCAAAATGATGTAGATGCCCAGGATCATCAGGATCACCACAAAGGGCGCAACGTCATACGCTGTGACCATGGCGATCAGCGCTTCGGGCAAACCGGCGAGGTTGATGAAGTTCGAAAATATCTGCGCCCCGATCAGGACCGAGAACAGGGCCGCAGCGGTCGCGGTGGTTTCCTTCAAAACCTCGAATGTTGAACCCAGGCTAAGCCCGCCGCGCGACAAGGCAATCAAAAAGGCGCCCATGGCCCCCATCCCTGCCGCCTCGGTCGGGCTGAAGGTCAGGTTCAGCGGTTGAAAATCGAAGGCACCATAAAGCCCGCCAATGACCAGAAAGAACAGCAGCAACACGGCCCAGACCGAGCGCAAGGCCCTCAGGCGCTCGACCCAACCGTGGCGTTCGCCTGCCGGTCCCGCCTCTGGTTTGCGCCAGACGGTCCAGCGCACCGCGAGAAGATAAAAAAGAATGCCAAGCACACCGGGGATAATGCCCGCAACAAACAGTTTGCCAATCGAGGTTTCCGTCAGCAGGCCATAAATGACCAGGATCACCGAGGGCGGGATCAGGATGCCAAGCGTGCCACCCGCTGCAATCGACGCAGTCGAAAGCTCATCCGCATAACCATACCGGCGCATTTCCGGCATCGCGACCTTGGACATGGTGGCCGCGGTCGCCAGAGACGATCCGCAAATTGCCGAGAACCCGCCGCAGGCCGCGACAGTCGCCATGGCGATGCCGCCCCGGAAATGGCCGAGAAATGCATTGGATACCGCATAAAGCTCGCGCGCGAGCCCGCCTTTGTTCACGAACAGGCCCATCAGGATGAACAGAGGCACCACCGACAATCCGTAATCCTGTGCCGTATCGGTGATCTGGCGACCCACCATCGACATCGCCGCCTTCAAGCCGCGCTCCGAAAAGATGCTGCCGCCACGTTCGTAGGCGAACCCAAGCGTACCAACCAGACCCATCGCGAAGACGATAGGCAGACGCACCAGTACAAGCACCAGAACAAGGGCAAAACCGATAAGTGCGGCGGTCATTGAGAGGTCTCCGACAAGGATTGGGGGGAGAAGATAGTAATTAGGCCCGTGACAATCATCGCCATGGCCGTGATCGCAGTGAACCCGGCGATGAACCAGCCGACATAGAATACCGGGATCGACAGGTATTCAGTCACATCGCCATAGTCCCGTGCTCGCTCGGCAAGAATCCAGACGCGTTTGATCGGCCAGATGAGCATCACGCCCGACACAATATATACAACAGCGTCACGCGCTCGGCTCAGCCGCAAGCGGGAAAATACTCCGTCCGTCAGGTCGACGGCGATCTGACCCTTTCCGGCTGAGATCATCGGCAGAACCGAAAACACCATGATCGCCATGAGAATACGTGTCAGCTCAGTCGCTGCCTCAATCGGGGCGTTGAAGACAGAACGCAGTATGACGTCAAAAAAGGTCATCACCATCAGGATGAACAGCGCTATACAGGCCAGCAGCGTCGGAGCGATGCTGACGCGACGCGCAAAAGTCACGAGAGATTGCATGATTGGGTCCCGGCTGGTGAATTTGGCTGGCGAAGAGACCCCGCCAGCCGGACTGCGTTATTGGGCAGCCATTTCATTTACGATCATGTCATAGGCCGCCTGTGCGTCAACACCGGTGCCGTTGACCTCGTCAATCACCTTGGCGCGGACATCAACGGCGATCGCGTTGAATTTTTCCAGATCTTCCGCCGAGGCCGCGTTGATTGCGTTGCCCTCAGTGGCTTCGGTCGCCTCGCGGCCGATCCCGTCGATCTCGTCCCAGATCTTGCCGATTTCGCGGCTCAGCGGTTCACCGAACACATTCTCCTCCAGCGCCTGCTGCAGCTCAGGGGGCAGGTCGGCAAACGTTTCTTCGTTCATGATAAAGGCGAACGACCCGCGATACAGGCCGCCCGGAACCTCGTAAACGTTCTGGGCAACCTCGGTCAGCTTAAAACCCTTGCGGGATTCAAACGGCATGACAACGCCATCGGCTGCTTTCGAAGCAAGGGTCTCATAGACTTTCGGTGCAGGCACCTGGATGCCGGTCGCGCCAAGCGCTGTGCCGACGTCACCGCCAACCCCACCCGGGATACGGACCTTGAGGCCCGACACTTCATCCAGCGTGGTCACCGCGCTGCTGGAATGCAGCTGCGCCGGACCATGGGTATGCAGGGCGATCACTTTCACGCCGCGATGCTCGTCCGCGGCCTTGAGATGCGCGTCATAGGTGCGCCAATATGCAACCGATGCGGCCTCTGCCGAGCCTTCATATCCGGGCAGTTCTATCATCTTTGTGGTGACAAAGCGCCCCGGCTGGTAGCCGTGGAAAATGATCGAGGCATCCGCCGCGCCATCCATGATCAGATCCATCTGTGCTGGTGGCGGCGCGATGCCCAACTTCAGTTCGGCGGTGACCTGACCGTCTGTGGCCTCTTCAACCATTTCCACGAATTTTGGCCACATCTTCGCGTTGATACCGTGGGTCGGCGGCGCCCAGCTGGATATGGTCAGCGTATAATCTGCGGCCAGCGCCACGGTGCCCGAAACGGCCAAGGCGGCTGAGGCCAATAGCGTGCTCAAACTGTTGAATTTCATGGTTTTGTCTCCTCCCTCTGAAACATACATTGAATCTGCGTTAATAGTCCGTTTTGTAACCATCAATAGTCATGGTGATGTGGTCTGCCCCGCAATCCTCCAAGACCCGGGGCTTTCAGAGGCGACGGTCTCCATTATTCCCCGCGACAGCTGCGCCCCAATTTCATCCCGATAGTTCATCGGCCCCCCGCGCCAGCGCGGGAATCCGTAGCCATGGATCTGGACCATATCCACGGCCATCGCGTTTTCTGCGATACCCTCTTCGATGATCAATGCGCCCTCATTCGCAAGTACCGCCATCAAGCGCGACGAAATCTCGGTGCTCGTAAACGCGCGCCGGGTGATGCCATGTTCAGCCGAGTTGGCTTCGATCAAAGCCTCGACCTGTGTATCACGGATCGGCGTACGGTCGCCGTCAACATAACTATACCAACCTTTTCCGGACCGTTGCCCGAAACGCTCCATCTCGCAAAGCTGGTCGGCCACAGAGACATAGCGCTCATCCGGTGGGCGTGTTGCGGCATTGCGCTTGCGATTGGCCCATGAGATCTGAAGACCGGTCAGATCCTGCAATTCGTACGGACCCATGGGCATACCAAAGTCGCGCATGGCCTGATCCACTTGATAAGGCAGCGCACCATCTGCCAGCAGATAATCAGCCTCGCGCCGATATGCGGCCAGCATGCGATTGCCGATAAAGCCATCGCAAATGCCCGATAGGACCGCTACTTTGCCCAGCTTTTTGCCAAACGCAAATCCGGTGGCGATGACCTCTGGGTCCGAATACCCGGTATGTACGATTTCAAGCAGTTTCATGACATGGGCTGGGCTGAAGAAATGTAGACCTATACAGCGGGCCGGACTGTCGATACCGGCGAAAATCTGGTTTGGATCCAGATAAGATGTGTTGGTGGCAAGAATTGCGTTTGTGTCCATATGCCGGGCGAGTTCCGCGAAAACCTGCTGTTTGACAGATATGTCCTCGAACACCGCCTCAATGGCCAGTTGCGCATCCCGTGCGTCGGCATAGCTGTCAACGGCGCGAAAGGCGCTCAGGCGGCTCTGCATCTGCGCCTCAGTCAGCTTTCCCCGTTTGGCGGCGCCTTCGAGCAGGCCCTTAACACGCCCCAAGGCCGTCGCAGCGGCTTCGGCGTTCTGCTCAATCAACGTGACAGAAAACCCCCCATTCAGGGCGGCGGTTGCAATCCCGGCCCCCATCAGACCACCGCCGACCACCGCGACACGGCTAATGTCGCGCGGGGTTACGCCTCTGATCAAAGAAGGTTTGGACACGCTCCGTTCGGCAAAGAAAGCATGGCGAAGGGCCCTGCTTTCGGCACCTTGGCGCAGGGCCAAATGGCGGACGCGCTCTTTTGGCAAGGCATCGGCAAAGGGTTCGGTTGCCCACCCCAATGCCGTCAGATTTTCCAGCGGAGACTGCTGACCCTTTGACCGTTTCAAAAGTTCCGCGCGCGAAACCTCTATCAGGTCCGGTGCAAAGCTGGTGAGGCTACGCTGACTGACTGGCACTGGTCGCTGCGGCAGGTTGGCCGCAAAGGCCTCAACGGCAGCCTCAGGCTGTTCAGCGACAAGATCAAGGCCACCCAGCCCTAGTAACGCTTCTGCAGTCAGGATCTTGCCCCGGCAGGCCATGTCAATCGCGGCCTCCATCCCCACAAGACGGGGAATACGCTGGGTGCCCCCTGCCCCGGGGATCAGGCCGACATTGACCTCTGGCAGACCAAATCTGGTGCCCGACGCGGCAATGCGCCAAGCGCAAGCCATGGCAATCTCGAACCCGCCGCCCAGAACAGTACCGTGCATGCAGGCGATAAAGGGAACTTCACTGTCTTCGATCATCTGTACTACGTCAGGCAGATGTGGCTCAACCGGTGGGGCGTCGAACTCTGACATATCGCCACCGGCAACAAAGGTTTTACCCGCACATCGCAGGACAGCCACGCGCGCGCCTTTGATGGCACCTACCGCGTCGGCCAACCCCTGACGCACCGCAGCGGATGTCGCGTTCACTGGCGGATTGTTGATCGTTACCCAGGCAACGTCACCCTTCCGCTCAACGCTCACCACCGGCGATTTTGCCATAACCCATCCCTTTGATTTGCTCAGATTCGGCTTGCGTTTATATATTGACCAACCGTTCGGTTAATGCAATCATAAAGTTGAAACGATACCGGCCGAGGCAGTGATGAGCGATACGATTCTTGTAGAAAATCACGGGAACTGGGTCGAGATTACGTTGAACCGTCCAGACAAGCTGAATTCGTTCAACGAAGACATGCATCATGCGCTTCAGACTGCCTTGAATTCCGCGCGCGATACAGGCGCGCGGGCAGTGCTGCTGACGGGCGCCGGGCGTGGCTTTTGTGCCGGCCAGGACCTTGGCGACCGCGATCCGTCGAAAATGGACGGGCCACCGGATCTGGGCAAGACCGTCCGCAGTTTCTATGCCCCTTTGGTGCGGCTGATCCGGTCGCTGAACTTCCCTGTCATCTGCGCGGTGAATGGTGTCGCTGCCGGCGCCGGGGCCAATCTGGCACTGGCCTGCGACATGGTTCTGGCAGCGGAAAGCGCGAAATTCATCCAGAGCTTTTCTAAGGTCGGCCTGATACCGGACACTGGCGGCAGCTGGCACCTGCCCCGCCTTTTGGGCGAGGCGCGCGCCAAAGGGCTGGCCTTTACCGCACAGCCGCTGCCAGCCAAACAGGCCGAAGACTGGGGCCTGATCTGGAAAGCCATACCCGACGATCAGCTATTAGCAGAGGCTCGTACGCTGGCTGATCAACTGGCCAATGGCCCGACCCTTGGGTTGGGCAAGACCAAACACTGTATCCAAGCAGCGGCGACGACCTCTTTGTCTGTTCATCTGGAACTCGAGGCTGATGCGATGAAAATCTGCGGCGAAAGCGCGGATTATGCCGAGGGCGTGTCCAGCTTTCTTGAAAAGCGCGCGCCCAATTTTCAGGGTAAATGACGATGACACCAAAGGAACGTGCCAGCAAATCAGCCGCTGCGATGTGGGCGAGTGACGAAGCCAGCAAATGGTTTGGCATGGAGCTTGTCGAGGTGGACGAAGGCTGCGCAGTTCTGGCGCTGACCGTCGTTGCGCATCACTGTAATGGGCACGGCATGTGCCATGGCGGCGTGACCCATGCCCTGGCCGACAGCGCCTTCGCCTTTGCCTGCAACAGCCGTAATCACGCGACCGTTGGCCAGCACACGATGATGAGCTATCTCGCCCCCGGCAAGCTGGGGGATCGCCTGACGGCCACCGCGACCGAGGTCTCGGTTACGGGTCGCAGCGGCATCTATGACGTGCGCGTCACCAATCAAGACAGCAACGTGGTCGCCGAATTCCGCGGCATGTCCCGCGCGATTGGTGGCACGAATTTTCAAGAATAGCTTCGCGACCGAAGGAGTAACGCGATGGAGGACCTGTCCCCTAACAAAGCTGACCTGGACCCGATCGAGATCGCCTCGGTTGACGAAATCCGCGCCACTCAGTTGGAGCGTCTGAAATGGTCCCTGCGTCACGCTTACGAAAACGTGCCGATATACACCCAGCGCTTCGACGATGCCGGCGTGCATCCAGATGACCTGCAACAGTTATCTGACCTTTCGAAATTTCCCTTCACCTACAAGAACGACCTGCGTGACAACTACCCGTTCGGCATGTTCGCCGTGCCGCGCAGCCAATTGGTTCGGCTGCACGCCTCATCCGGGACAACCGGCAAGCCAACCGTTGTGGGCTATACCAAAGGCGATATCGACAACTGGGCCGATCTGGGTGCTCGGTCGCTGCGGGCCGCAGGTCTGCGCAAGGGCGATATCGTGCATAACGCTTATGGCTATGGCCTGTTCACCGGGGGTCTGGGCGCGCATTACGGCATCGAACGTCTAGAGGCGACCGTGGTTCCGATGGGTGGCGGGCAAACCGAAAAACAAGTTGGTTTAATCACAGATTTTCAACCCGATGGGATCATGGTGACCCCATCCTACATGCTCAACATCCTCGAACAATTTCATAAGGTGGGCCTTGATCCGCGCGAAAGCTCTCTGAAGGTTGGTATCTTCGGCGCGGAGCCCTGGACCGACGCGATGCGCTCGGAAATCGAGGCTGCATTCGACATGCACGCGGTCGACATCTATGGCCTGTCGGAAATCATGGGGCCCGGCGTTGCCAGCGAATGCGTCGAAACCAAGGATGGCCCTGTGATCTGGGAAGATCACTTTCTGCCAGAAATCATCGACCCCGCCACCGGCGAAGTACTGCCCGACGGTGAAACTGGTGAGCTGGTCTTTACCACCCTGACCAAAGAAGGGCTGCCGATGATCCGCTATCGCACGCGCGATCTGACCTGCCTGCTGCCCGGAACGGCCCGTTCCATGCGTCGCATGGCCAAGATCACCGGCCGCAGCGACGACATGATGATCCTGCGCGGCGTCAATGTCTTTCCCAGCCAGATCGAGGAACAGGTCATGGCGACCGGAGGCCTTGCGCCTTATTACCAGGTCGAGCTGTATAAATCCGGCCGGATGGATGCCATGCGGGTCTTTGTCGAAGCCTCTCCGGGATCTACCGATGAAATGTCCAAGACGGCGGCCGCCCGAATGCTGACCAAACGCATCAAGGACATCGTTGGAGTTTCAACTGAAATTGTTGTAGGTGAGCCGGGCGACGTCGAACGCTCTCAGGGCAAGGCGAAGCGCGTCATCGACAACCGCGATAAGGATTAAGCCTTGGCCCGGACAATCGCAAAAGACCACGACCAAAAGCGGGAACAAATCCTGAAAACGGCAGCCAAAGTATTTGCCGACCAGGGGTTTGATCGCGCTTCGATGACCCTTTTGGCCAATGAGTGCGGAATCTCCAAGGCTAACATCTACCACTATTACGACAGTAAGGATGCCATCCTGTATGACATCCTCGAAACCTATCTGCGCGAGCTGCGCGACCGCATTTGCGAGGTCGATTTGACGGGTCTTACACCCGAGCAAAAGCTGCGAAAGACCGTGCGTGAGATCCTGTTCGCTTATCAGGGTGCGGATGATGAACACCGGGTGCAGATCAGTGGCATGAACGCCCTGCGCGACGATCAGCAAAAGCTCTTACGAGGGTATCAGCTGGATCTAGTGAATTTCGTCCGGGACATCCTGAAAGACCTGTCTCCGGACTCGTTTGGCGATGACAAGGACAAGCTGCGCGGTGCCACGATGTCGGTTTTTGGCATGCTGAACTGGTATTATATGTGGAACACAGGCGCAGGCACCAAAGCACGTGAGGATTACGCTGATCTGGTCAGCACCCTAACGCTCCACGGAATACGCAAACTCTAGACCCAGGACGGGCCGCTTCGCAGGACAGTTGCCTAACAGAATAATTTTGGCTCACCCCCCAATTCCGATCCATACCATTGGGTCAGAAATAGGGGGATAAGCCTGCTTTCAATCTGTTACAGCTGGATGCGGAAGGCCGCAAAGCCATCTGCGCCCTCACCGGCATCCTCGATCGAAACACCTTTGACGTCACTCATATAGTCACGCGCCTTCGGGCCTGTTTCGAACAGGACCGTGGTGCCGTCCAGCGGCGCAAACGACCAGTTGGCATCTGCTTTGGGGTCAATCGTGCCCTGTTCGACGATATAGCGGACAATCACGTCGCGGTTGGTGTCCGGCGCCTCGAACACAACCGTGTCGCCCATCGCGCCGGGGAAAGATCCGCCACCGGACGCTCGGTAATTGTTGGTGGCGATAATGAACTCCATGTCATCCGTGACCGGAGAACCATTGAAGGCAAGGTCCACGATCCGGGCCGCGCCAGGGTTGACCTCTTCACCCTTGGGTCCAAACCGCGATGGCTGGGACAGGTCGATCTGATAGGTGACGCCGTCCATCACGTCGAAATTATAGGACGGAAACTCTGGGTTCAGCAGGACCGCGTCGCTTGCGCCCGGTTCGACCTGATTAAACATTCCGGCAGACCTCTCCAGCCAACCTCGGACCTGCGCTCCGTTCACCCGTACGGCGCGAACGGTGTTGGGATATAGATAAAGGTCGGCCACATTCTTGATGGCAACGTCACCCACCGGGACATCGGTGTAATACTCCGGGCCACCACGACCGCCGGCCTTGAAAGGCGCCGCGGCTGACAATATTGGCAGGCCTTCGTGTTCCGTGCCCTTCATCATTTCTTCGACGTACCATTTCTGCGCTATCGACACGATCTGTACAGATGGATCATCCGCTACCAGCGCGAAATAGCTGTGCAGCGGGGCCGACGTCTTGCCGACCGCTCTGCGCACATAGGCTAGTGTTTCGTCGTGATCTTTCGCGACCGAGGCCAGCACGGCCTGATCATCCTCGACCAGCGCCGTGATCGAGCGATCTTCGTTGCGAACCGAAATCGGGCGTGCCTCAGAAGTTGTGGTCACCACACGCCACTCGTTCCCATCGCGCTCCAGCAGCAGGTCCAGAAGGCCAAGATGTGATCCCCAGAACCCGCCCATGACGGCGGGTTTGCCCATCAACGTCCCTTTTGCAACGTCAATACCGGGACGGTCGGCAAATGTCTCGGACGGGAAAACAAGGTGGTTGTGACCGGTCACCAGCGCGTCAATCCCGTCAACACCGGCCAGCACGACCGAGGCGTTTTCCATACCGTCGGAATGGTCGGCATCGCCAATCCCCGAATGCGAAAGCGCGATAATCAAGTCGCAGCCCTGCTCTTTCATCTCAGGCACATAGGCCTGCGCTGTCTCGACAATGTCGCGGGCCTGCACGTTGCCTTCGAGATGCTTGCGGTCCCAGTTCATGACTTGCGGCGGCGTAAACCCAATGACGCCGACCTTGATCGGGTGTTTGCTGCCATCGCCCATTTCAATCTGGCGGTCGAGAATCGCATAGGGTTTGACCAGCGTTTTATCCTCACGCGGGTTTGCCCCCTGTTCCTTTGCGACGTTGGCCAGTACAATCGGGAAATCCGCGCCAGCAAGCGCCTTTTCCAAAAAGTCCAAACCGTAGTTGAATTCGTGATTGCCCAATGTGGCGGCGTCATAACCGACTGTGTTGAAGGCGGTGATAATCGGGTGGCTGTCGCCCTCTTTCATCCCCCGCTCATAGGCGATGTAATCGCCCATTGGGTTGCCCTGCAGAAAGTCTCCGTTATCGACCAGCAGAGAATTCGTCGCCTCGGACCGGATGCCGTTGATGATCGAAGCGGTGCGGGAGAGGCCTACCGTGTCGCGAGGCTTGTCGGCGTAATAATCATAAGGGAAGACATGCACATGAATGTCCGTCGTCTCCATTATCCGTAAATGCGCCTGATTATTGGCAGCCGCCGCAGAAAAAGGGTGAAGTGTAATGGCCGCGGCGCTGGCGGTGGTGGTCGCAAGGAACTGACGGCGGGACATCAAGCTGGGGTTGGAAAATGGCATGTGACACCTTTCATTTTCGTTTGTCGACGCGACTTGTGCAGGCCCTGCGAAACAGTGGTGTGACACTGGCTGGCAGGTCCTGCCACGCGTCGAACTGGGCATGAACCAAGTCAGTTTGCCCACAAGTTTCAGGGCGCGTAAAGCAATCCCGGGGTCTCAATTCGATTTTTGTAAAATCTTGCCAATGCCCAAAGCCGCGTTCAGGCAATCAATCGGGCAACGCTTGCGACTGTATCCAGCTAAGGATCGGCGATGAAAGGTCCAAGGCTGTCGCTGAACTGTTCTATGAATTCCAGCGTGACCAGCGATGGTTGCTTCAAAACCGGTCGCACCAGCGACAGCGTATGAGGCAGAAATGGCCTGAAAGACCGATAGCTCAACCCCCTGTTCTGATATTGTACTGCGTCCAGTTCGCTAACGACAGACACCCCAACGCCCTTCACCACCAATTCGCAAGCGGCCGTGAATTGCCGAACCTCGATATGCGAGTTCAGTTCGACATTCGAGTTTTGAAATGCACGCGACAGGCGCGCGAAAAAGTCGCTGTCGCGCCGGGTGTGGATGATCTTCTGATCGGCAATATCTGCCGGTGTCACGGTCGAAAGGTCTTCCAGCGCATGGCCTGCGGGAATGACGCAAACTGTGCGGATATCAATATGGGTGCTTTCGACAGCCGGGTGGCCATTAAACCCATCTGTGATTCCGAAATCATATTGCTCGCCGATCATCCACTCCAGGATGCGCTCGGGCCGATCCGGCTCTATCGTCATGGTGACGCCAGGCCGGTCGCTCAGAAATCCGGCTACAACATCTGGTAAGTGACTGGTGGCGAAGCCAGGAAGGCAGGCGACGCGAATATGCCCGGCTTTGCGTTGCGTGATGTCCTGACTGACATCCGAGATCTGCCGCATCAATTCCAGCACGCGCTCTACGCTGGGTTGCAGATAGCGGACCTCTTGCGTCGGAACCAATCGACCTTCGCGGCGGTCGAACAGTTGAAACCCAAGCGATTTTTCCAAGTCTGAAAGCAACCTGCTGACCGCGGGCTGGCTGACACCCAGATCGGATGCGGCAGCCGTGACCGAGCCATTGACGGTCACCGCCATAAGCGCTTCTAGCTGCCGGATTCTCAGGGTTTGGCTCATGGAGCGTCCTGTTTTTGCTGCAAATCTCGGTCACTTCATAACATCGTATTATATTTTTTGCCAGAAAATCAGGCTTGAATTATATTTCTGTAACGTTAACGTCGTGAAATCGTCATGTGTGCCGATTACGCGTAGCGCTCGGTATTCAACGAAGCATCGCCTTTGATGCATGGGAGGAATCATGAAAACGAAATTGCTTGGCGCTCTTGCCGTATCGACAGCCTTGTCCCCGATCGCGGCAATGGCGCAAACCGAAGTTCAGTTCTGGCATGCCTTTACCGGCCGCCTGGGTGAGCTTGTGAAAGCTCAGGTTGAAGAATTCAACGCCAGCCAGGATGAATATGTCGTGGTTGAAAGCCACAAGGGCAACTATTCGGAAACCCTGAATGCAGGCATCGCCGCGTTCCGCGCCGGTGAACAACCGCAGATCCTGATGGTATTCGAGGTTGGCACCGCAACTATGATGTCGGCCCAGGGCGCGATCAAACCGGTCTATGAGGTGATGGCTGAAAGCGGTGCGTCATTTGATCCGGACGCCTATATCGGCTCGGTCAAAGGGTATTATACGACCACGGATGGCGACATGCTGTCCCTGCCCTTCAACTCGTCAACACCGGTTCTTTGGGTCAACCGCAATGCGTTCGAAGCGGCGGGCGTTGATCCTGACACCGATCTGTCGACCTGGGAAAAGGTCGGGGAAACGCTGGAGCAGCTCAAGGCCGGTGGTGAAGATTGCCCGTTGGTCACTGCATGGCAAAGCTGGATTCATCTTGAGAACCTGTCAGCCTATCACGACGTCCCCTTCGCCTCGCAGGATAACGGCTTTGCCGGTCTGGATACCGAGCTGATGCTGAATGGTCCGGCCCAGGTTGCACACCTGACCGCGATGGGTGACTGGGCCAAGGACGGCAAGTTCATCTACACGGGCCGCCGCAACGAAGGTGGCGCGAACTTCCGGTCCGGCGAATGCGCCCTGTTCACCGAAAGCTCGGCGGGATACGCCGGAATCAAAGCCGAAGCCGAGTTTGATTTCGACGTGCGCCCACTGCCCTATTGGGAAGCTGTCACGGCCGAGCCGCAGAACACCATCATCGGTGGTGCCTCACTGTGGGTCATGGAAGGTCATGAGGCCGATGAATACAAAGGCGTCGGCGAGTTCCTCAGCTTCCTGTCCTCGTCTGACGTTCAGGCGGCCTGGCACCAGAACACCGGCTATTTGCCCATCACTACTGAGGCAGGTGAGGCGACCCGAGCGTCTGGTTTCTATGACGAAAACCCGGGCACTGACATCGCCGTCATCCAGATGACCGCGAAAGAGCCGACGGCAAACTCGAAAGGTCTGCGTCTGGGATCATTCGACCAGATCCGTGGGATCATCGACGAAGAGCTTGAGGCCATCTGGGCCGGTGAAAAGACCGCCCAAGAGGCGATGGACAGTGCGAAGGAACGCGGCGACGCGCTGCTGCGCCGGTTCGAATCCGCCAATCAATAAGTCGTAATCTGATGCGGGCCTCGTTGGGCCCGCATTCTACTCTGGTGGGCCAATAGAATGGAAAAACGCGTCATTTTTCGCGGCTGGCTGCTGCCGCTTGCGCTGATCGCCCCGCAGGTCATCATTTCCGCCGTCTTCTTTTTCTATCCTGCTGGTCAGGCCGTATGGCAATCGTTGTTCATTCCCGACCCGTTCGGGCTGTCGTCTCAGTTCGTCGGACTGGGCAATTTCGAATTCCTGCTGAGCGATAAATACTACCGCGCCTCATTCGTGACGACGGCGGTGTTTTCGACGCTTGTGACCTTGTGCTCGATGATCCCGGCCTTGTTTCTGGCGGTCATCGCAGACCGGCTGATCAAAGGATCAGGCGTGTATCGGACCCTGCTGATCTGGCCCTACGCCGTTGCCCCTGCCGTGGCCGGTGTGCTGTGGCTGTTCATGTTCAACACCCGCGTTGGTGTGGTCGCATGGTATCTGGGCCAGCTTGGCTATGACTGGAACCACGTCCTGAACGATGCCGAGGCCATGGGGCTGGTCGTTGTCGCCTCGGCCTGGGGTCGCATCAGCTATAACTTTCTGTTCTTCTTTGCCGCGCTGCAATCCGTGCCTCGCTCGGTCATCGAAGCGGCGGCGATTGATGGGGCCCATTTTTGGCGCCGGTTCTTTACCATCGTACTGCCGCTTTTGTCGCCGACCGCGTTCTTCCTGCTGGTCGTGAACATTGTCTATGCCTTCTTTGAAACTTTCGGCGTGATCCACACGATCACCGGAGGGGGTCCGCAACAAGCCACAACCATCCTGGTCTACAAAGTCTTTTCCGATGGGTTTGTGGGCCAAGATCTGGGGTCGTCTTCGGCCCAGTCGGTCATCCTGCTGGTGGTTGTCGGCCTACTGACAGTGATCCAGTTCAAATATGTTGAGAAGAGGGTGCATTACTGATGGCGGCCCAACAACATGGAATGGTCGAGAAACGTGGTGCGGGCCTGTGGCTGACCCATGCGTTTATGATCCTTGGCGTTCTGGTCATCTTCTTCCCGATCTGGCTGGCCTTTGTGGCCTCGACCGTCACGCAGGCCGATATCATTTCGCCCCCGATGCCGGTTGTGCCAGGTGATCAGTTCTGGGTGAATTACAAGGCGGCCCTGTTCTCAGGCGTGAACGTCCCGGTCGCAACGATGCTGTTCAACAGCCTGGTGATGGCGATTGGCATTGCCGTGGGCAAGATCGTCATCTCGCTCCTGTCAGCCTTTGCCATCGTCTATTTCCGCTTTCCCGGGCGGAACACGTTTTTCTGGCTGATCTTCCTGACCCTGATGCTGCCGGTTGAGGTGCGGATTGTCCCGACCTTCGAGGTGGTGGCCGGGTTTGGTATGCTCAACAGCTATTCGGGGCTGATCTTTCCGCTGATCGCCTCGGCCACGGCCACGTTCCTGTTCCGCCAGTTCTTTCTGACCATCCCGGACGAACTGGCCGAGGCCGCGCGGGTGGATGGCGCCCGCCCGATGCGGTTCTTCGTTGATATCGTGATCCCGATGAGCCGAACCAACATCGCGGCCCTGTTCGTGATCCTGTTCATCTATGGGTGGAACCAATATCTCTGGCCGCTGCTGATCACCACCGATCCTGAGATGAACACCATCGTGATGGGCATCAAACAGATGTTCCCCTCGGGCGATGATTTTGCCCATTGGCCGACGATCATGGCGACCTCGATCCTGGCTATGATCCCACCGGTCCTTGTGGTGGTGTCGATGCAAAAGCTTTTTGTCCGCGGCCTTGTCGATAGCGAGAAATAAGAAATGGCAACAGTATCCCTTGAGAACGTCAAAAAGAGCTTTGGCCCGACGGACGTCATTCATGGCATCGACGTCGATATCGCGGATGGCGAGTTTATCGTGATCGTGGGCCCCTCCGGCTGCGGCAAATCCACTTTGCTGCGGATGGTGGCCGGGCTTGAGACTGTGACATCCGGCGAAATCCGGATTGGCGAAGAGCGCGCCAATGACAAGGAGCCGATGGACCGGGACATTGCGATGGTGTTCCAGAACTATGCTCTGTACCCCCATATGTCGGTACGCCAGAACATGGGCTATGGTCTGAAAATCGCCGGATTGCCCAAGGCTCAGATTGACCAGAAGGTGACCGCGGCCGCTAAGCTGTTGCAGCTTGAGCCGCTGCTTGACCGCAAGCCCCGTCAGCTTTCAGGCGGTCAACGCCAAAGGGTTGCCATGGGCCGCGCTATTGTCCGCGAACCTGCCGTGTTCCTGTTTGATGAGCCGCTCTCAAACCTGGATGCAAAGCTGCGTGTCCAGATGCGCCTGGAAATCCGCGAACTGCAAGAAAAGCTGGGTATCACTTCGTTATACGTGACCCATGATCAGGTAGAGGCCATGACCATGGCCGACAGGATGATCGTGATGAACGGTGGTGTTGCAGAACAGATCGGCACCCCGCTTGAGGTCTATGAGACGCCGCGGACGCTGTTCGCTGCGCAATTCATCGGCAGCCCGGCGATGAATACCTTTGACGCAGAGCGCCAGGGCGGAAAGATCAGGATCAACGATACCGAGATTGGCCCATCAGGCGGGCCCGATGGCCCGTTCAGATTGGGCATACGGCCAGAGCATCTGTTCCTTGATGAAAACGGGCCCTTTGATGTCGTAGTTCAGATAGCCGAACCGCTGGGGGCGAATACTTTGCTGCACGGTCAGGTGTCAGGCACTAGCGCGGCAATCACGATCAGCCTTCCGGGTGTTCATCCGATCGAAGGCCGTCATCCCAATATGCGTTTTTCTGTTGCGCCAGAGCATATGCATCTGTTTGACCCGGCCTCTGGCATAAGGCTCGAGGGCTGATGCTTTTCCCGCAGGTCGAGGCGTTTCGCGGCGGTAAAAACCTGATCCGTGTAGTAGGGCACCGGGGGGCACGCGGCGTCCTGCCCGAAAACAGCATGATCGGTTTTGATTTTACGCTGTCCATCGGGGTTCCGCTTCTTGAGTTTGACGTGGTGCTGACGGCGGATGATGTGCCCGTCATAACCCATAACCATCGGCTGCATGCGCCGACCTTTCGGGATGCCAGCGGTCAGTTTTTGACCGGAAAAGAACCCAAAGTCTCATCCCTGTCCTTCAACCAGATTCAACAGTTCGAAATCGGGCGCTTGGACGGACACTCGGATTATGGTCGACGGTTCCCCGATCAGGCCCAACTGGACGGTGTTCGCGTGCCAAAGCTGCAGGATCTGCTGGATCTGATCAATCGGCCGGAATACGGCGAAGCCAATCTGATGCTCGAACTGAAATCCGATCCGGATCTGGCCCATGACGCGGCCTATCTGGACCGCTTTGTCACATGCGTGGTACAGCAGGTTCGGGCCGCTGGCCTATCCGATCGCGTGTTGCTGCACAGCTTTGACTGGACCCTGTTGGAAGTCTGTCAGCGGCAGGCACCTGACATGCCGTCATCTTACCTGACGCAGCTTCCCGAAAATGCCGATGACCTTGGCGAGGATTCCTCCAAGGCCGTTTGTCCGGACTTTCGAGGCCAAAGCGAAAAAATCCCGCAAATGGTCAAGCAAGCGGGCGGCGCGCTTTGGTGTCCGTATTTCGCAGATGTGATTTCTGAGGACGTCGCGCTTGCCAAAGAACTTGGGCTTTGCGTAGCCGTATGGACGGTCAATGAACCGGCGGATATCAGCAGGATGATTGATCTGGGTGTCGATGCCATCGTCTCGGACTATCCTGGACGGGTTCAGAGGCATCTGTCGGATTTGGGCATGAGATGGGTGTGATCCAGCCGTGATTTCCGACACAATCGCCATCGCCGGTGACGGGCCTATTCAGGATCACATCGGCTCGCTGCCGGGTTAGTCTATGGCTGGGCCGCGCGGTTGTTGCTGCACTACGTGCGCGAGGATTCGAACGCAGCCCATGCTTGTTCAAAGACCTCAAAATCGAACTCTGACGCGCGTGCTGGGCCAAGAATAAGCTTTTCGGTTTCAAGCAATTTGCGGATCGCCTGTTCCAGGCTGTCCACCACTTCGGGCGGGATCACCAAAGCGCCGTGCCGGTCCGCATGCACCAGGTCCCCGTCCTTGATCGAGAGGCTGAAGATGGTCACCGGAGTGCCCACCTCTTTGACATGCACGAACCCGTGGCTTGGACCGACCGAGCCCGCCACAACCGGAAACCCATCCGGCAAATCGCCCAGATCCCGCATCACGCCGTTGGTCAACGCACCGCTGATGCCAAACCCTTTGTGGACCGTGGTATTGATCTCACCCCAGTAAGCACCGATGCAGTCCGGGAAATCCAAATCTTCGACAACCGTGACAGCCGGGCCTGTGCCCGTTGCCATATGCCGGTAGTAATCCATCCGGCGCTGACGGATCACTTCGGGAGGGTCTTCGGGAGGGTTCACCGCCGCGATTTTTGCCGTTCTGGCATAACCGACCATTGCCCCCGCATCGGGATCCGAGCACAGCATTGTGCCCCGCGTGAAATTGTCAAACCCACGCTTGCCTTGCGCCACTTCGATCGCATTGCAAACGGTGGGGGTGTCGACGGATTTCAAAAGATCCAGGAAGGGTTTTTTCATAGTGCCTCCAGCCAACGGCACAGAGCCGCTGTCGTCCGTTCGGGTTGTTCAAGTGTAGGCAAATGCCCCGCCTGTTCGATGACCTCGAAACGGCTATTCGTGAGAAGTTCATGCATCAAAGCGTGTCGCGAAACCGGGCACAGAGCATCATCTTTCCCGCACAGGATCAGGGCCTGCCCGGTATAACCGCGCAAGGTATCGCTTTGGTCAGGGCGATCTCGCAATGCTTTGGACTGGTTGATAAAAACATCCGGTCCAAGACCCAAGGCCATATCCATGCACAGGTTCAGAATTGCCTCGCGGTTCGGGCCATCGGTCAGGTAATTCGGTTTCATCTCCTCGGCCATGACCCGGCCCAAGCCCCCACTGGACACAGAAGCGATTTGTGGACCACGCTTGGCTTTGACGTCATCCCGTTCGGCCAAGTGGTTGGTATCCATCAGCGCCACGCTGACGACGCGCTGCGGTTGCTGCCGGATTATTTCCATCGCAACGATGCCACCCATGGACAGACCCGCAAGGACAAAGCGCGGGGGCGCATAAGACAACACTTCGGCGGCCAAAGCCTGCACCGTGTCATGCCCCCCAATCGGCGCGTAGAGGACAGGATTGCTGCTCGAAAGCGCCGCGATCTGCGGGGCAAAAAGCCGGGCGTCGCACATCATGCCGGGCAACATTACAAGTGGTTTCATGTGACCAATGCAGCCCCGTCGGCCAGAGATCCAAGCTTGGCAAAGGCGATATCAGGATCAACCGCACCAAATCCGGCAAAAGTGCCAAATCCGCAATCCGAGCCCGCGATCACTCTTTCGCCGCCAACAATATTCGAAAACCGTTCAATACGTTGGGCGACCAGTTCCGGATGTTCGACAAAATTTGTCGTAGTGTCGACAACGCCAGGTACAAGCACTTTGTCCTCTGGTATTTCGGCTTTGCGGTCACGGAACACTGTCCATTCATGCGCATGACGGGGGTTCGAGGTTTCGAACAGGACATAGCGGGATTTGGTCGACATCAGCGTGCCGAACACTTTGTCCATTCCAATGTCGCAACAATGCGGTCCTTCGTAATTGCCCCAGCAAATATGGACGCGCACCTTGTCAGCGGGAACGTCCTGCAATGCGTGGTTCAGGGCCTCAACATGCAAATTGGCGACTTTGACAAATTCTTCGTCCGAAAGGTCAGAGAACAGCATATGGCGAGACAAGGCCAGGTCGGGGCAATCCAGCTGTAGATCCAGACCGGCCCCCACAATGGTTTCGTACTCTTGCTTCATCGCATCGGCGAGTGCAGCCAGATAGGCTTCACGCGTGGGGTAGAAATCATTTTGCAGAAACAGCGAGATGACACCCGGGCTGGCCGCGTTCATAAAACCACGCTCGACACCATGCGCGGCCATGGCGACCTTGAGGTTGTCGATGTCTTTTTGCAGTTCACCTTGCCCTTTTGACCGCACCTCACCCACACACATTGGGCGCGCATATTGTGGCGTACCGCCATCATCAGCCAGACGTTTCAGGAAGCCGGGAAACATCTTCAGATCCGCTGGCGCGTTGCGCGGGCTGTCCCCGTCAAAGCCGGTATAGCGGTCTTTGACATAGGTGGCGTATGAGATCTTCGATGTCTCGCCATCCGATACGATATCGACCCCGGCTTCGACCTGTTTGCGCACTGTCTCGGACACGGCCGAGGTCATACAGGCATCAAACGCATCCGCGTCAAATGGCTCTGCACGCTCGCGCGCAAAGATGAAATCCACGACCTCCTGACTACGCGGAAGGCTCCCTACATGTGTGGTTGAAATGCGGGTCATTCCTTCTTCTCCCTCTGCAAGTCTAATCTGCGCCGCCCGGAAGGCAGCGCAGTTTGTTTCATGCACCTGTCCAAGTTGTACCTGCCGGATCTTCGGTTGCGGTAACGCGATAGAGCCCCGCGTCACCGGTCATCGAAGGCGTGACGCCATAGCTTTCGCCGGGCAGAACCAGTGCGGTATCCCCATTTGTCAGGGTTGTTTCGACATCCTCAATCGTAATCCGCCAGTGGCCACTGGCCGGCATCAAGACCACAGGCTTTTCGGCTTTGACCGGATCAGACACGCACGAGCCGCGACCAAGGAAATCAACCTCGAAACCCGGCTTGTCTTTGATCAGGCCGTTTTCACCGATCACAACGGCAGGCTTGTTTGATGACAGCGCCATCAAATCCCAATAGCGGGCCACGTAATTGCCAATCACATTTTCGACGGGGACCTCGGGATAGGCTTTCAACTGCTCTTCAGTCAGCAAGGGCATGGGCTGTACGTTATGCGGCAGCGTTGCCCCTTTTTTGCTGTCGTAAAGAACCCCATTGTTTCCCAGCATCAAGCCATGGGCCTGCGCATCCTGAATAACCTGCGGCGCCCAGGTGACCCCGCCCCCGGCATCGTCACCACCAAGGACCGCCATGATCATCCCATAGTCCTGCCCCACATTTTCAAACCCGCGGAAGATACCGGTCGGGATGTTGAAGATGTCTCCTTCTTCGGCAATGAACTCACCAGCCGATCCGTATCTGCCCCAGAAGAACCGCCAACGGCCTTTGGCGACAAAGAACACTTCGGCCGTGGTGTGGCTATGCAGAGAGTTCCGGCATCTCGGCGGTTGGCCTGCGGCACCGATGTTGAAACCAATCTTGTCGGTGATGTGGACATGCTGGTCGGGGCTTTCAGATACGCCCCCGCCGATGATGGTGAAGTTTTCCTTTTGATCTGACCCCGGGGTATGGGCGTCGATGAACGCGGTTTTACAGGGTTTCAATTCGCCATAACGGACGATGCGGCTTTGGATGGTACTCATTTCAGTCTTCCTTTTGGTTGGAGTTCGCTGCGGTCAAACTCCGAAACCAGGCGGGCGGTTGTTCAGTCGCCGGGCACGCAGGCTGGCCCGGTGGGCGTGAAAAAGCCGCAGGGCCTGCCCAGCCTCCAGATTTGAGAGACGATGCGACATTTTACAGATCACCGGTTTTCAAAAGGATCTGTTTCCAGACCGACGTTTCATCAAACAGAGTGTATTCACGGCGCAGGCCCCAGGGGCCGAATTCGGCGTGGCTGATACCCAGCACAAAGACCTCGGCCCCCGTCGGCGTGCCGAACACACCCCATCCATCATGCTTGCCATGCAGCGACCAGCGGATCGCGGCGCGGGGCGGCATCATTGGGTCATCGCGACCGATCTGATGTTGAATTTTGAACTCGGCATTCGGGAAAGAGGCGCGAAGTCCCATCCAAAAGCGATCGACCGGAGCCCAGCTGTGACCAGTCGTGCCGCGCGGATATTCCGATTGCACTGCGCGGTCATACTCGGCACTGATCACGCTCAGGTCTGCAGACATGACCCGGTTCAGAATGTCGGCGTATTTCTGACCCCATTCATTGTCATTACCACGCCCTTTGTAAGGTCCAGGCTGATCATTCGCCGGCGTGTAAGGCTGGGCGCAAGCCTCTGGGCCGCCTTCGCGGGCGATCAGATCGCGGGCATATTCTTTTGGGTCCCAACCCATCTGTTGGACAATCGCACCCTGGTCGCGGATCAGCCATTCATCGTTGATCTGGTTGTTTATGGCGTGACAGTCAGCAAGGATACGGTAGACCAGCTTTTTCCCGGTAGCCTTCCCATAGACACCGCCGCCCAGATGGGTCGCAGTCGACAAAAGCCTGTGCGAGGACAGCATGCCATTTTCCGGTGTGCCGGACCAAATCACATCCTCACCCAGCAATGTGCGGTCGGGGAACTCGGCAAGCGTTGCCATGGTAGCGGCAATGACGCCCTGATTGCCAACGACAACTGACCCCGGGGATCGAACCACGATATCGGGTGCATAGTAATGGTGCAGCGTGGCAATGCCCCGATCTTCCCAGATTTCTTTTGTGATCCCAATAATATAGTCAGGGAAATCTTTGAATTTCGGGTCAAATCCCTTCATGTCTTCCATCCTTCAGGTATACGTGCAGAACCGCGAACAATCAGCGGTCCATCTATTTCCAATCGGTGCGGACCAACATCGGGCCCTTCGATTTTGCTCAGCAAAATGTCCACGGTTTCGGCAACCATACGGTTTGCAGGCTGTCGTACAGTGGTCAGGCTATATGTTGGCCATGCTGCAACGGCCACATCGTCATATCCGACAACCGAAACATCTTCGGGAATCCTTAGGCCCAACTCGAATCTGAGGGTGTCCATCACTGCAATAGCCATGTGGTCATTGGCCACAAAAACGGCGTCGGGCGGGTCCGAAGCAAACATCTCAAGCGTTGCCGCCCGCGACTGTTCGCTGGTGAAGTTCCCAACGCCGCGCGCATGCAGTTCCGCCCCCGCATCATGCAAGGCGGCCCTGAAACCTGCTTCGCGGTCGCGCTGGGTCGACGCGCCTTCCCAACCGGCGATGTACCCGATCTTTTTATGCCCCCCGGCCAAAAGGAATTCGGCAGCCTTGCGCCCACCCGCGATATTGTCCGAGGTGACCGCCGACATGGCCGGGTCGTCCTGAACCCGGTTAAACAGCACCATCGGCACACCGGCAGCCAGACAACGATCCGACAGATCCGACGACAAAGCCACCGAAGCCGCGATAATCCCATCAACCTGAAAATCCAGTATTTCTTCGATCACGTTGTCTATGTTGCCGGCTTGATGCGACGCCATGAAGACCAGCACGTGGTAGCCGCGCTCTTGCAACTTGTTTGTCAGCTTTTCCAACGCTTCAGGATAGAACTGATTGTTCAGATAGGCGACCACAAGTCCAATGATCCGGCTTTTGCCCGAGACCACCGCACGGGCCAGAAAATTTGGCCGATATCCCAGCTCATCCGCTGCCTTGCGCACTTTCGCGACCGTTTTTTGCGAGGCAGATGCACCAGGCGTAAAGACCCGGCTAACGGCGGATTGGCTGACCCCGGCCAGCCGGGCAACGTCCAACGATGTAACCTTCTGAGTAACCATCAGTCTGCCGTCCAGCCTCCGTCCACCAACATTGCTGTTCCTGTAACCAAAGCCGACGCCTCTGATGCCAGGTACACTACCGCGCCCATAATATCCTCAATCTCTCCCGGGCGGCCCAGCTTGATCTTGTCCAAAATCCAGGCCCGTTTGGTCGGGTCCGCGAATGTAGGCCGGGACAAATCCGTCAGGATGAAAGTCGGGCAAATCGTGTTGACACGGATCTTTGCGGGCCCGAATTCCAGCGCCATCGCCTTGGTAAAGCCCTCGACCGCAAACTTGGAGGCGCAATAGACCGCGCGTTCCTGCCCGCCGACATGGCCCATCTGGCTTGAGATATTTATCAGCGATCCGGGACGCCCGGCCTCAAGCAACCCTTTGGCAACGGCTTGGGTTAGGAAATAGGCCCCCCGGACATTGACGTTCATGACCAAGTCAAAATCTTCGGGCACCGTTTCGACCGCCTTGCTATGACGTGCAAACCCTGCCGAGTTCAAAAGGATGTCAAACGGCCCGTTTTCGGCGACAGCCGCGGCAGTTCCTGCGACATCGGTGACATCCATCTCAAGCACCTTGGCAGACCATCCCCTGGCAGTCATCTGATCGGCTATCTCTTGTAACGCACTTGCGCGGCGCGCCGCCAATGTGACCTCGGCCCCATGCTCTGCCAGCGCTACGGCGCAGGCCAGACCTATGCCCGACGATGCCCCGGCGACTAGCGCACGTTTGCCGCCTAGACTGAAACTAGGGGTACTGGGAAAATTGAGCATATCAGACCTCGCCGACTGGGTATGGAATTTCACCTGCGACACGCGCTTTGTTGAATTCGCGCAGGCGGGCAAAGACATCTACGCCCAGTTGCCGGTACACGTCCAGCAGGTCGACCAACACCCAGTTCTCCCGGATCAGGCCATCTTCCAATCGCCAGAAATCCAACGATCTCATAGTGATGCGCTGGCCAGAAGGGGCGATACCCATCCAGCCGTCATGAGTGATGGTCTGGATCATGTCCGGCCAGCCGGTAACAGCTGCATAATCACCGTCACCAAAGAAATGAAAGGTGATCTCGTCGGCGTATTTGCCTCGGTCCGGCATGCCACCTAGGAAAGGGATCTGGTGCCAGTTGCGAAACCCTGCAATGCCGCGCCCGGTGCCGATCCCAGCGGGGCCGTACCAGTTCATGCGCGGATGCCAGAACCTTTCCATCTCCATCACTTCGGGGCCACCCTGACTGGGATGCTTTTCCAGATGTTCAAGCATGGAAACGATATGGTCGCAGGAGGCCTTCGATTTTGCCTCATCCCAGGGGCCCCGCACGATACCGTCCAGCGTCGCCGGGCCGGGAATACAGAACTCCTGCCCCAAAGACGGGGCCATCGGCCAGGCCTTCGCCTGCATCATCACTTCGGGAATGTCCCAGAGTGCCTGGATTTCGACAACTTTGCGATTTTCAAAGCGGTAGAATTCGTGGAACCGCATATGGGTCAGATGCCCGGTCGGCGGGATGTCCAACCAAGGGGCGACGAAGGTGCCTACGTAGTGGCCGCCACAGCAGACCCAATCATCACCATGTTGCGTCGGCCCGCCCATCACAATCCAATCCCGGCGTTCCAGATCGGGCATGGATTTCAAAAGCGGTGTGTAGCAGGCATGATAGAGTTCCTGCGGCCCGGTCAGGTCGCCGAATGGATGGGGCATGTGGATGACGGCATCGGGCGCAATCACCGCCTGCAGTGCAGCTCGGACGCCGGTTTCGTCAAAGTTATACATGGCTTCGCGCAATGGCGCGATCAGGGCCTTATGGGTAGAATGTGTGTCCATTGCGAAATCTCGCATTGTGTTATCTGCTTTTCTTTCAAAACCCGTGGTGCCCGGGCAAACCCCAAGCGCAAGTTCTGCAGCAATGACCTCACTCTTATGAGGACGCGTCTGCAGCCTCGCGATAAGCCGCACCTTCGCCGTAAGGTACGTTGATGCCCCCATAACGCCGGACGCGAATATTGCATTGCTCGGCATGGCCGACAAAGCCTTCCAGCATACACAGGCGTGAGCCGTATTCGCCGATCATTGCCGCAGCCTCGTCAGTAACAACCTTCTGGTAGCTGTGAGTTTTCATGAACTTGCCGACCCACAAGCCGCCGGTATAACGTCCGGCCTTTTTGGTCGGCAGCGTGTGGTTCGTGCCGATCACCTTATCACCGTTTGCAACATTGGTCCGCGCCCCAAGAAACAGCGCGCCATAGCTGGTCATGTTTTCCAGGAACCAGTCGTCACGGTCGGTCATCACCTGCACATGCTCAGAGGCGATATCATCGGCAACTTGCAGCATTTCGTCATAAGTGTCGCAGACAATGACTTCCCCATACTCCTCCCAGCTGACTTTTGCGGTTCCGGCGGTAGGCAGGATACCGAGGATACGGTCGATCTCGCTCAGCGTTTCTTCGGCCAGCTTGCGCGAGTTGGTGACCAGAACACAGGGGCTGTTGTAGCCATGCTCGGCCTGCCCCAACAAGTCGGTCGCACAAAGTTCGGCATCGGCAGCGGTTTCGTCGGCAATGACCATGGTCTCGGTCGGGCCCGCAAAAAGGTCGATGCCAACGCGACCAAAGAGCTGCCGTTTGGCTTCTGCCACAAAGGCGTTCCCGGGGCCGACCAGCATGTGGACCGGATCAATGGTTTCCGTACCGATCGCCATGGCACCAATCGCTTGGATACCACCCATGACATAGATCTCATGCGCCCCACCCAGATACATGGCAGCGATCACGGCCGCATTGGGCTTGCCCTGAAACGGCGGCGTGCAGGCGATGATGCGAGGCACACCCGCGACTTTAGCGGTCGCAACCGACATATGCGCCGACGCAACCATCGGGAATTTACCGCCAGGAACATAACAGCCAACAGACTGCACCGGAATGTTCTTGTGGCCGAGGATGACGCCCGGCAAGGTTTCAACCTCGATATCCAGCATTGAGTCGCGCTGCGCCTGGGCGAAGTTTATCACCTGTTTCTGAGCGAACTTGATGTCGGCCAGCTCGCGTTCGGTCAATGAGGCGATCAGCTCGTCGATCTGTTTCTGGCTCAGGCGGAAACTTTCCGGCGAGTAATTATCAAACTTTTCCGACAGATCACGCACTGCCGCATCACCTCGGGTTTCGATGTCTTTCAGCGTCGCTTCAACGACAGCGCGGGTTTTGGCGTCATCTTCGGCCCGGTCGGCCTCGGGTTTGCCGCTTTTCAGATATTCGATAGCCATTGTCCTAATCCTCAATTTTCGGGCCGGGGCGGAATTTCTTCTCCCCGGTCAAATGTTTCCCACCCTTTGCCCTGGAACAGATCGACTCCAAGCTGCGAGGCGACATGGGCAAAATCGACATTCACCCAGTTGTCGACGATCTTGCCGTCGACAACTTTCCAGAAATCCATGTAACGGATCTCGACGCGCTTGCCGGTGGGCGCAATCCCCAGAAATTCGCCAGAATGGGTTGCTTCCTGGCGGCCAAAAGCTGCCGCCCACTCGCCCATATAAAGCCGGGCCTCGTCGATGCAGGTCTTGTCGGAAAACGCAGCCTGGAACGGGCGTTGCCAGTTTTCCTGGAATTCCTTCAGGCCCGTCTTGGTGCCGCAACCCTGGTTGCCAAGCCAGCGGAACCCTTCGGCGAAGAATTCGCCGATGTCTTCGATACGGTGGTCGTTCAAACCATCGACCATCCCCTCGATCACGGCGCGGGTCTCGTCGGTTTTGCTCATGTCCGTGTCACGTGTCAGCACGGCCTGTTCGGGGCGGGAGCCCTTCATGTTTCTCTTCCTTTTATGGTTACCAAGGGGTCTTCTGTGTGGAGGGCGAGGATTAATCCGCCGTCAGAAAATCCCTTGGCATCCGGTTGAGCGCCGGATGGCGCGCAACGGCGTTATGTCTGGCAGAGCAGCTCATGCAGCCTGCTCGGCGATTTCAGCAAAGAGGTCATAGCCCAGTTGCAACAGCACATGCGGGACATCGACAAAAACCCAGTTTTCGACCAGCAGATCGTCCTCGCGGCGCCACCAGTCGCAGACCCGCATGAAGACGCGTTTGCCACTTGCGGACTGGCCGAGGAAAGGTTTCACCTGGACGCCAGTTAACGAGGGCCAACCGCCCGAGCATACGTAGTTACCTTCGCCATAGCGGGTGAAATGCGCCGTCATACCGTTGCCCGCAGTGCCGCCGGACCAGCCTTCAAAGGTGGCTTCGAAAGGCACCTGGAAGCTGGCAAAACTCTCGATCCCGACGAAAGAACCGAAGGCGCCGGGGCCGTACCAGACCATGTTGTCATGCCAGTAGGGGCGCCAAGCCTCGTTCTCGGTAGCAAGCCCGGCCAGCATTTCTGTGACCATATGATAGCTCTTGGCACCCTCGGCAGGATCCTGCGGAGTGGTCAAGATGCCATCATGGCTGGCAGGGCCCTGAATCATGCCGGTGAAGCCGCGGGTCTTGCCCGGGCTGTCGGGGATCGGCCATTGTCCAGCGGCCAGCATCAGCTCTGGAATATCGAGGAAGATATAGCTTTCCACCGCCTTGCCGTCCTGCATCCGGTGGAACTCGCCAAAGCGCAGATAGGCAAGCTCGCCTGTGGCCCGGATGCCAAGCCAGTCGCGCGAGAACCGACCAACGAAATAGCCGGTGGCGCTGATCCAGTCCTGCCCGTCAAATTCGCCGGCCATGACGATGTCATCGCGCCGAAAAAGCCCGTCGAAGGCAGCGGCGAGCGGGGCGATGACGTGATCGTGCAGCCCGAGGCCGCCCGCGACCTCATTGAAGGGATGCACCACGTTGACATGTGCACCGGGGGCGAAGAAAGCGTCAAATGCCGGCCGGAAGTTGCCAGGATGGCGTTGTGCTTCGGTGAATCTCAGAAAGGGTTTACGGTCGAGGTTTTTCATCTTCTCTGTCTCAATGGGGTCTGTTCGGGGCGTGTTCGGAGAAGCGCCCCGCAAGGTCCCGCGCGCATCAAAGCAAATGGAATTCGTCCCGGCCGCCGGGTCCTGCGCGCAGCCACATTCAGTCTGGCAGTATGCGCATGGGCAGATACGGACTGAGGATGAGTGCGTCCCATCAGAGTTAGCCTTTCACAGCCCCGGCCGTCAGACCGCCCACAATCTGTCGCTGGAAGAACATGACCAGAATGAACAGTGGAACTGTGGCTGAAACCACAGCCGCAACCGCGAACATCACGTTACCTTCGGTCTGCGTTGTACCAAGAAACGCGGCAATGGCAGGCACCATCGTGCGGTTGCTTTCGGACAGAAGCATCGCCCCGACGGCAAAATCGTTATAGGCCAGCAGGAACGAGAACAGCCCGGTGGTGATCACCCCTGGCCACATCACCGGAATGATCACCCGACGAAATGCCTGGAACTGGTTGCATCCGTCGACCTTGGCACTTTCATCCAGCTCGCTTGGGATGTTCTTAAAGAAAGAATGCAGCATCCACAGAGTGAACGGCTGGTTTATCGCCACAAGCACGATGATCGTGGTTGGAAGGATCCCCCAGATGTTCCATTCGAAGAAAGGCAGCAAATATCCCGAGACCAGCGTAATCGGTGGCATAGCCCGGAAGATAAGTGCCGTGATCAATAGCCAGAACGTATAGTTGTAGGTCGACCGGGACAGGGCATAGCCCCCCAGCGTTCCGATTGTGAGCGAGATGGTGACAACAAAGAAACAGATGATCCCCGTGTTGAGAACATTCCGCCAGAATTCTTCCTGTATCCAGGCGCCCTCGTACCCTGTGGTTGTGAAGGGCGAGCCATAGACGGCTTCGGTCCGTGCTCCGGTGATGGCATTGGTCCAGTCGGCGATCGAAAAGAAATCCAACTCTACCTTGAACGAACCCCAGACCGTCCAGAGGAACGGGAAAGCGGCCAGAACGAACCATAGGATCACAAATAAGGACGTGGCGATCCGGAGACTTCTAGGCATTCTTTGTGCGCGGCTGGCCATATTATCTTGCTCCTTTGAAGTCGCGCCAGGTGCGGACAAGCACCGGTGACAGCAGAATGGCGACTCCGATTATCGTGATCACAGAGGTCGCGGCCGCGGAAGAAAGCTGCCGGGTTTCACCGCCTAAGTCGTTGAAGATGAATGTACTAAGGGATTGTGCGTGCGCACCTGCGCTGAACCCGATTATCGGTTCAAACACCTTGAAGTTGTCCATCAACTGAATCAACGCAACAAATGTGACCAGTGGCATGAGATGAGGAACGACCACGAACTTAACCTGTTGCCAGCGGGTTGCCCCGTCTATCTGGGCGGCCTCGATTTGATCCTGGGGCAATGTTTGCAACCCCGCATAGAACACGACAAATGCAAATGGAGCGGCGTGCCAAACTCCATAAACCATCAGCGCCACCCACATCAGCCCGGTTGAGGCCTTCAGGCTAAAATCCGGATCCCCGGCCAGATATACTAGGGCGTTGCCGATGACCCCGCGGCTGTCAATCATCCAGAACAGGATAAGCGAGCCAATCAACGGAGTGACGATCATCGGCAGAAGCGAAAAGAAGATCAGCAGCCCTTTGAGATTTCGGTGCAGGGAGTTGATTGCCAGCGCAATCACCAGCCCCAAAATGATTGTGAGCGGCGTCACAACAAACGTGAAGGTCAGCGTAAAAGCCATTGCCCTGTAAAAGGGCAAATTACCGATCTTTGAGAAGAAACCGCCCCAGGTTTCATTCGCAGCCCAGATCTGTCCAATTTCCTGGATCGCCAGGTGGCCACGGTCCAGGTAAATGTCCAATCCGACAAATCGGCCCAGTGGTTTCTCGGCGCGAAGGGCGGCTGTTGCCTCTTGATCAATCGTGGTCTCTGTCGTGCAGCCGATCAGGGGGGTGCAGCTTTCGACCTCTAACAAAACGGCCGGATGAGGCGCGAAAATGGATTGGGTCACCACCGAGACTATCGGCATCGCGATGAACAGCAGCATCGCAAGCCCGGTGGGCAGGAAGAACCACAGGAAGGTCTTATGGCGCATGTCGCAATCCCCACGTGAATTGGTTTGTGCGGGCGGCCCTTACAGACGCCCGCACGAGTCAGGCCCTACTGGAGGAAACCTTGTTCGATGGCAGCGGCGCGATATGCGGCTTCGACATCGGCCAGCGCCTGCTCAGCGCTTTCCTTGCCTTGCATGAAGTCTGAAAGTTCATTGCCTAGCGCGCTGTGCATCAGGCCCATGTAAGGCAACATCGGATAAGGCGGTGTGCCCATTTTGGCCGCCTCAAACACGCCTTCGGCGTCCGCACCAGGCTCGTAGCCTTCGATCAACCATACCGCCAGCGGCGTGGTTTCATCGTTCAGCATGTCAGGACGGATACCGTGTTTCATCGCGATGAACGTAGCCTCGGCTTCTTCATCCGAGATGTTCTTGCCGACGGTCCAGCCGTCCCACCACAGGGTCGATGCCGGCGTCGAGCCGCCGCCGACTGTCAGTGGTGCGCCGATCGCATGACCGTCGATCACTTCCTGAAGCACGCCTTCGGTCGTGGTTTGCTGTGATGCCCGTGAACCCCACATGTTCATGATTGCAACGTTACCAGCACGGTATTCGGCATTAGTGGCATTGGAATCGTGGGTCAGGAAGTCGGGGTTCATGTATTCCGACAAAGCCTTCATCATGTTCAGCGCATTGACACCAGCCTCAGAATTCACGTTGGGCTCAGCTGTTCCGGCTTTGAAGTGGCTGCCGCTATAGCCAAGAAAAATGTTGTTGAATTCCTGTGCCAGATTCCAACCCGACGCATAGGCGCCGCCAACCGGGTTTTGCATGATGCCCTGCTCGCGAATGGCTTTGGCCGCTTCGAGCAATTCTTCATAGGTTGTCGGCACTTCGACACCGGCCTGTTCCAACACGTCCTTGCGATACATCAGGTGCTGAGCATTCGCCATGAACGCCACGGCCATAATGTCATCACCAATCTTGATCAACTGACCTGGCTGCAGGTCCTGACCATGCTGTTCCACCAGATCGTTGAGCGGCCGAATAACATCTTCGTTCATCAACGCCACGATCGAGCTGTTGGCGATGATGGCACTGGTGTATTCAGACGGGTTTCCGGACAGACCAGCCACGTTGATGGTCTGGTGCTCGGAGGTCAGGTTTGAATCGACCGATGCGCCTGTGCATTCTTTCGCGCCGGTTGCGACGGCCTGAATGGCCGCAAATTCGTTACCGACGATATTCACGCGCCCGCTAATTTCACAGGCATAACCTGCGCTGGCGGCAAAGGCGGCCAAGGACCCAGCCAATGCAATTTTCTTCAGAAACATTTGTATTCCTCCCTAGGTAGATGGGTGCATCTTCGAAGTCTGCACCTGCGTTAAACCCGGCAATGCGGGTTTGGATTTTCTGTTCAGCGCTCCAAACGCGTTCCGGTTTGCGCATCAAACAAGTGGCAGTGATCGGTGTGGATATGGATTGAAACCTGATCATCGATTTCAGCGCGATAGGTTTTGTCGGCTTTGACCGAAACCAGCGCGCCACCGATCCGAACCGAGACCATCGTGCTGTCGCCCAAAAGCTCCTGCGTGTAGATGGGCCCGTTAATCTCGCCGCCGCTTTCCACGACATTGGCGTCCTCGGCGCGAAAGCCCAGCGTAATCGGGCCGTCCGACGCATTCAGCCCATGCACCTCAGTGTTCTGAGCCCGAAACACCCCATCCTGAACCTGACCATCGATAAGGTTCATTGCCGGATTGCCAATAAAGCTGGCCACAAAAGTGTTTGCGGGTGCATCGTAAATATCGGTCGGAGAGCCAACCTGCTGCACGATACCCTGCTTCATGATCACCACACGATCTGCAAGAGTCATCGCTTCGATCTGGTCATGAGTCACGTAGATCGTGGTCACGGCAAGCTCGTGGCTGAGGTTCTTGATCTGCGCGCGCGTCGAAACACGCAGCTTGGCGTCAAGGTTTGACAGCGGTTCGTCCATCAGAAAGACATTTGGCTCGCGAACAATGGCGCGGGCCAAAGCGACGCGCTGACGCTGGCCGCCCGACAGCTCTGCCGGTTTGCGATGCAGAAAGTCATCCAGTTCGACCATGGCCGAAGCGCGGCGCACTTTTTCGTCATGTGTGGAAGGGTCGATGCCGCGTACCTTCAGCGGGAACCGGATATTCTCATAAACATTCATGTTCGGATAGAGCGCGTAGGACTGAAACACCATGGCGACATCGCGGTCCTTGGGCTCCATGTCATTGACACGCTCGCCATCTATCAGAATGTCGCCCTCGCTGGCGTCCTCCAAACCCGCAATCATGCGCATGGTCGTCGTCTTGCCACAGCCTGATGGGCCAAGAAGAACCAGAAACTCTTTATCGGCAATAGTCAGGTCGAAATTATCCACCCCCACAAACGATCCCCAACGTTTCCCAACACTGCGAAGTTGAATTTCGGCCATTCTGTCCTCCCATGTGCACTTGTCGTGCATACGTTTGCAAGAGCATAGACATCTGATGGAACATCAGGCAAGCTTTTTTTGCATGCGTTTGCAAATCTACGTTTCACTATACAGAAAACCTGCGCTCAATTCCTGGTAAAGCACTGAAAGAAAAGAATATGCCTTACGAAGCCGAGAAAAATATTGTTCTGGATCTTTATGAAGCTCTGAGCCGAGCTGAAGAATCAGCGGTCCCTGACGTGATCTCGAAATATTGCGCCGATGACTATCTGTGGCGCGGATTCCATCCCTTTGACGAACTGCATGGCCCCAGTGACGTAGGTGCCCAGTTCTGGCTTCCGCTGAAACAAAGCCTGACCCGAATGCAGCGCCGTATGGACGTATTCATGGCCGGAGAAAACGAGATGGACGGTTTCACCTCGGTCTGGGTTGTATCAATGGGCCATCTCATGGGGCTGTTCGACAAAGATTGGCTAGGTATCTCGCCAAACGGCAAAATGACATTTCTGCGCTATTGCGAATTCAACAAGGTCGAAAACGGAAAAATCACTGAAACGGCGATGTATTTCGACATACCTCATTTCATGATGCAGGCCGGATTGCAGCCGTTCCCGCCTCAGACAGCCGCGCAGCTCGTGCAGCCGGGGCCCATGACCCATGACGGCCTGATGGTCGGTCCGCAACCTGCGGCGGAAGGAGAGCGGACTCTGGCGGCCATCAACTCTATGATCTCCGATCTGGGCCAATGGAACAGCGGCCTCAGCCTTGAGGACGAACTACGGCGCACATGGTCCGAAGACATGATCTGGTGGGGGCCATCCGGGATCGGGGCGACCTACACGATCGAACGCTACGCCCAACAGCATGCAGGCCCTTTCCGTGCTGGTTTCACTGACCGGTCGAAAACCAAACACATATGCCGCCTGGCAGAGGGTCACTATGGCGGTTTTTTTGGCTGGCCGAACTTCACAGCCCGTCCAACTGGCGGGTTCATGGGAATGCCTGCAACTGACAAAGCCGGTGAATTTCGGGTGATAGATATCTATCGGCGAGACGGGGATAAGTTGGCCGAGAACTGGATATTCATCGACCTTTTGCATTTCTGGAAACAGCAGGGTGTGGACATCCTTGCCAGAATGTCCGAGCTACCGCGAACATAACCGGCAGGATTGACGCACATCAGACCTTGGCTCTGTGCACTACCCCTGGCTCATGGCGCGCAGGGTCAAAAGGTTCTTTGGCGACCCAGCGCCGATTCACCGGGAATACATGCTGAACGAGTTCCGGTCCGACGCCGCCCCAATCGGGGCGGCATTTTTTTTGTTTGCAAACGGAGCAAGCGCTGGCTCATATCCCAAGCCTCACATGGGCCCGGCGCCTGAGCGGGATTGCGTATCTGAGCGAACGAGAATGGGCCAAGCGGCGGCGTTCAGGGCGTCCCATTGGCCGGGGTCAACCTCAATCCCCTGTTCCAAAGCTTGGTTATAGTTGGCTGCTAGCTGCGCCGCCGAAATTTCAAACCGCTGAAGTTCGGGTTGCTCCACCTGACGTGTCACCGCGTCCGCCAGCAATGCAGGCTGATTTGTGCAGATGATAGTGACGGTCGAGATTTCTTTTCTGTCATCTGCATTATCCAATCGCCAGTAAGGCGGGAAAGTCGCGCCGCTTTCAAAGCTCGCTCCGTGTGATCCAACCTGATCTTTCCGATAGGCTGAGATATAGACGCCCAACTGCGCGACCATCGACAGGCTTCGCAGGATTAGACCAGGATAGCGGCAGTTGGCCAGTTCGATGATCGCAAAGCCCGACTTGTTGGCCTTGGAGTGCATCAGATAGGCCGCCAATGAGCCGTGCTCGCAGACATCCGCGCCACCTGCATCAAGAACGGCGATGTCGTCATTTTCGAACACCAACCGCGGAGTCGCTCCACCCTTGGGGGCCCAGTGGTGGCAGGGTGATACGGTCGAACCCGCTCAGACCCGCCATTTGCAACCAAGTGACCAATTGGCCAGCTTCCTCATAGTCACCGATCTCGTGCACGGCTCCTTCGTAGGCGCGGGACAGCGCGGTGATCATTTCGTTACGGGATACTTTCATGCCTGTGCCTCCTCAATCTGCGGTTTCAGTGGCAGGAACCAGCTTTCATAGGTCTGGCCGATGTCATCAATCAGCGGTGCCCCCTGATACATTGTGTTACGTACCCATAGCTTCGAACGAGGGGCGAACTTGCTGACGCCAAAGAAGGCAAGCTTGCAGCGCAACAGATCCATGGGGCGCACGTTCCGGTCCGCAAGGTTGGCTCGGATTTCGGCGTATTTGTGCCTGCTCATGGTTTGGATGCGGCGCACGATGCTTTTCAGAGCTGGGCGGCGCAACAGGAAATGAATGACGTCACTGCCTGGATGCTCTTCAAGGTCTTCCAACAACACGTCATAGCAGGCGCGAACACGGCGCCCGATGGGCAGCGGCATTTGTTTCTCAATCCCCGGATCAGCACCGGCAAAACCCAGCCGCTGAGCCTCCCCAACTGAACTGGTCCCCCTTTATGTTTAGGAAACGGAGGACCTAGAATGGCAAACAAGAGACCGAAGCCGGAAGAGATTGTCTCGAAGTTACGGCAAGTTGAAGTTCTGATGGGTCAAGGCATGTCCCGTCTTGATGCGATCAGACAGATCGGAGTTGTTGAGCAAACCTATTACCGCTGGCGGAAGAAGTACGGCGGAATGGGTGTTGATCAATTGAAGGAACTGAAACGGCTTCAGAAAGAGAACGAGCGGCTGAGGCGCGCAGTTTCAGATCTGACGCTGGACAAACTGATCCTGACGGAAGCCACAAAGGATGAAGGGCGGTTAGCAAACCATCCCGTGGATGGTTTGTAGCCCTGAACGCGAAGCCCTACTGAGCCCCGCTCGCCGTCGTGCTTGTATTAATCATGTACGCAACCAGCTGAACGTTT